>CAZEHW010000033.1:0-11764 GCA_964511865.1 uncultured Hyphomicrobiales bacterium | reverse complement strand
AAAAGTGAAAATGAAAATTAAGGAAAAACACATTTTCTGATTTGTTCATTTGCATATCCACCAAGTGTATCTTCGCACATTTTTGAAACAAAATCTTCTTGTTTAATTAGATTAAATAAATCATTCTTAATTAATACGCAATCTTCTGGAACAGCCAACATTTCAAGTATATTTGGATTGTTTCTTGATAACAATTCTATGGGTGTTTATTACAATTCAATAGCAAATAAATCAGCTTCAGTAGCGGCTCCTGCACTTATGATAAATGGAGGTATGAATACTATAAAAAGAAATATTATTCAGAATGAAGGTGCTACCGGTTCGGCTTTTGTTGCTGGTTCAGCTAGTTCGAATATTGTTGATGAAAATAACTATTGGACAAAAGACATATCTGATCCAATTGAATTAGCAAGATGGGATGGTATTTCTTGTGCTGATTTAGCTGCTCTACAAGCTGCAAATGGACAGGATGCAAACTCATCAAGCATTGCGATTGATTTCTTTGATTTCGACAACTTCAATCTAAGCTTAAATACATTCGATGAAGTTTTAGTATTTGATGATCCAATTGATTTAGGTGATCCATTACTTGAAGCAGAAATTCAACAGACTGATTACTTAGGTCAGACAAGATATTCTTACTTCATGGGTTCTGAAAACATTGTACCTGAAGTATTTATTACAAATCAACCACAAGGAGTTATGGACTGCGTTGGTTCAACAGGTCACTTCTTTGGAGCTACAGCTTTTGTAACAAGAGGTGTTCAGGCAAGATACGAATGGTATAAAGACGGTAAGAGCTTAAAGGAATATTATGAGAACCCGGGAGATGATTGGGCAGAAAAAGCATCAATTTATCTTGACAGTCTCAAACCATTTAAAGGTACAGACCCAGGTTTGAATTTTGATATGGAAGGATCATATCAGTGCTTGGTTAGAGGCAGCGGTGCAGAACCAAAATGGACAGAAAGTATTTTAGTAAATGCATTAAGTGACGCAGAAATTACAAGAGAACCCGAAGATGCAAGGGTTGACGTTGGTGGTATTGCAATTATCGAAGTTGAAGCACATATAGTTGCTGACGAAGGTATTGATGACCCATTATTTCAACCTGAAGTACAGTGGTTTTTCAATAACTCAACAAGAGATTCAGTTAAAAACGACTTGAGTGTTGACGGTAACTTTACAGGTGCAGGTTCAACAATTCTTACTATAAGAAATATTGACCAGGATTTACTTGACGGTCCATTACAGGATGGTGTATTTTGTGTACTTAAAGGTGCATGTAACACACTTACTTCCAAACCTGCTTTAGTCAAATTATTCCCACAGGTATACATTAATGAAGATCCTGCAGATGCATCAATCTGTGAAGGTGCAGATCATACTTTTGGCATAACAGCCACATCGTCAGATCCTGATGCAACTTTAGAGTATATGTGGCGTAAAGATGGTGTAGCTATTAGCGGAGAAACAACTGATGAATTAATGCTTTCTGCTGTTAGTGCAACAGATGCAGGCATCTATGACTGTGTTGTTACAGTTGTCCCCGGTGGGAAATCAGTAACATCAGCTTCAGCTACTTTAACAATATTGCAGTCTGTTGCAATTACAACACAACCTGTTGACCAAACAGTTGCAGAAGGTAATCCATTTACTGTTTTTGTTGCAGCAACAGGTGAAGCACCATTAACATATCAATGGTTAAAAGATGACGTTGATATCACAGGAGCTACTGACCCAACTTATACAGTAACTTCAGCAACAATGTCAGACGCAGGTGTTTATACATGTAATGTAACTAACATCTGTGGAACTGTAACATCCGACCCAGTTACAGTAACAGTTACAACAGGCGGTATTGTTGATGTAACTGACATTACAAGAGGTGGTTTTGCATTGTCAAACAATACACCAAATCCATTTGCAGATAATTCCAAGATTAGATTCTTTGTTCCTCAGACAACATTTGTACGTTTAGCGATTACAGATATCTATGGAAAAGAAGTTGCAGTCTTGGTTGACAATACAGTTAGCACAGGATGGCATGATGTTTCAGTTAATGCTTCTGAATTAAGATTATCATCAGGAGTTTACTATTACACATTGACATCTAACAACTATTCATTAACAAATAAAATGGTTGTTGTAAGGTAAAATTTACCTTTGATTTTAAAAAGCCGAAGTACATTTTGTACTTCGGCTTTTTTATTGTATTTTTGGTATTCATTATTTCGTATATATTTTGGTATGAAAAAAATATTATTACTCAGTATTACTCTTTTACTGTTATTTTCCTGTGATTTTTTTCAGGAAGATTACAGGAATTTTGCAATTGCCTATAAAAAGATATTAATTGCAAGAGAAGTATATCAGGAAGATTCTTTAAAGTCAAATTCTGAAATTGAAAAAATTTATAAGGAATACGGATTTACTCAAGAATCATTCCAAGAGGAATATTTTGATTTGGCAAAGAACGAGCCAAAGATATTTCAAGAGATTTTAGATTCGTTAAGAGAAACGACACAACGTGATTTAATTGAATATCAAGAAAAATTCAACACAAAGAGAAAACAAAAAGAATAAATAAAAAAATATTTCATTAATTTATAGGATTAAGACATGTCAGATGAATTAAATATCAACGAGAATAATTTAACAGAAAATGAAACTGTTGAAGAGCTAACTTATTCAGAAAAAATAATTGGTGTAATTTCATCACCTTCTGAAACATTAGAAGCAATAGCGAAGAATACTCCAAAGACTTCTGACTGGCTTATCCCAATAATAATATTTATTGTTATTTCGGGATTAGCTTCATTTTTATATTATCAAAATCCTGCCTTAAAAGCTGAAATGGAAAATAAAAGCATAGAAGCCATCGAGAAAAGTTATCAGGAACAAGTTGATAAAGGAAAAATTACACAACAGGAAGCTGAAAAGCAGAAAGAATTGATAATGTCTAAAATGCAAGATGGTGGAAGTTCAACATTGATTTTCCAACTGATAGGAATTGCAATCTATACATTTATTGCTTTCTTTGTCATTAACCTGATATTTTTCCTTATTATCAAATACTTATTGATTGGTGAAGGCAGTTTTGGAAGTGCAATGTCAGCTTATGGTCTAAGTTATTATATTTTAATCTTGCAAACTATAATAACAATAATTCTTTCCCTTGCATTAGATAAATTCTATATTGGTTTAAGTCTTGCAAATTTTATTGATGCAGAATGGCTGAGTTTCACAGGATTTTTATTGAGAAAAGCTGACCCTTTCATGATTTGGTTTTATGCGGTTCTTGGTATTTCATATGCAAAAATGTTTCACTCTGAAAATACTAAGAATTTTGTAATACTAACATTTTCAGTATGGATACTCGGAAATCTGTTGCTGTACTATTTGTCAACAGTATCACAAATCTTCAGTGGTTTTGCAATGTAAAATATGTAGTTATGGAATATGTAAATTGGTTTGACTTCAACCATTTGAATACAGATATAATATTTGACTTTTAGTAATAAATAAATTTTATTAACTTAGAACAATTAAATAATAATTTCAATAATTTTATATTAGATAGGTGGATGATGAAACTTATATTTTTAGGACCTCCGGGTGCCGGCAAAGGCACTCAATCTGAAAGCATCTGCAAAGATTATGGCGTAGTCCAGCTTTCAACAGGTGATATATTAAGAGCTAATAGAAAAGCAGGAACCGAACTGGGACAAAAAGCTCAAAAATTTATGGATGCAGGTGAATTAGTCCCTGACCAACTTATAATTGACATGATAAAGGAAGAACTAAAAAAACCTGAACTGTCAAAAGGCTATATCCTTGATGGATTTCCCAGAACAGTAAATCAAGCTGAATCTTTAGATAAACTTCTATCAGAAATGGGGCAAAAACTCGATACAGTTTTAGTTCTTGAAGTACCTAATGAAGAATTGGTCAACAGGTTAACAGCACGTAGAGTTTGTAAAGTATGCGGTAAATCTTATCACTTACTCTATAAACGACCTGTGAAAGAGGATATATGTGATGAACCATGTGGAGGAGAACTATATCTACGTGATGACGATAAAGCCGGACCGATTATGAACAGGTTAAAAGTATATGAATCTCAAACTTTTCCTCTAATCGATTATTATGATAAAAAGCAGATGACTTCGAAAATAAATGGATTAGGTGAAATCGGTGATATTTATTCTAGAATAAAATCGGTTTTGGATAAAATTTAATTCAGTAATTTAAAAAAGTAAGCAGGGAATATTTTTATACCCTGCTTTTTTTAATTAAATAATCAGCATATTTCTTATCTTTGTATAAATGTTGGACTTGTTCATATAGTTAAGTTTGTCACTAATGACATCTATTGAGAAAATAAGAGAATTAATAAAAATTAAAATTGGGCTGAATGTAATTGATAATGATTTATCCAATTTTCATTCAATGATTTTAGAATATCTCTCAGATAATGAAATCGAAAGCATTGACAAACTATTAATTTTAATAGATACAAATCGAAC
Source organism: uncultured Hyphomicrobiales bacterium (assembly GCA_964511865.1). Lineage (GTDB taxonomy): Bacteria > Bacteroidota > Ignavibacteria > Kapaibacteriales > UBA2268 > ChocPot-Mid. The sequence continues at coordinate 7,235 of CAZEHW010000033.1, read as the reverse complement.
TGAATTAATTCTTCTTGCCGAAAAGTTGTTAAACCATGAAACATGGTTTTTTAAAGATAAAGAATTGTATGAAACCATAATTCAATACATCAATGATAACGAATTTATTAAGAATTCACAGATAATAAGGATACTTTCAATTGCTTGTTCGAGTGGAGAAGAAGCTTATTCAATTGCAATGTCTTTAAATAATTCAGGTTTAAATTCAAAAGACTTTACCATAGATGGTGTTGATATTTCTCCAACCGCAATTGAAACAGCCAAACAGGCTGTCTATAACAGTGATTCAATTAAATATATGGATATGAATTTAACTGAAAAATATTTTCGTAAAGCTGAGGAATTAGTTATATTAAATCCGAAAATTGCACATTTAGTAAACTTTCATAAAGCAAATATTATTGAATCAAATTTTTTTTCAAACAGAAAGAAATATGATATTATTGTTACAAAAAATATTTTCAATATATTAACGAATGAGGCGGTTAACAAACTTTTAAATAATATATCGAGAATTCTTACAGAAAATGGAATAGTAATAACTACTGAAAATGAATGCTGCTATTTTCAAAATCCAAAATTTAAGAAAACAAATATTTCTTCAACTACATATTCATTAAATTCGACAGAAACTCAACTCAAACAAAATAATTCCAAAATCAAGAGAAATAGAATCGGAGCTTTACAAAAAGTTTTCAGATTCAATAAGAATATTAATGAACTGAAAACACAATACAGTGAAACTATGAATTATAATAAATCCGATAGTCAGTTGTATAATCAGATACAACAACTAATCTTATTAAGACAATATGACAGAGCAAAGGATTTTTGTGATGAAATAATAAATGAGAATATCCAAAATCCCGAAATATTTTATTTGTTAGGAAATATTTATGAGAGACAAAATGATACTGAACAAGCTGAAGAATTTTATCACAAAGCTCTTTATCTGGAGCCATATCATTATGATACTTTAATTAAACTTATAACTTTGTTTGAAAATAAGGGATGGATAGACAGAGCCGAATTACTAAAGAAACGAATAGAGAAAATTACAGGAAAACAATAATTTTAAAATATTTATCAAAGAAATGAAGATACCAACAATAGAAGATGTTATAAAAGCTTCTGAAAGAATAAAACCTTATATTAAAAATACACCTGTATTGACCTCAAAGAGTATAAATGATATAAGCGGATGCGAAATATTTTTTAAGTGTGAAAATTTTCAAAAAGTCGGAGCATTTAAATTCAGAGGAGCAACAAATGCAGTTTTTTCACTAACAAATGAAGAAGCTTCTAAAGGTGTTGCGACACATTCTTCGGGTAATCATGCTCAGGCTTTGGCATTAGCAGCCCAAATCAGAGGAATATCCGCTACCATAGTCATGCCCAATAATTCAACAAAAGTAAAAATAGAAGCTGTTAAAGGATATGGTGCTGAGGTTATATTCTGTGAGCCGAATTTAGAAGCAAGAGAATCTACTTTACAACAAGTTTTAGAAGAGAAAATGTCCGTGTTTATTCACCCATATGATAATTATAATGTGATTGCCGGTGCGGGAACTTCAGCAAAAGAGTTAGTTGAAGAAATCCCGAATTTGGATTATTTTATAACGCCGGTCGGAGGGGGAGGGCTTTTAAGCGGTTCTTCAATTTCTGTTAAATCGCTTTCACCAAAAACAAAAATTGTTGCATCCGAACCCGAAGGTGCTGATGATGCTTTTCGCTCAATGCAATCCGGGAAAATAATACCTTCAGTTCATCCAAATACTATTTGCGATGGTTTGCTTACATCACTAAGTGATAGAACTTTCAAAATAATATCACAGAATGTATCAAATATAATTACTGTTTCTGATGAAGATACTGTTAGAGCTATGAAATTAATTTGGGAACGAATGAAAATTATTGTTGAGCCATCTTCTGCAACAGCATTAGGGATTTTACTTGGTAGTAAAATTAAACTTAAAAACAAAAGAATAGGTATAATATTATCCGGTGGAAATGTGGATTTGACCAAACTCCCATGGAACAATTAATTGATTAATAAACTTTACAAAATCCTCTACCAATGTATTGGGGTTTCAGATATAATATCAACTGTTCTACAATAAAATCTTCCTTCGGGTGATTCATTACTATAAAGTAGTATGGTTTCACCAACCCCTTTACTTGTAATGTTTGGATGATTTATTGCTTTCGCTACTGCATCAGCTCTTCGGGTAGAAAGTTTTAAGTTATAGTCATCATCACCATAACTATCCGAATAACCAATAACTTGCACTCTTGATTCATCTTTTAGCAAGCGTCTGATAATGTTAGGAAAGTCTTTGTTCTCCTCTGTAAACCTAGCAGAAGCAAATTCAAACAGCATCATGCTATAGCTGTCTTTTTTGATGTCAGTTTCTCTGTTTTGTCTTTTAGAAGCAATAGTTTTTACAATTACATTTGGTACTTCATTTAAATTAACTTGCTTACCACCAATATCTGTTGCATATAATTCAATATTTATTGGTTTTGATAATATCTCAGATACATTGATGCTATCGTTGACAATCCAATCATGTGAAGATGGTATATTTCCTTGTCCGGAAAATGACTTTAGAGTATCTTTTCCCTGAACCAAAGACAATGTCCAATTTTGAATATCCTTCTTAGATGAAAGTGAAGTATAAATTCTAAATCCTCCGAAATTTAAATTCTTCATTTCTGAATCTTCTTTGTTAATAAATGTAGTTTCTAAAACAGTATCCCTTGCTATTAAAGAGGATGTAATTTTAAAATTATCAGAATAAATTTCAACCCTTCTGTTCTCTTCCTGTCCTTCTACTGCTCTATTATTAGATGCCGTTTCGGGCAAACCATGTGCTTTGACTGTAATTCTATCAGGATTAATCAGCCAAATATTGGTTAAATAATCTTTGATAGACTGTGCACGATTTTTGGATAAAGTTAAATTATTTTTTTCTGCATCTAAATTGCAATTATGCCCGATTAGTGTAACATTCGCATCTTGATTTTGTCTAAGTTTGAGGCCAATAACGTTCAAAATATTATGATAGAATCCCAATTCTTCCTTTGAAAATGACCTGTTTAAACTAAATTTATCTGCTTCTTCCTTAGATAATAATTTATACCTCTTCGGAATTGAAGAAGAATTTGAATCATAGAAAACATAATTTAACATTGGTTTCATCTTATTAAATAAAAATTCCTCTACCCTTATATCCGGAGAAAGTATTTCATTCCCGTTTTCATCAAGAGCTGTGATTTTCAATGCCCCGGACATAACATATTCAGGAGGCATAAAAAGAGTATCCGTTCTAAAATAGTTTTCTGTAATAGTCAATACATTTTTAACCTGTAATGAATCATAGGAAATAGTAGGAGAACCAATTATGAGTTTATTTTTGGCTATAGTAGGCATTTCAATTTTAATTGTATCAATTCTTTCATATTGTTCAAATCTTTCAATTTCCTCAACAACTTTCCTGTAATTCACAGCGAGTGCAATTCTGTAGGAGAGTACATTCCATTTCTCATCAGGTATTATATCATTAAGTCCGTATTCAAGAAAAACCTCAGGTGACAATAACCAATCTTTATTTTCACTAAGTGGAATATCATAATTAACTCCACCCACAACTGATGAGTAAAGATCTGTTACACCTGGAATATCACCACCATAATTCATGCGTATTCTTTTACCATTTTCAAAAACTAAATCTTTTGGGTCAACCAATACTTCTTTTTGTTCGAACGAAGTTGAAGTAAATAAACCAACTGACATGCCTAAATTTAAAAATGTATTTTTAAAAACAGCATATTTAATTATTGGCTGAAGTGAGAAAGTGTTGATTGAAGTTTCAATTGTATGTTCTATTAAACCCATAACAGATTGAGTAGGACTATAGAACATCAGTTCCCTTTCTTCGGCTTTTATAGTTCCACCAATATTTGAATAGTTAGCTCTTATTTGTGCATAAAGATCATAATTCGGAGAAATCTTATAATCAAAGAAAGCACCAAGGGAAAATTTTGTTCCAAACCCTGTTTTATAATCGGGACAGCAACTAGGTACATTAGGCAATGCATGGAAATCAACAAAATGACTGTTAAGCAGAATACCACCGAAAACTCCTACTCCCCAAACATTGGGATCGTTGTACTTTGCTTCAGCTATCAAAGTATCTGTAAATTTAGCACTTTCCTGACTAAAAATTAGCACAGGATTTGAGTATAATATAACAACAATTAGAATTTGTAAAAATAATTGCTCGTATTTTCTTTTGAAAAAATAATTCATTAATTTTTTTATTTATTTATTAACAATTTTCTGCTAAACCTCTCTGTTGGAGTAGCTAAATTTATATAATACAACCCGCTTGATATATCAGTTAAATCTACTAAAATACTATGTTTTCCTGCATCTGCAGAACCTTCGAAAAGTATAGCAATTTCCCTACCTAGGTTGTTGATTAAAGATATTTTTGTATAACCATTTTCACTTAGACCGTAGTTTATCAACGCTTGATCTGTAGCCGGTTCAGGATAACTTGCATATAAACCAGCTTCTGTAGTTCTCTTGACGGTTCGGATTGTATCACCTTCCTTGCAGATACCCAGAACTTCAAGATCGCCATCGTGCTTTAAAACATATGCATCCTCATGGTTTATCCATTTAAAAGACTCAATCTTCAGTGGTGAGCTTTCTACACTCCCCAACCTTACAAGAAAATCTAAATTATAAAGGACAACATCTACTGAATCTGACATTGGAAAAGAACCTGTAACTGTCACAGTACATTCATCACCATCAGTAACTTTGCACTCAGGAATTAATAGATTTGATATAGGTTGTAGGACTGTCATGTTATATTTTATTGTTGCCTCAAATTCTCTTGAAGTTAGCAAATAATTATATCTGGTATCACTTAAGATTAATGGGACAGTAACTGTTTTGCCAATTTCGCCTGCAAGTTCAGGTACCATTACAAAAGTTACAGGACTTGGATGATTCATCAAATAAGAAGCATTATACCAATATCCAACACCATGAACCATTTTATCTGAAGAAGGTTTAAGAAGACCAATGTGGGTTTGTCCAATTGTACAATTTACCCTAACACCATTGCTTTCAATCGCCCTTCCACCAGAACCAATAACATGACGATTTATAGTTTGACCATAAGTCATAGTACTTGTAAGAAGGATAAAGCAAATTATTTTTAAAATCAATTTATTTTTCATATCACGTTCAAAATATATTTTTTATAAATTATTTAGACAATCAAATAACATATTTGTCTTATCCTGACCTTCTGGTTGTTACAATATACCATCTTGAACTACCATCGCTAATTAATAAAACTCCTGAAAAAGCTCCTTGTCCGTTACCACTTTGTAATGTAATAGAATTTGTATCAGTTGTTCCTGTGATAGTTTGTCCGGTAATAGCAGTAACAGTACCTGCTGATATACCGGCATCCAAACAAATATAATAAACTTTGCCTGGAATTGATGAAGCGTCTGGTAGATTCACATTTCCATTAGCAGTTGTAATAACTAATGCAAGGTCTGTTGATGTTGCCGTATAAGGAAAACTTGGAGCTGAAGGAACTAAAATGTTTGCTAAAGACCCGCCTAAAACCTGGGGATTTATCCACGTAGGAGGGCTACCCGCTCCGTTCGATTGTAATATTTGTGTAATTGTACCAGACGAACCTCCAGGCATCAATGCACCAGAAAACTGTAAATTTCCTGTGATGTCGAGTTTTTGTGCGGGATTTGTATTTCCTATTCCAACATTTCCTGCTGATGTTAATCTCATTCTCTCAGCATTATTTGTTTTCATTACCAAGTCAACTGCATCTGTGGTACCTACAAAATTTGTTCCAGCGGTTGTTCCGGCATTTCCTGTTTTTCCCCATCCTGAATTTGCTACATCCAAAGGAGTCCAAACTGTACCATTCCAAGTCAATACTTGTCCATTCGTTGCACTTTTCTGTGCTATTGTCGGATTTGGATATGTTCCTGTTAAATCTCCTCCTGCTGTCGTTGATGTTGTAATGTCATTACTGGCATCTGTATCACCGGTATTAGTAATTGTTGCACCGGAAATGCTTAATCCCACACCAGCGACGTGAGCAGTATTCTGGTCATCTTGAGCTGTCCATGCACTACCATTCCATTTCAAAACTTGACCTGTTGTAGCACCCTTTTGTGCAATAGTCGGATTTGGATATGTACCAGCCAAATCACCACCTGCTGTACCTCCAGGAGTTGTTCCAGTTATTGTTGTATTTCCTGCGGCTGTTAGTCTTCCTTTCGAATCTACAGTAAAGGTTCCTACTTGTGTTGAACTTCCATAACTTCCTGCTGTCACTGTCGTGTTAACCAATGTCGGATTTGGATATGTACCCGTTAAATCGCCTCCGGCTGTGCCACCAGGGGTTGTGCCTGATATTGTTGTATTACCGGCTACTGTGAGTCTACCTTGAGCATCTACTGTAAATGTTCCAACCTGAGTGGCACTTCCGTAGCTGCCTGCGGTTACTGCCGTGTTGGCTAATGCTATTGGATTACCACCTGTACCATCACCAGTAATTGGTGATGTAACACTTATGCTTGTTAAACCTGCGTCTGCTTGTGCTACCCATGCTGTTCCATTCCACTTCAGTACTTGACCACTTGTTGCTCCTTTTTGAGCTATCGTAGGATTTGGATAGGTTCCTGTCAAGTCGCCTCCTGCTGTTGTTGTTGTCGTTATATCATTACTTGCATCTGTATCACCTGTATTTGTTATTGTAGTTCCTGTAATATCGATTCCAGTCCCTGCTGTGTAAGTTGTATTATCATCATTTGATGCTATCCATGAACTTCCATTCCACTTCAAAGTCTGACCGCTTGTTGCGCCCTTTTGTGCGATTGTCGGATTTGGATATGTACCGGTTAAGTCACCTCCTGCATTCTGTCCATATGGAATAGCATCTCCAGTTGTAGTTGCTGTCGCAACACCTGTGATTTTGTTGCTATTCATATTTATTACCATATTGGCGGTATTACCCTCGGTTAGAACTTCAGCGAGTGTCTGATTGTCTGTATTGTCCAGATAACCTGATAGATCTACTGTGCCGCCATTTTCAAGTGTTAAATTATTCCCGGTTAGAGTTAGTGCCTGGTCATCTGTATTGTCCAGATAACCTGATAGATCTACTGTACCGCCATCT
>CAZEHW010000032.1:11037-20476 GCA_964511865.1 uncultured Hyphomicrobiales bacterium | reverse complement strand
ATCTTAAAGAAAACAATTTTGCTGTTGAAAAAGCAGTATTGTTTGGCTCTTATGCAAGAGGTGATTTCGATGATAACAGTGATATTGACTTAGCTTTGGTTTTTAAAAAACTTGAGAATAAATTTAAAATGCAAGTTCAACTTTTGATGTTGACACATAAGTTTGACACAAGAATTGAACCACATCCAATTGAAGAAGATGAATTTCATAATGGTAACCCGCTTGCATACGAAATGTTAAAGTATGGAGTTGTTTTACAATAGTAATGAAAAGTGGAATATATTTAAAAAAATGATAAAAAAATACTTTGACATTCGCTCTCAATTCATCGAATACTCCGGAATAAATTTTATTTCAAGTAATTAATCCTATATTACTGAAAAGTAATATAGTTGATTAAATTTATTTAATTCTGATTTAGTAATAAATTTTGTAATTTTTATTTTTTAATTAATGCAAATTCGCAAGAGTTTGACAGGAAAAAACTAATAACAAAATTGAAATTATGGAAATAAATAATAATCTTTTCAGTAAAAATATTTTTGGAAAACGAATCCCAAAATCTTTCTTGATGTTCACTGTCTTAATTTTAATAACTGCCTTATTCACAAATGAAACTAATGCTAAAATTCAAAGCAAAATTATTTTTAAAGATGGTAAAAAGATAACAGGAATTATTGTCCCTTGCGAATATGAAGATAGTGTAAAGATTAGTTTGGGTGGAGATTTTAAAGCCGTGTATTCAAAGAATAGTATTTCCGAAATAATATCCCTCAGAAAAATATTTACTGCTGGAATAGGTTTCGGTATTCCTTATGGAATGTTTGGCATTAATACCGAAATTGAACCTATACCTCATATTAATTTAACCATTGGTGTTGGAACAACGATATTAGCCGGAATTGCCTGGGATATTGGAATTGTGGGATACATTCTTGACCAGGATAAAGTAATTAGACCAAGATTGTCTTTGATTTATGGTACAAACGCAATTCTTCAACTTGATTCACAATATGATATTGACTATGAATCATTCCCCGGACTAAGCGTTGGCTGTGGGATAAAACTTCAAATGGGAGACAATCATGGAATGACTGCAGATTTATTCTATTTACTCATTAATGGTGCTGAAGAAAGACAAAAAGAATTGGAAAATATGGGCTATTATTTTCAAGACCTTGGAATACCTGTCAAACTTTCAATTGGCTATCAATTTAGTTTTTAATTATAAATTAGAGGTTTTTATGTTCAAAATTTATTTATTCTCAATAATGTGCTTGTTTTTTATATCTTGTTCAAATGTTGCTCATATGAGAACATCAGATAATTTAGCTGTATTCAAGCATTCTGATTCACGTGATATTGAAGTTTACAGTACTTCAAATATTGGTAAACAATATATCATTATTGGTGAGGTTATGGCATCCGCAGATGCCGGTGAAAATTCCGAAACACCTGTTAGGTTTTTGAAGAAAGAAGCTTCAAAATTAGGAGCTGATGCAATTATAAATCTTCGGTTAAGCTTTTGTTATGGATATTGGCTCACAGGAATCACAGCTACCGGTACAGCAGTTAAATTTCAATAATTAATTATAGGATACAAATATGAAAAAAACTAAATCTTTTTTAAAAAATCTGATAATAATGTCATTTTTATCAATTTTTGTTGGCTGCCATTTGTCAACACATTATATTCAAACAGGCAGTCGAAATTATGAAGAAACAATTCCTGATGCCGTTAAAATTTATTCAGGGGAGCCACAGGAGGAATATATTGTTATTGGTAGTATAGCGGTTGATTACGTTGGGAATAGCACAAATACAATGACATATTTGAAAGAGAAAGCCGCAGAATTAGGGGCTGATGCAGTTATTCAAACAAAATTAACATCCATTATTACTAATGCAAAAAGACTAGGTGCTAATGGTGTTGCTGTCAAATTTAAAAAATAAAATATATAATTTGAATATATGGAAAATTTCTTATGAAAAAATTAATGATAATATTAATACTTTCCGTAATTTTACCGCAGATGTCTGTTTCCCAGGATGTAGGACAAAAGATTAATATTCCAAAAAATATTATTTATTTAGATTTATCAACGTTAATTATTTGGGGAAGTTTATCTGCTAATTATGAAAGGTTGATTTCAGACAATTTTTCGATTAGAGGAGGTGTTGGATATTCTTTTTTACTTAAGGAATACGCTACTGAAAATGGATGGGAAAAGAGATGGGATACCTATACTACTCCTATGATATTAATAAATGCTTACACTTCAGGAATAAAAAAATTTGAAGGTGGATTGGGAATTTCTTTGATTAATCATTCATACGACAAATTCTCATTTGTTCCAAGTGGTACAATAGGATACCGTTATCACAATGTAAAAGATGGATTAATTTTTAGAGTTGGGGTATCAATGGTTTATGTTTATGGTTTGGGAGTTCATTTGAGTTTCGGAAAAGCATTTTAATTATTTTTTTTAGATACATTTGAAAAAGTCAGGGAATTGAATAAAAAATATTTCTAAGAAATGATTAACTTTCTTATGATTTCAACTATTCTCTCCCCTGCTTTACCATCCCAGAAGGATATTTTACCTTTTGGTTCCGGTCTGTTTCCTGATATAAATTCAGCAATTGCTGTTCTGATATTTTCAGGTATAGGCTGTATTAACTTATTTGTACCAAGTTCTATTGTTATTGGTCTTTCAGTTGTCGTTCTTGCTGTGATGCAGGGAATTCCCAAAGCAGTAGTTTCTTCCTGAATACCTCCTGAATCAGTCAATACAAAGTCGGAATTCATCATAAGACTCAAAAAATCTATATATCCAAGCGGCTCAGTCAAGATTATGTTTGAGTTGTCTTTAACCAAATATTCCAAACCGAAATTTGTAATATTCTTTCTTGTTCGCGGATGAACCGGAAAAACAATTTTCCTTTCGGTAGAAAATTCCGCAAATATTTCAAGTATACTACGCAACTGTTTTTGAGTGTCAACATTGCTTGGTCGGTGCAAGGTAATCAATATAAATTCTTTACTCTTTAGTCCTAATTGACTCAGAATATCAGATTTATGTGCTTTATCGAGAGCATAAAACTGAGAGTCAATCATTGTATTGCCTGTAAAAAAGATTGTTCGGGAGTCGCGTCCCTCTTTGATAAGATTATCTAATCCGCTCTGTTCTGTTACGAAGCAATAATCGCAAATTGCATCAGTAGCAATTCGATTGATTTCTTCAGGCATAGCTCTGTCTCCGCTTCTAAGACCTGACTCAACGTGAGCAACTTTTATCCCAAGTTTAATTGCGGTTAATGCACATGCTATTGTTGAGTTAACATCTCCAACAACGATTACTAAATCTGGTCTGACTTCAATGCATACCTTCTCAAATTCGAGAATAATTTTCGCAGTTTGTTCTGCATGAGAACCTGAACCCACACCAAGAAAATATGCAGGTTGCGGCATTTCCAAATCTCGGAAAAAAGTATCAGACATATTTACATCATAGTGCTGTCCGGTATGTACTAAAAGATGTTCAATTTCTTTTCCGTATTTCTTAAAAGCCCTGTCTAATGGTGCAACCTTCATGAAATTTGGTCTTGCACCAACTACTGAAATAATCTTCTTTTTCAAATATTTACTTAATCTTAACTGTGTTAAAAATCTATTTTCCGTCACCGAGAAGAACAACTTTCTTATTATTCTTCACGTTTTTAAATGCATTCCTTGTATCAATAATAGCTTTGGAATTCTTTGCAATCATTTCATAATCAAAAACCGTATGGTCTGTTGTAACTACAATAATATCATAACTTTTAATTGTTTTACCTGATAAACTTTTTATCGAATTAAATTCTTGTCCGTTTACCCTAATCTGAGGAATATACGGGTCATAATATGATACATTTTTAATACCGTCAAGCAATAACAATTCCATAACTTTTAAGGCAGGTGAATGCCTTAAATCATCAACATCCTTCTTAAAAGACATACCAAGCAATAAAATCTTTGTATTATCAAGAGTAATTGGTTGTCTTGCAATTTCTTTCACAATCATTGAACGTACATAAAAGGGCATATCTTCATTGATTTCTGCCGCTAATGTGATAAATTTGGTTTCAAAATCATATTCTCTTGCCATCCATGAAAGATAATATGGGTCAATTAATATACAATGACCACCTATACCAGGTCCGGGCCAGAATGGCATAAATCCAAATGGTTTAGTTGAAGCCGCTTCGACTACCTCCCAGATATTTACTCCAATTCTGTCACAAAGCCGTGCTAATTCATTGACCAGTGCTATATTAACGCTACGGAAAATATTTTCCAAGAGTTTTTCCATCTCAGCAATTGAAGGAGTGCTAACGGGCACTACATTTTCTATTGCTATCTTTGTTATTTCGACTGCCAATTTTGTTGATTCTTCATTAATACCACCAACAACTATCGGTGTATTCCTTGTTCCCCAATTCTTATTACCCGGGTCAATTCTCTCAGGTGAAAAAGCAAGATAAAAATCTTTCCCTGCTTTTAAACCGGATTTTTCCAGAATTGGCAATACATATTTCTCAGTTGTGCCGGGGAATGTAGTACTTTTTAAAATTATTACCTGTCCTTTTTTCAAGTTATCCTTTATATCCTCAGCCGCCTTTAAAATATAAGTTATGTCCGGGTCCTTATTCACAGTGAATGGTGTTGGAACGCAAATAAATATAACGTCACATTCTTTTAACCGTGAGAAATCCATTGTTGATGAAAGACTTTTATTCTTATAACATTTTTCAATTTGCTTTGAATCAATATCCTGATTGTAATTAATACCCTTGTTGAGCAAATCAACTTTACTCTTATCTAGTTCAAAGCCAATAGTTTTCACACCCTGCAAAGCATATTCAAGAGCCAATGGTAATCCCACGTAACCCATGCCAATGACACCGACAACAATCTTCCTGTCTTTAATTTTCTTGAGCATATTATTCATACAATATTTTTAATAAATTCAATTATAGCTTACAAAATTAAATAAACTAACGAATAAACCGAAATATTTGTGAAAATTGAATTAATAAATTGAAAAATATTTTTACAAATTCTTGATTGTAATTGGTAGAAAGGAATGAATTTCTTAATTTGACAAAGTGTTTCATTAAAAAAGCAAGAGGATATATGTATCGAAAAGAAAATTTGACATTGCCTGACCTCGAAAGATTGTTTGACGGGGTTTCTTTACAGGCAGTAATTGATGCTGTAGAAGCATTGAAAAATAATTGCAGGGACAGTGAAGACAAAGATTGCAGATTTTCAGCTTTCTGTGGAATATTGAAAGAAACTGAAGGTATTTTGCTTAAAACATTTAATCAAGCATGTTAACTTGTATGAATATTTAGTTTGTTTATGGAAAATCAAGACAAAATTATTAAAAATCTCAGGATGGGTAAATACATTATTCTTGCAACTAATTTAGTTGCATCAATTGTATTTCTTTTCGTTTATTCTTATCTGGATAATGTATTGATACTCTATTTAGTAATATTATTAGTAATAGTTGCAATCGCAATATTTATTTATTTCAGCAAGGTTGAGGAAAAATTCAGAAATTTATAGAAATAAAATTCAATTTAATAATTATTAGAACTAAAAGACAATAAATGATTGATGACTTTATCGTACCTCAATTACGAGATGACATAAATATAGATTTTTTTAATGAGAATAACGAAGAATATGCAGTTCTTATTGACGAGCAAGGTTATGCTACTCAACCTTTAGATTTACAGTCTTCATTTTTAAAAATATTAGACCTGATAGATGGAAATTCAAGTTTTAACGACTTGTTAAAAAGCATAAAAGCTCACATGAAGATTGATATTAACCCTCATTTTCTTATTGAAATTTTAAAAGAGCTAAATGACAGATGTTTTCTTGAAAGCCCAAATTTTTATTTCAATAAATATCAATTAGATTTTTATAATTCTGTTCCTGTTCGCCCTCCTGTTTGTCAGGGGCTGTCATATCCACAAGATGCAACAGAGCTTGAGTTAGAAATTGAAAAAATTCTATCGACTGTTAATAGTAATGAAATTGAACCTTCGGCAAACTTCATTGTTGTTCCGCATATTGATTTCAATATTGGTAAATTATCTCATGAATCCTATGCTTCTGCATATCATTCTATTAAAAATAGCGATGCCGATTTATTTGTAATCTTTGGTACTTCACATTATGGAAATTCAGATTTATTTATGTTGAGCAATAAGGATTTTCAAACACCACTGGGAATTGCAAGAACGGATAAAGAAATTTTGGAGGATTTAAAAGATGGTTTACAAGAAAATATTACGTTTGACGAAATTGCTCACCGTTACGAACATTCAATAGAGTTACAGGTTGTTTTATTGCAGTATTTATTCAAAGACCGCGATTTCACAATTTTACCCATTTTAACAGGTTCACTCGAAAACTACATTTACAAGAAATTACAACCTAATAAAGATAATGATTTTTTCAACTTTATTTCCTGTTTGAATGAATCAATAATAAAACGAAATAAAAAGCCAATGTTTATTGCCAGTGCAGACTTGGCTCATATTGGCAGAAAATTTCAGGACAATTTCGATGCAGAACCTGCACTTGAACAGCTTAAAATGGAAGATGAGGATTTAATCAATCAAATTACCAACTTCGATTCCGAATCTTTTTTCAGTAAAATTGCAGAATCAAACGACAAAAGAAAAATCTGCGGTTTAGCTCCTATCTACGCTCTATTGGAATCTCAAAAAATTCGGAATGAGCATAGTAAATACAAAGGAAAACTACTCAAATACAATCAATGGAATGAAGTGGAAACACGTTCAGCAGTATCTTTCGCAAGTATAGCGTTTTATTGAATATAAAACTTGTCTAAAATAAAATAATAATAATATTTGTTTTAAATTTGTCGGTATTCTTTACTTAGTATTTTTGATTAATTGACTTAATATGAAATTAACTAAAAACCAATATTTCCTTTCTCTTCCCCAACCTTAACAAAAAAAACTTGATTTAATTAAAAATAGATTGTATTTTCGTAACTATATTAATTATAATAGCAGCATAATTTAGCAGGAGATGTTTTTTTCAGGTCTTATTCCTGCTCGTTTTGTATTTTATTTTTATTATTATTTACAGAAAAATGTATCTTAGGGGGAGAAATGGGTACAAACAAAGGGTCTGCTGACTCAGACGATGATGTCATAATCAAGCGTACAAGAAGAAAAAAGACGGATAAAGACTCTGCTGTCTCCGCTTCTAAACGCAAAAACGATTCTACGGATGACGATGATGTTGAAGTAAAACTCAGCAAGCAAATAAGAATTATTGCAATTTTAATGTTTGCTTTTGCTGTAATTTTGCTTCTTGCCATGATATCTTACACCCCAAAAGATCAAGTATTTACAGAAATTTCTTTTGTCGAGTTTTTCAAACTTATGGCAGGAAATGACATTGTAAAAGTAAAGTACGAAGGAATTCAAAACTGGCTCGGCATAATCGGTACTCTATCTTCTGATTTCTTTTACAATTCACTTATTGGCTATATAACAATACTCACTCCTTTTTTCATGTTTTTGTGGTCTAAGGAATTATTCGTAAGCTTATCAGTTTCTAAAGACTTAGTCAGAAGAACAATACTGTTTTTAATCTTTGGATTACTATTTGCTTCACTTATGGGTACTTTTCAGCAAATTGAAGCATTCTCAGAATTGTCCCGCGAATGGAGCGGTACAATTGGACAATTTGTTTCTGCAATATTTGTAGGAATCATCGGCAGGTTTGGAACAATATTAATTGTTCTTGCCGCTGTGGCGATAACCTTCATCTTTGGAACTAATGTTAATATAAATAAATTACTTCATTCAATAAACTTAAGCCAAAGACAACCATTTAAATTAATAATAAAACTAAAGAATTGGATTAGCGACAAATTAAACATGGATGTCCAACCATTTGGTGATGACTTTGATGAAGATAATGAACAGCAAACCTCAGACAACTTTATCATTAATGAGAATGGTAAAAGAGAAGATATCAGAATTAATAGAAAAAACGAAACTATATTAGAAGATTTAGAGCCGGCTCATATTATTAAAAGAAGCGTTAATATTCAACAAAACAATCAATCAAAAATAGAGTCAGATACAGATGAACTTCAAGATAATAGTCCAAATAGTATTCTTTCTACTAAAGAAAACTTCAAAGAATTTCAAGATGAATCTGACGAAAAAGCTATTTTGAATAAATTATATAAAGATAGTAATATAGAACAATTTAAAAATGGTGTTGAGGACTCCGACATTGAAAATGATTCGAAAAACAATAATACAGACAATTTTGGAAATCAGGAATTTGAAGATGACCAGGATGTAAAAAAGCCGCTTACTGTAGTTGTAAATGAAAAAACTAAAGTCGAAGATGAACCAATAAACTTGTTGAGTACTTCTATCCACGATGAAGATATTGATTTTCAATCTCCCGGTTATGAACTTCTTGACCAGCGTGAGGAATTAACTGATGTAAACGATTCAGAATTGGAAGAAAATGCACGGTTACTCAGAGAAAAACTCGAAACATTCAAAATCGAAATAGATAACTTGAGTGTTACTCCGGGACCGGTTGTTACTCAATATGAATTCGTACCGGCTCCGGGTATAAAAATTAGCCGGATTGAAAGCTTGTCTGACGATATTGCAATGGCTCTCAAAGCCCGAGGTATCAGAATAATAGCCCCTATTCCCGGAAAAGGTACTGTCGGAATTGAAATTCCAAATAAAAAACCTTCAATTGTTCGTTTTTCAAGTATTGTTAAATCACCAAGGTTTCATCAGTCTGACCACAAACTTCCGCTTGCTTTGGGTAAAACAATAGGTGGCGATGTTTATTGTGCTGACCTTTCAAAAATGCCACACTTGTTGATTGCCGGCTCTACAGGAGCAGGAAAAAGTGTCGGAATAAATACAGTATTGGCTTCACTTCTTTACAAAAAACATCCAAGTGAGTTAAAATTCGTTATCATTGACCCAAAGAAAGTTGAATTGAATCTTTATGCAAGCCTTCAATATCATTTTCTTGCAACTTCTCCTGATATTAATGATATGATTATTACTTCACCGGAGGATGCTGTTGTAGTATTAAAATCACTTTGTGCGGAAATGGACAGACGTTATGATATACTTGCTCAGGTAGGTCAAAGAAACCTATTAGACTATAATGCAAAGGTTATAAGTGGGAAATATATTGACGATAAAGAAATTATCCACAGACCTATGCCATATATTGTTGTCATTATAGATGAACTTGCAGACTTGATGATGACTGCTTCAAAAGAAGTAGAAGCACCGATTATTCGTATCGCTCAGCTTGCCAGAGCCGTTGGTATTCACTTGGTTGTTGCTA
>CAZEHW010000032.1:0-11027 GCA_964511865.1 uncultured Hyphomicrobiales bacterium | reverse complement strand
ATGTTATAACAGGTATTATTAAAGCAAATTTCCCGGCAAGATTAGCTTATCTTGTCGCCTCGAAGATTGATTCCAGAACTATATTAGACCAGTCAGGAGCAGAGCAATTATTAGGAAATGGCGATATGCTCTTTCTTCCAGGTGGTTCACCTAAGCCAATTCGAATTCAAAACTCATTTATCAGTACTGATGAAGTTGAAGCAATCTGTGACCATATTGGAGACCAGAAAGGATATTCAAAACCCTACATGCTTCCAAGCTTGCTGGAAAATGGCGGTGGAGCAGGTTCCATATCAAAAGAAGATAGGGACTCACTTTTTGCAGATGCGGCAAGACTTGTAATAAGTTTGCAACAAGCATCCGTATCAATTATACAAAGAAGACTAAAGGTTGGCTATGCAAGAGCCGGTAAAATTATTGATGAATTGGAGGATGCCGGTGTTGTCGGACCTTACGCGGGAAGCAAAGCAAGGGAAGTTATTTGCGAAAGCGAAGCAGAACTGGAAGCAATACTTTAATTTAGTAAATAATGAATAGTGATAAGTGAATAATTGGCCGAAAAATAGAAGATCAAAGGAAAGAAAATTTATGTGAGCCAAAATCAGTGAAATCCAATAATCAGCAACAATCAGCTGTTCTGACATTTACGGCTTTGCTTTTCTTGCGGTTTTGCGTGAAATAGTTTATTCCCTGCGGGAAAAAAGTAATAATGCAGTTCATTTTGTTACCATAGTTCAATCCCTGCGGGATAATTTCCTTCGGAGTTTCCGTCCTTCTGTATTTCCGTCCTTCCGTCTTTCCTTCTCCCTTTTCCCTTTACCCTTCTCCACTTTTTCACTTCTCCCAAATCCTCTCCTCAACACCCAGCAGATGGTTGGCATACCTTGCGGCTGTGAAAAGGTAATCCGAAAGACGGTTGAGAAATATTATAGGTAAGTCACCGATGTTTTCAGCTTCTGCCAAAGAAACAGCTAAACGTTCTGCTCTGCGGCAAACCGTTCTTGCATGATGCAGAAAGGATGCAGGTTTGGAACCCCCGGGTAGAATAAAATTCTTTAACTCCGGCATTTGTTCTGTATATTCATCTATCTTTTGTTCGAGAAATGTTATGTTTTCTTCATTTATTCGTTCAATTTGAATTTTGCTGTCCATTGGAGTAGCCAGGTCAGAGCCAAGATAAAAAAGCCGGTTACTTATTTTTAGTAGGTCTTCTTTTATTTGATTTGGAATATCATGAGCTAAAGCAATACCTATAATGGAATTCAATACGTCAACAGTGCCGTAAGTTTCAACTCTTAAAGATGACTTTGAAACCCGCGAACCATTATATAATGATGTGCTTCCTTTGTCTCCGGTTTTAGTATAAATTTTCATTGTTAATTTAATTCCTTATATAAAAAGACAAAATTGATAAAAAAACAATAGATTAACAAGTAAAATTTGAAATTTTAGTAATTTGCATGATTATTTATTTAAAAAATGAGAAAAAATGAAAGAAAAAATAAATGTTTTGTTCATTGGTGATATAGTTGGTGAAGCAGGAATTAATATCGTCAAAAATTATTTACCTGAACTGAAGGACAAATATCAAACTGATTTTATAATAGCTAATGGAGAAAATGCTGATAAAGGTAAGGGTATTACGAAAAGAGAATCTGACTTATTATTTGAGATGGGAATTGATGTTATTACAACCGGTAATCACATATGGGATAACTGGTCTTCTAAACCCTTGCTTGCTGAAAATCCTAATGTCCTGAGACCTTTTAACTACCCTGCAGGAAATGTTGGGATGGGATATGTCGTTCAGGACAAGGAAGATTTTAGTATCTGTGTTCTGAATATTCAGGGCAGAACTTTTATGCAGCCAATTGACTGTCCTTTCAAAGCGGCAGATTTTGTTATTAAGACAGTATCAGATAAAACAAATTTAATAATTGTTGATTTTCATGCAGATGCAACCGCAGAAAAAATGGCTATGGGATGGTATCTGG
Source organism: uncultured Hyphomicrobiales bacterium (assembly GCA_964511865.1). Taxonomy (GTDB): domain Bacteria; phylum Bacteroidota; class Ignavibacteria; order Kapaibacteriales; family UBA2268; genus ChocPot-Mid. The sequence goes on along the minus strand of CAZEHW010000032.1, from coordinate 9,033 downwards.
ACGGAAGAGTCAGTGCAATAATCGGCACTCACACACATATACCGACTGCAGATTGTTCGATTTTACCAAAAGGAACGGCTTATATAACAGATGTAGGTATGACCGGTTCTTATGATTCTGTTGTCGGAATGAAAAAAGAACAGGCATTGAAGAGAATGCTTTTGCAAATACCTCACAAATATGAGGTAGCTTCAGAAGACTGCCGTATATGTGGTGCAAATGTTACAATAGATGTCATTAGCGGACTGGCTGAGAGTATTGAGCAATTTATTTTGCCAAAGTTTGAAAATGGGAAAATTTAATGAATAATGAATAGTGAATAATGAATAGTGAATAATGAATAGTGAATAATGAATAATTTTAGTAAATAGTTATCTGTTATCCGGTTACATTGAATCATAGTATATATAATAACGGAAAACTGATAACGGAAAACAATTAAATTAATAGTGAATAATGAAGAAACTAAACATAGCTATATTAGGTGCAACAGGTCTTGTTGGAAGAATAATGCTCAAAGTACTGGAAGAGCGTAAATTTCCTATAAAGAATTTAAAATTACTTGCATCAGAAAGAAGTGCCGGAAAAGTCTTGAATTTCAAAGGTCAGGATATAGAAGTGCAGGAAGTATCTGAAAATTCTTTCCGAGGAATTGACATAGCTTTATTTTCTCCGGGGAAAACTGCAAGCCGGCAATGGGCTCCGGTTGCAGTAGAAAGCAGATGCATTGTGATTGACAATAGTTCGGGATGGCGTATGGATAAAGATATCCCATTGGTTGTCCCTGAAGTTAACCCACATATTCTAAAACATTATAGAGGGATTATTGCTAACCCAAACTGTTCAACTATTCAGCTAGTTGTAATTTTGAACGAAATAAAAAAGCATTTTGGATTAAAACGTGTTATTGTTTCGACTTATCAGTCAATAAGCGGTGCAGGACAAAAAGGGATTGATAAATTACTGAACGAACTTGAAGGGAATCAGACAGAAGGTCAACATAAAATTGCATTTAATGCAATGTTTCATGATATTTCAAGTACAACAGGTTACTCCGAAGAAGAAATCAAGATGATTAACGAAACGAGAAAAATTCTTGATATGCCTGAACTCCCAATTTCTGTAACATGTGTACGATTGCCAATTCTTGGAGGTCATGGAGAATCTGTGAACATACAAACAGAGAAAAGATGTTCTGTTGAAGAATTAAGAAAAGTAATGAGAGATGCTAAAAATGTAAAATTAATTGATAATCCGTTAGAGCAAAACTATCCTACACCCGCAATTAGTGATGGCAAAGACGAAGTATTTGTAGGTCGAATCAGAAAGGATGATGCTTTTAAAAATGGATTTTATCTTTGGATAGTTGCCGATAACGTAAGAAAAGGTGCGGCAACTAATGCAGTGCAAATTGCAGAGTTGTATTTATAATTAAAAATGTTCCATCATGAAACCTCTCTTTCCCATACTCGACACACCTGCTTTACTGATTGAACAAAGCATCCTTGAAAAAAATATTCAAGATATGCAAAGTTTGATGGATAAACATCATGTTAAGCTCAGACCTCATATTAAAACTCATAAATCGGTATTTCTTGCAAAAAAGCAAATTGAAGCAGGTGCTGTTGGTATTGCATGTGCAAAAGTAACTGAAGGAATTGTTTTTGCAGAAGCAGGTATTAAAGATATTCAAATAGCAAATATAATTGTTGGTGATAAAAAGTTTGATAATTTATTAAAACTCCAAAAGAAAGTTGATAAACTTTCATGCTGTGTTGATTCTATTACTAATGCCACACTTATTGCTGATTTTTTTGAAAATCATAAAAAAAGAATAGACGTTTTAATTATTGTTGATTGCGGATATCATCGCTGTGGTTATGATGAATATAAGGATATACTGGTATTGGCAAAATATACTAAATCAAGAAAATCCTTAAATTTACTTGGTATCACAACACATGCAGGGCAATCCTATTCTTCAAAAACAAATGAAGAAAGACTTATGATTGCTAAGCACGAAGGAAATCTGATGGTTCATTATGCAGATAAATTAAGAAAAGATGGGATTGAGATTCAAGATGTTACTATTGGCTCCAATCCTACTGCTAGAGAAAGTTGTAAAGTCGTAGGTGTAACTGAAATCCGTTCAGGAAATTATATTTTTTATGATATGATTCAGGTTACTTTGGGAACGGTAAAAATGAACAAATGTGCTTTGACAGTACTATCTCAGGTAATAAGCATTCCTTCTACCAACAGAGTTATTATCGATGCAGGGAGCAAAACATTAAGTTCTGACAGAGGTGCTCATGGCAATGAAAATTTAAAAGGATATGGACATATAATTGGAAAAAATGCCGTGATAGAAAAACTTTCAGAAGAGCATGGAATAATAACGCATCAAAATGAAAGCTTCGTAATTGGAGAGAGATTGAGGATAATTCCAAACCATGCCTGTACAACTACAAATATGTTCGATAGAGCATATCTTGTTGCTCAAGATAAAATCATAGAGGAAATTGAAATCTCTGCCAGAGGGAAATTGCAGTAATTATAAAAGAACTTTGTGTTAAAAGAATTGAAAATATTAACACAAAGAACTCAAAGATAAGACTCAAAGTTCACAAAGAAAGATATAATAAATCAACTATTTAATTTCGAGTAATTCAATATCAAATGTTAAATGCTTTCCCGCTAAAGGATGATTGGCATCAAGCATTACTCCTGTTTCTGTGATTTCCTTAACACTGACAACTCTGGTCTCTCCCTGATGATTAACCATTTCAAGCGGCATTCCGATTTCCGGTTTAAAATCCTCCGGAAAATTTTCATTAGCAACTTCAAAAATCATTTCATCCATATGCACACCATATCCTTCTTCCGGTGGGAAAGCAACAGTCTTTTTTTCTCCAACTTTCATACCTACAACCGCATTATCAAAACCTGCAATTACCTGTTGATTACCAACAGTAAACTCTAATGGTTCCCTTCCGTCTGAACTATCAAATTGTTTTCCATTTGCGAATTTTCCTGTATAATGTACCTTAACATTGTCACCAATTTTTGCCGTTTCCATATATTCAATTCATTAATTTGTAAAAATAATTTTTGCAACTTACGTATAATAATTCGTAATGAAAAAAAATGTGAATTGATTTATCCTGATTTTATTTCCTGAATAACTGCTGAACCAAGATACCGCTAATAATCAAAAATAAACCAATTATTGAGGATAAATGTATTGCTTCATGAAGAAAAATATTGATGAAGAACAAAGATAAAAAAGGAGACAAATAAATAAGGTTGCTGACTTTTGCTGTTGTTTCCGAATACTTCAAAGCTAAAAGCCATAAGACGAAAGTTATTCCCATCTCAAAAAACCCAATATAAATAGCGGGTAGAATTGATACAAAATCAGGAATAATGATGCCATTACTAAAAGTTTGATAAATTAAAATATATATGAATCCAAACAGGAAGCTAAAAAACAACTTCACTGTTTCATCTCTATTGTCTTTCATATTAAAGAGCCAAAATAAAGCCCAAACTACCGAACTGACCAGAGCTAATATTACTCCAAAAGTATTCGATAATTTCAAGGATAATGGATTTCCTTGTGTTGCAATTATGATTACTCCAAAAAAACTAATCAATAAAGCAATTAATTGAATTAACTTGATTTTTTGCTTAAGCAATGGAATTGATAGAACTACAACAACAATAGCCCATGTATAATTTAAGGTTAATGCTTCCTGGGCTGGTAGTAAATCATAAGCTTTGAACAAAATCAGATAGTATAAGAAAGGATTTAATAAACCGAGAATTGCAGAGAATAAATAATCTTTGGGTCTTAATTGCTTGATTAAATATAATTTTTTTTGAATAATAAGAATTGCGAATAATATCAATAAGGAAAAAAATGTCGAGAAAAGCAGTAATTCCGAAAATGTTAAATTGTTCAGAGCTATTTTAAATGCTGTAGCTACCGTTGACCAAAACAGGACGGCAAGTAGGGCGAAAATATATGCTTTTGTCTGATTTTTCATAAAAATAAAATAAATTAAAAATATTTTTTTAATAAATTAGCATTTGAAAATTTATCAACAATGAAATATTTTAAAAAAGATGATTCTTAATTCAATAATATTATCAGCTATAACTATTCTCATTCTTTTTCTTAGTGAAATATTCAATAAGAAAATCGGTAGGAAATTGTTTCCAATTCATTACAAGAAGATTGAAGAGATTGATAAAAGACTTTTTGATTTAAGGAATTTAATCAGATTGACCTTAATACATAATGACAAAAAGACCTATGAAAAGCTTCAAAAAGAATATTCGGAACTTTATAATAAAGTCCTTTGGGCAAAAATTTTGGTGAATTCAATTTTTCTTATTCCCATTATATTATTTTCTGTTATTGTAAATATTTTTTTTGGGAAATGGGATTTGTTCCTCCCTCCTGTCAATATGATTATTTTTGTTGTAGGGTTGTATTTTTTAGTAAGGTTTCTGATTTTAATCATAAGGAATTATTTTTTAAAGTAAATCGTTGCCCGTATTTCTGTTTTCCGTCATTCGGTTTAGGACTCTCAATTCACTTTTCACTGAATTTTTATACTAATTGCCCGGTTGAAGAACCTGCCCTCGGGTGTCTTCTCCGAATGTTTTAGGAATTTGTTATCAGTAACGATTGTAAATTGCATTTGAGTTATCTGGTTTATGTAATCCTCAGCCGCTTTTGCTCTTTGCATCGCCAATTGAATGTTTTGCTGTTCACTACCTAAAGCATCAGCACTGCCATTTATTACAATAGTAGCATTCTCTGGTATCTTCCTGACTAATTGATTGAGTAATTCCTTGTTTTCTTGACTAAGCTCACTGCTGTTATAATCAAACCGCAGAACTGCATTGAAATTTTTTAGCAATAACTCTTTGCCTATCACTTCATAATCATTTTTTGAGAACGATTTATTAGTTTCTTTAATTATATTCCTGTAAGATAATTCAGCAGAAAGTTCAAATGAATCAGATTCTATATTGATTCTTTGCTTAACGGGTATATTAAATATTCCCGGTTGTGAACAAATTATAAGTGTATCATAAAAGAATGGTTCAAGTATAACTTCATTTAACTCTTTCAAATTTTCATGCTCAATTTTAATATTAACCGTTCCGGTAACCTCTGCATATTTTTGGAAACCGACGTATTCCTGAAGCGGTGCATTTTGGATAAATATATCTACTCTTTGATTTTCAAGTTTTCCTTCGGGATAATCCTGATTTGACGGATATATCGGAAGTAAGCTGAATTTTGACGTAATTATCGAATCGGGAATTCCTAAATTTACTAAAGAATTCTTTACAGATTCAGCCCTTTTTCTCGCAAGTTCAATGCCTATCGGCTCATTTTCTGCTCCTGCTGTTGCTCCATGAACAATTATCTTTGCATTAGCATTTTTTCTGACCAAATCAGCAATTCTCAGTAAAATATATTTTCTATTATCGACTGCATTACCATAAAATTGAGAAGGCAAAACAGTATCTTTGGTTATATAATCTTTTGGTATTTCTGAAGAATTGGATGAGAAGAATACTGCATTTACCAATGGCAAAGTAGCCAGCAACTCGTCTCCTGATTGTATTTGCAAATTTGGAACTTCATCAACAAATTCCAAAGTAAGTATAGGTTCCAAAACTACTTTATCTTTCTCTGTTAGCAGAGGTGTTTCAATAACCGGTTCCTCCTTGATTGGTTCAGGAAATATGCTGTCCTGCTTTTCCATGATTCCAAATCTGAATCCTAAATCTAAACGTAAGGAATATAAATTCCACTGAACATCAGTACAAACATTGTTAAAGTTGTAATCGAAATTTATTTGTTGGGTGAAGTATTTATGATTTCCGATTTTAAGCATATTTTCGATACCAACTGATATACCATAATGAAGTGATTGGATTGTTTTGATATCTGCATCTGCAATTAATCTTTCGTTTGAATTAGTGCTGATAAATTTAGCTTTGTCCGGGGATATAATAACTTCTTTTTGATAGAAAGTTTTTGTTATCGGAATACCTAATCTGAACCCACCGGCAAGACGCAAAGGTCCATTAATGAAATCGTCAATTAATGTATAACGCAGTTCCGGACTAAACTCCAGAAATGATATATTTGGTTCTAATCTGTTTTCAGTCTTCACCCACTCAATATCAGTTGCATTTACTTCTCTTGAAGGAATTAAACTTTCCAAAACAAAAACACCGCTCCTGTCTATATACATTGCTCCTAATCCTATATGAGCATCTGATGATATTCTTTTTTCAAAAAATAGTGCACCGGAATAGCCAAAACCTTTGCCACTCACGAATAAACCGCAATCAACAGAATTTTCAAACTGAACTAAAACAGATTTATATAAATTAAACCCGACTCCGATTTTTGGATGGACAGCAAATACTTCAGAGTAAACAGCAGAATCTTCAGAAAATAACTGAGATTTGCTTAACCATGCAAATAAAAGCCAAAATATCACTATCTTAAAAAATATTTTCATTCAATTGTTTTATATAATTCCCAAAAATGCTAAATTAAAAAATTATTGGGAGTTTAGTTGTAAATTTTGAAATTAATTATCATTAATGAAATGTGAAGGAACAAAATTGAGATGATACAAAAAACTGACAAAGATTATATAGAACCTTATTTGAAGGATGCTTCCAATTTTTCAGGGGAAGCTTCAGTGCTGTTTATACCTGAAAATGTTAAGGAACTTCAAGATATTATATCAGATTGTTATAAGAAAAATATCAGAATAACAATCTCCGGGGCGAGAACCGGTCTTACCGGAAGTGCAGTACCGTTGGAGGGAGCTATTATTTCAACTGAAAAAATCAAGAAAATTATTAAAATTGATTCCGAAAAAGAAACGGCAACATTACAACCCGGAGTTGTCATAGCAGACTTTCAGGATGAAATAAAACAGCATGGTTTCTTTTACGCACCGAACCCAACAGAGACAAATAGCACAATTGGGGGAAATGTTTGCACAGCCGCTTCAGGTGCAAGAACTTTCAAATATGGTACTACAAGGGATTTTGTTAAAGAGCTTACCATTATACTGACGAATGGTGATTCTTTAAAACTAAAAAGAGGTGAAATATTCGAAAATGATGGAAGAATAAAAATAAGAACTGAGCAAGGTAATGAGAATATTATTCCAATACATGATATTAATATGCCAAATGTAAAACATGCCGCAGGTTATTACCTAAAAAAAGGTATGGATGTCATTGATTTGTTTATTGGTTCTGAAGGGACTCTTGGCATAGTTGCAGAAATTGAAGTTGGAATAGTGAAAATACCTGAGAAAATTCTCGGCTTGATTGTCTTTTTTAATAACGAAGAAAATATGCTCGATTTTGTCCTTGAGGTTCGTGATAACAGTATTAGAAATAATGAGATAAAATATGATGAAAATAAAGATATTTCTGCAAGATTGATTGAATTTTTCGATAATAAATCACTTGAGATTCTTAGGCAAAAGTTTCCTCAAATACCTGAAAATTGTTCAGGTGCAATTTGGGTTGAACAGGAATATTCATCAAATAATGAAGATATTATTCTAACGAAATGGCTTGAGATAATTAATAAATATACAAGCTATTCAGATTCAACATGGACAGCTTTGAACGAAAATGAACATACAAGACTTATGGAATTTCGTCATGAATTACCTTTGCAGGTATATGAATTAATTTCAAAGTTTAATTCAATTAAAATTGGGACTGATTCATCTGTACCTTCCAACTATCTCAAAGAATATTATTTTTATTTAAAGGAACAATTGGAGAGATCAGGATTAACATATTTTCTTTGGGGACATATTGGTAATTCACATTTCCACGCTAATTTATTATCAAAAGATGAATCAGAATTGCTGAAAGCTAAAGAGATTTATAGGAATTGCATGGCCAAAGCCCTTGAATTAGGCGGAACTGTTTCGGCGGAACATGGAATAGGCAAAATGAAAAAGGAATACCTACTTCAAATGTACGGAGAAGAAAAAATTGAGTTTATGAAAAAAATTAAAAATGTACTTGACCCTAAAAATGTTTTAGGGTATGGAAATTTGTTTTAAAGTGACTTACAATCATTCCTATAAAACAAAAAAATACTTTGCTTCACTTTGTATAAAAGTAAACACTTTTTATAGAATTATTTTAGAAAATATCAGCAGAAAATATTTACTTTTACACTGCTGAAACAATAACATCTGTAGGAGGATTTGGTCCTACCGGCTCATTAAAAAATACTCCTATTTCATCCGTAAAATCAAATTGCGGATAAGGAGCCGCTCCCTGCGGATAAGCAATAGATTGCACGCCATTCTTGCTGATGAATTTCACAAATCCTGCACCTACTGAGCCGGGAGGAACAGTTATCTGAATACATTTTCCTGCCGGAATTTTAACAGGTTTAGAATCACCTGCAGGAATTTGGTTTGACGTTGGCATTGCTTGAACGATAAAAATTTCAGCCATAATTACTCCTAATTAATGTTTTAAAATACATGTTATAATACAATCAAATTAATGTATTATTTTTTATCCTAACAAAATTCATCTACCTGGACAATAACAGCAGTAGGATTCGGTCCTGTTGCAGTGTTCGTAAAATCATATATATCGTTAACCGGGTCAACAAAAACAAAGACAGTACCAAGATCAACGCTACCCGGTGAATAGGGTAAATACCGAATGATTCCTTCCAGAAGAAAATCAACCTCACCAACCCCGTCATAAGGATTACTGACACTAATGATTTTTTGACCGGCTGGAATTTTTATTGGTTTTGTATCTCCTGCAGGAATTTGGTTTGATGTTACCTTTAGAGGTTTTTTGCCCAAATTCGAATTAATAGGAACCTTTGGTTTTAATTTTCCCTGAATTCTTGGTTTATTAGGGAATTTTTTCGAATTAGCCACTTGTTCTAATTTTAGATTTTTACTTTTAATTTTTGCCATCGTATTT
>CAZEHW010000031.1:18402-20547 GCA_964511865.1 uncultured Hyphomicrobiales bacterium | reverse complement strand
ATGTTTCATAAGGAATCCTACACCCTTTTGGTCAATTGAAACAAACGGGTCTTGCTGATAAATTTCTCTCCTGACGTATTCAGGTAAGAAACGTCCTGCATCGTCACGACTGACACCAAGTGCTGTTTGTGTAAGGTCATTTGTTCCAAAAGAGAAGAATTCAGCAACTACAGCGATTTCGTCGGCAGTGATTGCACCTCTTGGAATTTCAATCATTGTACCAACAAGATATTTGAATTTAATTCCTGATGATTTCATAACCTCTTCGGCAACTTTTCTTACGATTACTTCCTGCTCTTTTAATTCTTTAACGTGTCCAACAAGTGGAATCATAATTTCCGGTAATGCTTTCTTGCCTTTTTTAATAACATTAACAGTAGCTTCAAAAATTGCTCTTGCCTGCATTTCTGTTATTTCGGGATACAAAATTCCTAAGCGGCAACCTCTGAAACCGAGCATAGGATTGAACTCATGGAGATACTCAACTCTGTCGTGTACATGTTTTGCTGAAATTCCCATTTGCTGTGCCAATTCTTCCTGACCTTTTTTGTCATGTGGTAAGAATTCATGAAGAGGTGGGTCAATTGTTCTGATAGTAACCGGTCTGCCTTCCATTGCAAGGAATATTCCTTCGAAGTCTTTTCTTTGCAAAGGTAATAATTTCTTCAATGCAGCTTTTCTGGCTTCGACTGTTTCAGCGAGAATCATTTCCCTCATCGGTCCGATTTTACCTTCACCGAAGAACATATGCTCAGTTCTGCACAATCCAATACCTTCAGCACCGAATGCAACTGCATTAGCTGATTGGTCGGGTTGGTCGGCATTAGTTCTTACATTGATTTTACGGAATGTATCTGCCCATTTCATAATCTGTGCATAAATCAAATATTCAGGAGCATTTTCCGGCTTGATAGATTTATCAATCAAAACTCTGACAACTTCACTTGGATTAGTTTTGATTTGACCGGTAATAACTTCACCTGTTGTACCGTCAATTGAAATCCAGTCACCTTCTTTGATAACTTCTTTTCTTCCGGCAACTGTAATATTTCGTGCTTTATAATCAATATTCAATTCACCACAACCGGCAACACAAACTTTACCCATTTGACGTGCAACCAAAGCGGCATGTGAAGTCATACCCCCACGTGCTGTAAGAATACCTTCGGAAGCATTCATACCACCAATATCTTCAGGGGAAGTTTCGATACGTACCAAAATAACTTTTTCACCTTTATCTGCCCATTCTTCAGCATCTTCAGCATTGAATACGACTTTTCCGGTTGCGGCTCCGGGACCTGCATTCAAACCTTTTGCAACCAAACGGCCGTCTTTTAATGCCTGTGCTTTTCCGTTTGCATCAAATACGGGACGAAGTAGCTGATTTAACTGCTCTGGATCGGTTCTCATAACAGCTTCTTCAGGTTTAATAAGTTTTTCTTTAACCATATCAACAGCTATTTTCATTGCCGCCATTGCTGTACGTTTACCAACACGGCATTGCAGCATCCAAAGTTTTTTGTTTTGAATTGTAAATTCTATATCCATCATATCCCTGTAGTGCTGTTCAAGAATTTCCCTGATTTTCAACAAACGGTTATATGATTTTGAATCTTTCTCTTTCAATTGAATTATAGGTAGTGGTGTGCGAACACCTGCAACAACATCTTCACCCTGTGCATTCATTAAAAATTCACCATAAAATTCATTTTTACCTGATGCGGCATTTCTTGTGAAAGCAACACCTGTACCGGAATCATCGCCCATGTTACCGAATACCATCGTCTGAATATTTACGGCTGTTCCCCATGATTCTGGAATATTATTTAATTTTCTGTAAATGATTGCCCTGTTATTCATCCATGAGCCAAATACTGCACCGATAGCACCCCAAAGCTGGTCCATCGGTTCTTCAGGAAAATCAATCTTCTTGATTTTTTTAATAGCGGCTTTGTATTGTTTAACCAAATCTTTTAAATCATCAACTGTAAAATCAACATCAAATTCTATTCCTCTGTCTCTTTTCTTTTTCTCTAAAATTTCTTCGAATGGGTCAATATCATCTTTAGTCTGCGGTTTCAGGTCTAATACTACATCGCCGTACATCGAAACAAATCTGCGGTAAGAATCCCAAGCAAATCTTTC
>CAZEHW010000031.1:0-18392 GCA_964511865.1 uncultured Hyphomicrobiales bacterium | reverse complement strand
ATCAGACCGACAATAGTTTTATCATTCAATCCTAAATTTAAAACTGTATCCATCATACCCGGCATTGAAGCTCTTGCACCTGAACGAACCGAAACTAATAAGGGGTCTTTGACATCACCGAATTTCATACCCATTTCTTTTTCAAGTTTTCTCAATGCAGTATTTACTTCATCATTTAAGGATTTCGGATATTTTTTCCCGTTTTCATAATAGTAGGTGCAAATATCTGTTGACAATGTAAATCCCGGTGGAACCTCTATACCAAGGTTAACCATCTCAGCAAGGTTTGCACCTTTTCCGCCGAGCAGGTTTTTCATTTCTGCGGTTCCTTCGGCTTTTTTACCGCCAAAGTAATAAACGTATTTCACATTTTTCTTTGCTGTCTTCTTAACAGTCTTTTCTTTTTTCTTAGTCATAAACATACTCCATATAAAAAATAAAAATATTTATTTCGATTAAATCAACAATTACAAAATAGCAAATTTAATCAAGCTCTTTAAATCTTACAAGTTTTTTATATTAAATATGGTTAAAAATAAGCAGTAAAAGGAAGGATTATTAAATTTGTGTTAAGGAGGATATTATTTACTCCTAAATTTTATATTGTTTTTTACATAATTTATAATATTTTAAAAAATGTCATCCTGAGCTTGCCGAAGGATATTTACCGGAATTTTTCTTCTATTTTATCACTACAAATTGAATGTTTTATTTCGTAAGAAACAAACTTTTTGGTAATTCCGACTGACGAATGATTGACTGTAGAGTGCCAATTTTTAATTCAGTATGATTTGGAACAGGAATAGTAATTGTTGAAAATTGAAGTGTTTTTTGCATGATTATATGACTTCCTTTTTGTCTGATTTTAAGGAATCCGTTTTCTGCAAGTATTTTACATAACTCTTTACCCGACAGCGTACGCGGTTTCCCCAAGGTCGACCTCTAAAGGAGATATGAAAATTTCGTTATGAAGCCGGGTTTTAATTTCTTCCGGTGATGCACACTCAAAAAAAAGCTCGACTGCTTCTTTCAGGTTAGCTTTTGTTTCTTCGATTGTATATCCTTGACTGGCTATATCCAATTCCGGACATAAACCAACAAACATATTGTCTTCCTTCTCAATTATTGCTGTTAAATATGGTTTCATATCAATAACTTTATTTGATAATCAATTTATTATATTAACTAAAATTACAAAAAATTATTTTATCACCACAAATTTTTGAAATTCATTTCCAATCCTCACAAAATACATCCCAACCGCCAATCGCGAAACATCAATTCTTATTCCCCTCTCGAGAGGGGTTAGGGGTGTGTTAACTAAGGCATTGGTGAGGTTAGATACACATTCACCCAACACATTATAAATTTGAATATCCCATTCCTCTCTGCCGTCTTCTGTCATCCTGAGCTTGTCGAAGGACTGCCATCTGCTGTCTGCTCCTATATTTATTTCAATATATTCCGATGCGGGATTAGGAAAAACAGTAAAAGAATCATTAACAGAAATATCACCAACATCGCTGATTACTTTAGTAGTAAAAAAATATGCCAAAACCTTTTTCGAATCAGCCCATTTACTTGCCTGTGCTATTATCCACCAGTAATATTTTGTTTCACTTTCAAGTTCTGAAGTTAAAACATAAGTAGTGTCCGTAATATCATAAATTGCATAATTAATGCCGCCAAAACTGTGATTTAATTCTGTTGCAATATAAATATTATATTTTTCAGCATTTTTGATTCGGGTCCAGACAAATCTGATATTATTTCTTTTGAGATGAGAGCCGTCCATAGGGAATATAGGCCAGCATGCATCCAAAGGAGGATAATTCCCGGTATCCCTAAGCGTTGTAAAACTCTCAAAATGTGACCAATCGCTTTCTAATGAATCATTGTAAGCTTTTACTCTGATATAATAATCCATATAAAATCTTGTTTTTATACTTATGACTGTATCCTTATAACCTGTTGTATCAATAATCAATTTTTCTTCAAAATCCGGAATTGAGTATAATCTTCCACCAGACCAATGCGGAATTGACTGTGCAATTTGTACTTTATATTTATCAGCACCTATAACCTTTTTCCAATAAATGTTATATTCCCATAATTCCCCTGATTTCCTTGTATATTGAACACCGGGTGATTGTAAAACGGTTCTACCGGTATAGAGATAAACAAATCCCCCGGCAAAACCAATTGCTCTTTCTTTAGCGAAAAACTTAACATTATTGAATGGATCACCATGAGATTCCGGTGGTAGAACTTCATATGTCCATGTCAAGCCACAATCAGTTGTTCTGATTAATTCGTCATAACCGGCAATGATTCCATTATTTTCATCATAAAAATCAGGTTCAGCATAAGTTCTAAATGGATATGGATTGATAATCGAAACTAATTCCCAGTCAACTCCTGCATTTTTTGTCTTGTAAACACTGCAAGTTCTTATTTCGGGATTATCCTGAATCTTCATCAAAGCAACCGCAATCCAGCGATTGTTGTCAAGAAAAGAAATACCGTAAGTCCATTTTGGTTTTTCATAATAATTCCAATTCTCTCCACCATCTGTTGTGATAACCAGGTTGCTGCTTGTTGCCAAAATCCAATTGTCTTTGGAAAAGCACTTGTGTATTGTGTTCACCGATTGATCGACGGGCATTTCTGTCCATGTTTTACACCCATCAGTTGTTTTATAAAGATACGAAGTAATCGGATTATCTGAAGACGGTGACCTAAGCATTAGTAACATACCGTAACTTTCATCATACATTATTATCTGGCAGCTCCAAAATCGTAATGAGTCATTTGGTATTTTAATTAATTCCCAAGTATTGCCCATATTTGTTGACCTGCACATAAAAGTCAATCTTTCGTTTGAATATGTACCTGTTACCATAATCAAGTTTTTTTTCGGCATATCAACAAAATTAAAATAGAAATTATTCCAGTTTTTCATTGAACTGTCAAATCTTTCATTTCCCCATTTTAATATACCATTCCACGTTTTTCCGCTATCCTGAGATAAAAGGACATAGTTAGAATCAAACATATTATAAGAAGGATATACTTCAGCTCTGCTAAGTGCAACAATATATTTACCATCACATACTGCGGATTCCTCATCGAAATATGTATCATTAAAATGACCGGTTGCAACTGTTTTCCATTCCCTGACCATCTGTGAATTTAATAAATTAAATCCGAAGAATATTATTAAAGTTACAATGATAGTCTTTTTCATAATTAAAAACCTAATCTATTAATATTTAATAAATTTTTCAATTCTATTTTCAACTCTCACAAAATACATCCCCACCGGTAAATTCGAAACATCAACTCTTATTACTCCCTCTCCTTTGGAGAGGGTAGGGGTGAGGTTGGAAACACATTCACCCAACACATTATAAATTTGAATATCCCATTCCTCTCTGCCGTCTGCCGTCATCCTGAGCTTGTCGAAGGACTGCCGTCTGCTGTCAGCCCCTATATTTATTTCAATATATTCCGATGCGGGATTTGGATAAATTTTTATTTCCTGAGCTAATTGTTTTTCGTTTTCCTCAACATCAACTATTACTGTATAAACCGTTGTATCCGACAAGGGATGTGGCTTTTGGTTTGGTTCGCGAATGAATTTGTAAAGATTATCGTCATTGTACCAAAAAATATCACCTTTTTTATTCGATTTAATTTCAATTCCCCATCCATATTCATATTTGAAATCCACCCAAGTTTTTCCGTTGTCTGATGAAAAAATATTTTTTTTATATTCCCAGCTATCTTTATAAACCTTAGCAAATAAATCTCCCGATTTACTTGCGAATACATGGCAAGTATCTTCAAATGAATAGAAATTTTTATATGTCAAATAAGACCCAATACCCGAACCAGCATTAGAATAGACATTATCTTCTGAATCTACAAAAACCGAGTATGTATCATACCCACCCATACGATGTTTACTCCAAGTTTCACCAAAATCTGTAGAGTTCGCAAAACTCCCATCGTCTAAATCCGATTCTGAAATATAAATATCACCTTTAGAAGTAAATTGTATGTTATTAGTAAACTCAACTATTGTTTTATCACCCAGAGAATCTTCAATCAATATCCAAGTATTTCCATTATCTGAAGACCTATATAAAAAATTTGTATAATAATTCCATTTATCAGATAGTAATAAATACAAGTAAACATTAGGTGCATCTCCAATTAATTTATAAATTTTATCTTGTATAAAATCATTGCTAATCGTATCAAAGGAAATTCCCTTATTTGTTGATCTGTAATTATTAATGTAACCAAGAATATGGATATCACCAAGATTATTGATAACTATTTGCCCATTCTGCTGTATATTAAACTTCATACTATATGGAGGAAAATATCTGAAACTGGTATCCCTTAGAATTATTTTTCTGCTAAAACCATTATCATTTGATAAAGAATATTCCACATTAACAAAATCCAATGTGTCACTATTATTTATGTATATTGGCTCAAAATTACCTGTAATAATTTCGCCATCTGGTCCTAAATCGTAGAATTCAGAAATTGGTTCGATTCCTGATGGGATAATAATACCCTTAAGTTTTGGTTTGGACAAATCAACATATTCTAAGCCAGCAGATTCAGCATTGACAAGCCATTTTTCTGCTCGATTAGCAATTGTAAGACCTTTCCGAATAAAAGAATATGGATGTACGTCATTGTGGATTACATCAACAGAATCCAACCATTCTTTATTATCTTTATCATATTTCCAAAATTTAAAACCGATAGCATCATAATAATAAATATTGTCATTTTTATCTAAAAAAATTCCATACCGGTATCTTTTGCCAAAATAAGGTAACAAAGCTGAAGCAGAAAATGGAGCATCCGATGAAATCAATTGCAAATCGCTATTCTCATGAATATATTTGTATAAATAATTGTTAGCATCCATAATAAATAAATTTCCTTGACTATCTATATCATAAGAATTTATAACGGTATCATTAGCAATAATTACTTTTTCCCAGTATTTTCCGCCATCGATGGATTTAAAAAAATACTGTTCTCTGGGCCAAGTTAATGCATAAAGTGTATTATTGATTTCCGAATATATGAATCCAATCAAGTCTAACGTATCTAAATTCGTTTTTTCCCATGTCAAGCCATAATTTGAAGAAAATATTGGTGATTTATAAACCGGCTCAACAGCTAACAAACATTCATTATAAGTCGGTTCAATATGATATAAACTTGCATCTTGATATTTTAATACTCTCCATGTTGTACCCTTGTCAAATGAAATATAATGATTTTTCTCTTCCCAAAGAATTAAGGAATTGTTAAATTCTTTCAAATCGTAGTTAATCCATAGAATTGAAAACTTAAATTTATTAGAGATCCCTTTCCAGCTTTCACCTTTATCTGTACTTCTCAAAAGCTGATAATTCTGGAATGCCATTATTGTACCGTCAGATAACATCTCAAGAAAATTAACAGGTTTATTGGTAACTAACAGTACTTTGTCAATTGAATCTTTTTCGACCGAGTATCTGCAAACGGCATATTTACCATTAGACAAGCCGGATGAAAAAAGCACATCATCATTTTCATCAAAGCATTGAGTAATAACATTACCTTGCAAAACAATTTGCTCCTGCCAATACTGACAAAGCAGATTTTCACAAGATATTATAAACATCAAACCAATAAAAAGTAATGCTTTTTTCATCATATTTCTAAATTACAACAATTTACTATATATAATAACACATAAACAGCAAAAACGTCTCAATAAAAAAAGGAAAAATCTACGAACGGTAAGATTTTTGCGACAAACAGCAAATAAAGCAAGATAAGTTGAAATATTTTGCTAATTTTCTTTTTTTTTATAACGTTTTTTAATTTTTAACGTATATTTAATGAAAAACAAAAATTTATTAATTGTAAATAAGAGGGAAGATGAAAAATACAAGAAGGGATTTTTTAATCAAAGCCGGAGCCGGTATTGGTCTGGCTCTTACTTCTCCGCTTTGGAACAATGGATTGCTTATGTCGGGAACTAATAAAGGATATATAACAATGAAACCTGATTATTTCGGTTTTTCCGAAGAGGAATTGAAGAAAATTTTAGAAGTGGGATTATCCAAAGGCGGTGATTTTTCAGAACTGTATTTTGAGCATACTATTTTCAGCTCTGTTGATATGTCCGAAGATATAGTCAAAAGTTCTGATGAAAGCATTTCGCTTGGCGTTGGTGTTCGAGTGATTAAAGACAAACAAACAGGTTATGGCTTCACCAATGAATTGACATTCGAAAGCATAAGAAATGCCATGCTGACTGCCGCCGCAATTGCATCGGGTAACAGCAAACTGAAAGTGGCGAATTTGAAAGTAATGAAACCTGCCACATCGGTTTACGACATGAGCCATCCATATTCAGATGCAAAACTTGATTCAAAGATTGAATTAATCAAAGAAGCATACAATTCAGCACAAAAATATGATAACAAAATCGTGAAGGTTTCTGTTGGTATTGCTGACAGTCTTCAAAAAGTTACTATAGTAAACAGTGAAGGTTTGATTGTTACCGATATCAGACCGCAAATGCGTTTTAGGGCAAGCTCAACTGCCGAATTTAACGGGAAAAAAGCAACCGGTTCAAATAGCGAAGGTGGAAGATTCGGCATGAATTTCGCAAATGCCAGGACTCCTGAGGAAATCGGGAAACTTGCATCTGAAGAAGCGGTTATCTTGCTCGATGCTGTGAATCCGCCAACAGGTGAGCAACCTGTAGTACTTAAATATGGGCAATCGGGTGTTATGATTCACGAAGCAGTGGGTCATCCTCTTGAAGCAGACGCCAACTGGAAGAAGCAATCAATCATGTGGGACAAGATGGGTCAGATGGTGTCGAAACCGTTAGTCACGATTTATGACGATGCAACAATCCCGAATTTCAGAGGCAGTTTATCAGTTGATGATGAAGGCATTCCGACTGAAAATGTTATGCTGATTGAGAAAGGAAAATTAGTCGGATTCATGAATGACAGATTAAGTGCAAAGATAATGAACACAAAGCCAAATGGTCATGGCAGAAGGGAATCGTATCAGAGTATGCCAATACCGAGAATGAACAATACAGTTCTTGCAAACGGAGACAGCGACCCCGAGGAAATAATTGCATCAGTCAAGAAAGGATTTTATGCAGTTTCATATCAGGGAGGCCAGGTTTCGAATACCGGCAAATTCACATTCTCATGCAATCTTGCATATATGATTGAAGATGGAAAGTTAACTCAACCTGTGAAAAATGCAACATTAATCGGAACAAATGTCCAGATATTAAATGAGATTTCAATGATTGGAAATGATTCGGGATTTTTCTTAGGTTCCTGTGGTAAAGAAGGTCAGACAGTTCCTGTAACATGTGGAACACCGACAATGAAAATTGATAAAATGACAGTAGGAGGTGCGGCATGAAAAACGAAAATTTGAAAAATATAGCAGAAAAATTTGTCGAAAAAGCGAAAAAATTTGGTGCTTCAGAGTGCCAGGTTTCAATCGGTTCAAGTACGAATTTCGAAGTGCAGATTTTAAATCAGGAAATAGAAAAACTGAATCAGGCAGGTTCAAAATCCATCGCATTTAAAGTTATTGTTGACAGCAAGGTTGCTCATGCTTCTTCTTCTGATTTCAACGAAGGTACTTTAGAAAATATGCTGAAAAATGCTGTTGCAAGAGCCAAACTCACAAGCGAAGACCCTTTTTCAGCATTGCCCGAATTTGAAAAAATTGCAGTTGATACTAATTCGTTAGGATTATTCGACAACAAAATTATCGAACTGGATGCCGAAAAGAAAATTGCATATGCAAAGGAACTAGAAAAAATCGGACTTGCAAATAATCAAATAAAAGTTTCGAACGGAAGCAGTTACAGTACAACATACGGCGAAACAGCCATGGCAAATTCAAATGGTTTCTCCGGTTCTTACAAATACACATACTGCAGTGCAGGCGGTGGTTTCCAATCAGGTGATGGCGATAATTTGGTTGAAGATTACTGGTACGAAACATCTTTGAATCTGGCAGGTATGAAATCAGCTCAGGAGATTGCAGACATAGCTGTTAAAAGAGTAATAAGAATGATTGGTGGGCAAAAGGTTCCATCGCAGGTTGTCCCAGTGGTTTTCGAACCAAGCATGACTTCTATGCTTCTTGGTTTTCTTGCATCATGTATCAATGGTGGTTCAATTTATATGAAAAGGTCATTCCTGACAGGTAAGCTTGGTGAACAGATTGCTGGTGCAAATATCAATATTTTTGATGATGGTTTGCTCCCCGGAAAGTTAGGTACAAGACCATTCGACGCAGAAGGCGTTCCGACAAGAAAAACGACTATCATCGAAAATGGTGTTTTGAAAAACTACTTATTGAGTACTTACAGTGCTAAAAAGCTGAAATTGAAATCAACAGGAAATGCTTCGGGAACAAATAATTTTTATTTACAGTCAGGAAAATATTCACCCGAAGAAATTATCAAATCCGTTAAAAATGGTTTGTTGCTTACACGGACAATAGGTCAGGGAACTATGCCGACAACAGGAGATATATCAAAAGGTGCTTACGGGATTTGGATTGAAAATGGTGAACTGACAAAACCTGTTTCAGAAATTACCTTTTCGGGTAATTTAGGTGATATGCTGAAAAATATCAGCATGATAGGAAATGATAATGATTTCCGAAGAGGAATTTCCGGACCAACAATCAAGATTGATAATGTGTCCTTGTCAGGTTCGTAGTATTGAGTTTTGAGTTTTGAGTTGAAGAAGGAAGAATTTAACTGCAAAGGACAGCAAAGTTTATGCGAAGTTTCGCAGAGTGTTTTCGACTGAACGGGATTTTTGTGATTTTTGTTATGGACAGGAAAATTGTAAATCCTGTATTCCTACTAATCCCATAAATCCCAGTTCAGACAATTATTTCATTATAACGATCCTCTCGCTGTAAATCTTATCATCTTTTTGCAAAATTATATTATATATGCCTTGCGAAAAGCCGTTCAGATTGTATGTTTCGACATATTCACCCGGAAATTTATATTCACTTTTCAATAGAGTTTGATTACCTAAAATATCCGTTATGAAAATATTAGTCATATATGCAGATTCTATGCTGTAGGGGATATTGAATGTATTTGATGTTGGATTAGGATAAATCGTAATTTCCTCTTTCTCCTGAGTATCTTCCACATCGACATAGCTACTGTCATATCCAAACCAATTGGACGTTACATCAGATTCGGAATCGCTGACAGTGGTTAATGAAGCGGTAAAAATCCCATAATCTCTTGCTACAAATTCACCGTCAAATGTAATTGATTCACCGGGTTGCAAAACAACAGGTGAAGTAAAAGCATTTTTTAGTTGGGGACACCCTTTGTCATACCTGAATGGTTCAGTAAATGATGACCAATCGGTACCGGTAGAGATATCAGGATTAATATTTATTTCAGTTAAATCTGTTATAGTTACGGAATCGCCAAACTGCCATTCTGCATTACTGAGATTTCTAATTGTCATTTGCTTTATTACAGTATGAAAATAATCGTTAACACCAGAAGCTCCAAAATCAATATCCTGTGTTTCGATTCTGGGGACTATACCAATTCCCTGAAGTGTCGTTGATAAATTTTCAATTCTAGGTTGTGTCTCATATTCGAAAGTTAAAAGATGCAGTCCTGTCATTGTCGGTTGGAATGTTACCGGAATAATTACTTCATCACCTGGATTAAGTGTCAAATAACGAATATCGCTTCGATTGAACTTGAAAGCTGAGCTGTCTCCTATAACAGAAGTGAATTTCAGCCGATTGATAGTAAATGCTGCTGTCGCCATATTATATATTTTTATAGCAGTATCAGGATGAGTTTTATTTCTTATAGCAGGGTAAGGACCAGCAGGAAAGTTCAGTCTCTGAATTCTCTTCCTGCCCCAGTCATACCCGGTTATTATTATATCGGTAGGTTGACCTCCCCAACCTGCGAGATAACAAATACTGTCAATTTTATATCCGTTATTGTATTCGGTATCTTTATTTGTATTACTAATAAACACAATAGAATCAAGATAATGCGTGTTATAATCAGGTGTGAATTTTATTTGAAATGTTTTTGTCTCTTGAGGTTTTATTTTTAAAGGAGTTGAAGGAGTTATATTTTGTTCAACCAATTCATCGGATTTAAAAATACTTTCTTCACTAACCACTCCTATTAAAAATGGTCCCAAATATTCATATATCTCTAATGTAGCAGTACCACTGTTTTTTATCTCGATTTGACCGTATGAAGTAGTACCTACCATAGACTGAAAGCCACATCCTCCTACATAAATAATCGGAACATCGGTTGTGTCAGTTTTATAATACAAATTCATAGGATTCTTCGTTAAACCTTTACCGGTAATTGTTATCGGATTTTCCAAACCTGGATCACATGTATCAGAAAATTCATTTCCGGCAAATGCTAAGCAGGGAAACTTTGGAAGCGATGATACGTCAATATCTCCGGCAAAGAGCTTACCGGTGAAAAGTAATAAACAAAGAAATGAGTAAAATTTTTTCATACTTTCTCCAAATTTGTTTCTTCATTATTTAAATAACACATGAAATGAGGAATTGTTTCATTTTTTTTGAAAAAAAGTGAAAAAACATTAAAAAAGTCATATAAAACAAAGTTAGGAATCCTATATTTATAAGTATTATGGATTGTTCACTCCGTTCAGAATGACCTTATCAAAAATCCTTAGTGTTTTAAAATTTACAGTAAAGATTACTTTACACTATAAAAACATCTTTGAGGAGATATTATCCTGTCTTCATCTTTAAGAACTTTGATAGCTTTGTCAACCAGTTTTTTATCAACGCCGGACAAATCCGCAATTTCTCCTGCTTTTAATGGTTTACCCGATTTTTTCATTGCCTTCAATATTATTTCTGCTTCTTTCATTTCATCCTCTCAAAATAATTAAATAATGCTCAAATAATAAGAGTAAAATATGATGATTTAAGAAAATAAACAAAATGTTTTTCATATTTGCCATTTATTTAAAGATATGAATTTGCTATTTTTGTTTTACCAAAATTTAATGAATTTATATAATGATTATAGATTATAAAAAATATCCTTTACCAAAACGGCTCAGGCATCATACAAAACCGAATTTGTATTTGAAATTTTCTGAGCTAAAGGAAAATGTGGATTATTATCCACCCCTTATCGGGAAGATGGATTGGAAGTATGTATTCTTAAATAAGAAACCTCCCGATGTTCTCGATATTGGATGTGGCAAGGGAACTTTTTTATTAAATATGTCAGAACTTTCCCCGAAAAAAAACTTTTTAGGTATTGAAGTCCGAAAACCTATAGTTGAATGGCTCAATAATTTTGTTACCGGTGAAAAAATTCAAAACTGTTCGGCTATTTGGTATAGCGTTGTTAATGGTTTAGAGTTTATAGAAAGGGATTCAATCGAACAGGTTTTTTACCTGTTCCCCGACCCATGGCCTAAAAGAAAACATCTAAAACGAAGAGCATTTAACGAAGAATTCTTAGCTGATGTATCTCGTATCTTAAAACCCGGAGGTAAATTATTCTTGGCATCAGACCTAAAAGAAGTTGATGAATATCATCGAAAACTCTTAATTAAATCAGGACTTTTTGAAGTAGAAACTGTCAAAACTACCGAGCAGTGGCAATTTCCGGTTACAAACAAGGAAACCTTCTGTATAAAAGAAAATATTGAATATTATAGATTGATCTGTACTTTGAAATAGCAAATATTGAAAAAAAAAGCTGTCTTTTTCGAGACAGCTTTCTTAAAAAAGTTTTTACTTATTCTCTTGCTGAGGCTGTTGCCCGGGTTGAGGGGCTACAGGTGGTGGAGTCAATGCTCCCGGCATCTGCTGTTGAGTTGGTACTGACGTACCTTCGGTAACAGGTTTTACTTGTTGCTCAACTGAATGCTGGCTAACAAAAAACTTGTTGGTTAAGAGTATCAAAACTAAGATGATAGCCGCAATCCATTTTGTAACTTTTGCCAGTAAGTCATTAGCTCTTTGCATACCAAATACAGCTCCAAATTGTGAACTTAAACCACCGAATGTTGCTGTTAAATCACCTTTACCGGGTTGTAAAAGCACTACTGCAATCATTAAGATTGCACCCATTAATATTAAAATTATTAATATAGAATACATTATTATACCTAATTATTTTATTTTCAAATTTCAGAACTACAAATTTAATGAACTTTTTGTTTTTATCAAACATTTTTTTTAATTAAGTTGTTATATCTTGTTTAGTTGATTTACATAAAAGTAGATAATAATTGAAGAAAAGTATGATTTTAGCTGAAATATTAAAGGATTTAGAATACAAGTTAATTCAAGGTAGTCTGCAAAAAGAGATTAGTTCTGTTGCTTATGATTCCCGAAAATGCAATTCAGATTCACTCTTTGTTGCTATTAAAGGCACAAAAACTGACGGTCATAAATATATTAATGAATTGATTTCTAAGGGTATATCTGCAATTGTTTGCGAAGATGTTTCAAATATTTCTACAGGTAATGACCGTACAGCTTTAATACAGTTTAAAAATAGCAGGAATGCATTATCCCATATTTCAAAAAATTGGTACGGGGACCCTTTAAACGAAACTAAAGTTATTGGTGTAACCGGAACAAACGGTAAAACAACAATAACATACTTATTGAAATCAATTTTTGAAAAGGCAGGATTAAAAACCGGAGTAATAGGAACAACCGGTATCTTTTGCGGTGATGAATCTCAGGATGCTACTCATACAACTCCGGAATCTTTTGAGCTTTTCGGTCATTTCGCTAAAATGAAGCAATCTGATGTTCAATTCATTTTTATGGAAGTTTCTTCTCATGCTTTACATCAAAGCAGAGTTGCATCAATCAATTTTGACTCTGCAATATTTACAAATTTGACACACGAACATCTTGATTACCATAAGTCATTAGAAGAATATGCTTTGGCAAAAAAGATATTGTTTGATATGATTGAAAAAAACGGAACAGCAATTGTCAACGGAGATGACGATTTCGGGGATTTCATGTTGAAAGACATTAAAGCCGGGACAATGATTAAACTCGGCAGGAATACTCATAACGATTGTCTTATCGGGAATGAATCTTTAAGTCTAAATCAAATGGAATTTTCTATCAATTATAATGACTTGAAAGAAGATTTTACAACTCCAATGATTGGGAGATTCAATATTGATAACTGTGCCTCAGCTATTGTGTGTGCTTTGAATTATGGAATTCCAAAAGACATAATTAAATCAGCTATTCAATCTTCAATTGGAGCCCCGGGAAGAATGCAAAGAGTTCCACTTAAAACCGGAGCAATTGGAATTGTGGATTATTCTCACACGCCTGATTCATTAGATAAAGCCCTGAGAACATGCAGGGAAATTTTGAATTCTACATCAGCTAATTCGAATCTGATTTGTGTTTTCGGATGTGGTGGCGACAGAGATAAATCTAAACGAGCAATTATGGGAAAAATATCGTCAGATTTAGCTGAAGTTACAATAATAACAGATGATAATCCGAGAACCGAAAAATCTGAAGATATTATTTCAGATATTTATGCCGGTATTGATAAGGACAAACAAAAATATACTAAAATAATTCCTGACAGAAGAGAAGCAATTGTTTTTGCTGTCGCCAATTCAAATGATAATGACATTATTCTTGTTGCCGGTAAGGGGCATGAAAACTATCAGATTTATGGCACTACAAAAAGTCATTTTGATGATGTTGAGGAACTATCAAGATTTTCCTGATTTTTAGTTTCTTTCATTCTTATTATGACATTTTTCAATTGAGCCATGTCATGTGAAAGGTCAATAAGGTTTGAAAATGAACCTGAAGTTTCCACAAAATAAGTTTTATCAAACCTATCATTAATGTCCTGATATTCTTCACCAATAATAACTTCTAATAGTTGTTTGATGTCATTGGCTAAAGTCAATGATTCTGTTCTCAACTTATGAGTATTTTCAATATCATCAATATTTCTTTTCAATGTCTGGTGAATATTCCACAAAGCAGACCCATTAAAAAGCAAATTTTCGAAAGTGTCAAGTTCATTATATGAAGC
Source organism: uncultured Hyphomicrobiales bacterium (assembly GCA_964511865.1). Taxonomy (GTDB): domain Bacteria; phylum Bacteroidota; class Ignavibacteria; order Kapaibacteriales; family UBA2268; genus ChocPot-Mid. Next base: position 4,201 of record CAZEHW010000031.1, on the reverse strand, counting down.
TGACAATTCGAGAATTGCTCCTATATCATTTCTTTTTCTTAAACCATTATTTGTTGTATGGTCTAAAAATTGCAGTATTTCTTTAGTATCTTGAGATAAATTCATTAATCACTTAAACTGTTATTGATTTCTTTTAATAACGTCTAAATTACTGATTAATTTTTTCGGGAGATGTTATAATCCATTCTTGTACAAAACCGTCGCTTAACTCCGATGGAAATTTCGGTGTTCTGCTTAACGATATTAATGAAAACAAGACGAATACGATAAACATCGCTATTTTCAATTTCTTTTTCATTCTAAAATTCCTAATATATTGTTTAAATATTATTTTCAATTATTATTAACTACACTCATTTTATAACTTTATTCCGTTAAATAGTTTACTTTAATTAAAAGTATCCCAAAATCTTAAATATTCTCAACGGAGCATTACAAAATTGAACTAAGACGAAGATTTTAAAAAAAATTTTAAAAAAATATTTTTGAAAGTGAATATTTAGAATTATTTTAGTAAAGATGAATTTGTATCCTTTTATTTTTAAATAAATTTATTGAATTTTACTGAATGAAAAATAATAATCATTTTTATATAATTTAACCGAAGGGATAGTATTATGGGACATACAAAAGAAAATAACCATCAGGGTGAAGAATCTAAAAAAGAGAAGAAGGAAATGAATGACAAACCCTTGAAAAAATTTAAAAAGAATGGCAGAATGACTGGTGAATTTTACGAAGAAGAAATTCAAAGACTGCAAAATGAATTAGTTAAACTGCAATACTGGGTAAAAGACCAGGGATTGCGGGTTGTCATTTTGTTCGAAGGTCGTGATGCCGCTGGCAAAGGAGGTACAATTAAAAGGATTACTGAGCCGTTAAATCCTCGCGGTGCACGTGTAGTAGCTTTGAGTAAACCATCCGACACTGAGAGAACTCAATGGTATTTTCAAAGATATGTATCCCAACTTCCTCATGCAGGTGAAATTGTTATTTTCGATAGAAGCTGGTATAACAGAGCCGGTGTTGAAAGAGTTATGGGTTTTTGTACAAATGATGAATATCAGGAATTCATGCGTTCCTGCCCTGAATTTGAAAGAATGCTTGTCCGCTCAGGAATTATACTTCTTAAATATTGGTTCTCTGTTAGCGATGAAGAACAGGAGGCACGATTCCTCGGAAGAGTAAAAAATCCTATGAAACAATGGAAATTCTCAGACATGGATTTGGAGTCATGGAATAAATGGGTAGAATACTCAAGAGCTAAGGATGAAATGTTTAAATATACAGATATTAAACAATCTCCTTGGTTTGTTGTTGACTCTGATGACAAGAAAAAAGCTAGGTTAAACTGCATATCTCATATTTTAAGCCAGATTCCTTATAAGGATGTTCGTCCTGAACCTCTTGACCTTCCACCGAGAAAAATTCATGATACTTACGTCAGACCTCCTATGGAAGACCAGACATTTGTCCCCGATTTGTATCAGGAGTAAAGAAAATTAAATTAATAAATTAATAGTTACGTTTTTAGAGACAGGTTTTTAACCTGTCTCTATGTTTTATATCATCATGATAATATTACTTTTAAAAAAATGAGGATTATAAGCGGTAAATATCGAGGAAGAAAATATTTCGGTGCAATTCCCAAAGGAACAAGACCTACAACTGATAATGTTAGAGAATCAATTTTTAATATTTTGACTAATTATATTGATTTTGAAAATCTCTTGGTTGCAGATATCTGTGCAGGTACAGGTTTTATGGGTTTTGAAGCTTTGAGCCGCGGAGCTGAATTTTGTTTTTTTTTCGAGAAAAACATTAAAACCTCAGAATTAATAAAAAAAGTTGCTTTTCAGTTTAAAATTGATAATTATAAAGTAATTGCTGGAGATGCTCAAAAGAAGCTGAAATCTTTCAATAAAGACTTTCCTGAAGTTAAATTTGATTTGATTTTCTTTGACCCACCTTACGAAAGTGATTTGTTTAATACTGTTATAAAATCAATTAATGATAATAGTCTTTTGTTGAAAGATTGTATATTTGTTGTCGAACAATCATTGAAAACTAAAATCATTTTACCTGAGAATTACCAGATATTAACCGAAAGGGTTTTTGGTACAACAAAGTTCAGCATTATCCGGAATAATTCATAATTTATCATTATAACCTTATTCCTTCCTTAATAATAACTAAATCAAATAGTAAATACAAAAAACTTTGCGAAACTTAGCGAAACTTAGCGAAAACTTTGCCGTCCTTTGCTTTTAAATTTTTTTATTAAGATTCCACCTACAAAATATTATCGTCAATCATTATTTCTTCGGGATATAGAATCCTTCCGCATTGCTCGCAATGGTACAATGTCTCAAGATTATTCCTTATCTCAACAATTGTCTGTGGTGGAACTGCACTAAAACATCCGGAACAACTGTTTTTACGGACACGGACGACAGCATCATGAGAATGAGTCCTGATTCTTTGATATTCTTTGATAATATCTTTTTTTACTTTATTAAAGTATTTAGTACGTACCTTATATAAAACTTTGACTTCTTCATTTTGTTCACTGGAAATTTTTTCCAGTTCAGTAGCTTTTTCTTTGAGTTCAAATTCTGCTTCTTTAGCATCAATTTTCTGCTGTTCAAGAGTTTTAATAAGGTTTTCTTCCTTAATCCCCGATACTCTGATTTCATCTATAAGTACATTATGGTCAGAACGGGTTTTTTCAATTTCTTTTGTAATAGCATCAAATTCTTTGTTGTTTCTAACAAGAAATTGCTTTTTCGAAAGCTTTTCTTCTCTGTCCTTAAGTTCTTTAATAGTACTCTTTGACTCTTTAACAAATTTACGAAGGTCCTTGAGCATTGTTTCCGATTCTTCAACTATTGCATTTAATTCGTTAACTCTGTGTTTCATCCGTTTTACTTTGCCCGGCAAATCTCCAAATTCTTCCTGATATTCATCAAGTATTGAGTCAATATAAGCTAAACAAGCCAAGAAATATATTTGTGTCTTCTCTATCATTTTATACCACCATCATATTTTGTAATAAATTATTTTTTTGCATTGTAATGTATTTTTGAGTATCAGGATAATACTTGACCGGATTGGTTAAAGTTCTTGATACGTTTATAGCTGAATAATCGTTTTTATCTAATATCTTTTTAAAGAATTTTGCAATGGCTTCAGGAACAAATTGTTCCATTTCGTAGTGCCCCGGGTCAATAAGCATCATTCTTCCATTAACCTCATGAAATTTGTGATAAGTAATATCTGCGGTTATAAAGGCATCTACCTTAGATTTCAATGCATTACTTAAAAAAGAAGTCCCGCTTCCTCCCACTATTGCTACTTTTTTGATTGTTTTAATCCTTTTAGCTTCTGAAAACCTTAAGGGTGATTTGCAGATTTTATGAACACGATGAATTAAATCATCGGGAGTCATTTTCTTTTTAGGTTCAGCAATGACACCCATTCCCATATTTTCAAAATTATTGTCAGGTTTTAGAAAATCAATGGGTTTAAGCTCAAGCTTTTGAGCCAATATATAGCTTGTGCCTTCTGAAAAGGCATCAAAATTTGTGTGAATTGATATTAGAGAAATTGATTTTCGGATTAATTCAGAGCACAATGTTGCTACTCTGTCGTTGTCGTTTAGGTTGATTAATGGATTAAAAATTAAAGGATGAAAAGTAATGATGCAATCACATTTCAGTTTACCGGCTTCCTTCAGCACTTCTTCGCTAACTTCCAAGGCAATAAGTATCTTTTCAACTTTCTTTCTCCCTGCCTGGACTTGCAGTCCAATTTTATCTTCGTCCATCGCTGAAGCTGCCGGAAAATTATCTTCGATTATATTGAGCAGCTTTTCTAAAAGCATTTTAATTCATTAAAAATATCTTTTTTTAATAATAACGTAACAATCTTAAAATATTTTAATTAACTTATTTCAGAACAACAAAATTACGAAAAAATGAACTAACTAACAATTTAATGAATCAATTTCTTTTTAAATAGCTTAATTAAACTCTGTTTTCAGGACAAACGAGTTGTGATAATGATAATATCTTAATATTTCAATGAATTTTTTTAAAAAAAACTATGCTTTGATTACATACTTCAAATTTTACTTTATACTAAAATTTTTTTTGTTAAATTGCTATATAGTAATATTCATTTTATTTTTGTGGTTCAATGG
>CAZEHW010000030.1:0-20628 GCA_964511865.1 uncultured Hyphomicrobiales bacterium | reverse complement strand
ACACAATATTTCAAGTCAAATTCATTCTGCTAAAAGAAATTATTTTAAAGCATTAGTAAATCAAGAAGATAAAGATGATTTAGGATTTGAAATAGATAAATATCCTCCAGAAAAAACCATATTTTTGACTTTGATCAAACAGAATGGTATTTCAACAACACTGAATTTTGATGAAATTTCTACCAATATAAATTCTGAATCTAAATTCAAAATTCTTTGGGATGAGTGTAATCAATTCATTCAAGACTCGAAAATCGAAAGAAAAAGAATTGATGTCCTTTTTGATTTATTAAGCACGAGACCCTTTAAATTAAAAAAAGGATTAATTGATCTTTGGATACCCACATTTTTATTTTTAAGAAAAGATGACTTTGCTTTGTTTTCAAATGGGGCATTTGTTCCCTATTTATCAGAGGAAGTTTTGGAGTTAATTCAAAAGAATCCTAATGAGTTTGAAATAAAAGCATTTGATATTGATGGCGTCAAATTGAATATTGTCAACTCATTCAGAACCTATTTGAACCAGAGTATAAGTGAGAAAGTTGATAAAACAACATTCATTGAACTTATCAAACCCTTTTTAACTTTTTATAAGCAATTACCCAATTACACAAAAAATACTAAACGGTTATCAAAAGAAGCTAAATCTATCAGAGAAGTAATTTCAAATTCTCAGGATCCGGAAAAAACATTTTTTGAAGAATTCCCTTCAGCTTTGGGATTCAATTTAGTTCAATTAAATGAAAATGCAAAAGCACTTCAAAAATTTGTTAACCTAATTCAGGAAAGTGTTAGAGAACTCCGAACTAGTTATGAGAATTTAATTGATCGTATTGAAACCTTTATTGTTTCTGATGTTTTATATGAGGAACTTGATTTTGAAAATTATAAACTCAAACTACAACATAGATATAAGAAACTTAAAAAGCACATGCTTTTAACTTCTCAGAAATCGTTTATTCAACGTCTTGATTCTGCAATAGACGATAAAAAAGCTTGGCTAAATTCATTGGCACAATCTATAATGTCAAAATCTATAGAAAATTTTAGTGATGAAGACGAAATAGTGTTTTTTGATAAGTTTAAATCAACAATTATAGAGTTGGATAGTTTAACTAATATCTCAAAATATGAAGTGGAGAATGAAAGTGAAGAAATTATTTCAGTAAAAATTGACTCCTTTTTCAGCTCAATAGACCCTAAAATTGTTAGAATTCCAAAAAAGAAAACTAATGAAATTACTAAAATTAAAAATCTTCTGAAGGAAAATCTGTCTAATGATAAGACTGTTAATATTGCAGCTATTGTTGATCTATTAAAGGACTGTTTTAAAAATGAGTAAAGTTAGACATGTGTTAGGAATTTCTGGTGGTAAAGATAGTGCTGCATTAGCAATATATTTAAAAAATCTTTATCCTGAAATGGATGTTGAATATTATACCTGTGATACTGGTAAAGAACTTGATGAAACCTACCAATTAATTACAAATCTTGAAATATATTTAGGTACAAAAATTAAACTGCTTAAAGCTGCTGAAAATAGTTCAGAAGCACCTTTTGATCATTTTTTAAAAATGTATGGAGGTTTTTTACCGTCATCGAATGCTCGGTGGTGTACAAAGAAATTAAAACTGGAACCTTTTGAAAAATTTGTTGGTGATGAAGATGTTATATCATATGTTGGAATAAGGGGTGATGAAAACAGAGAAGGATATATTTCAACAAAGAAGAATATTCAATCTATTTTTCCTTTTAGAAAAAACATTTGGAGCCAAGATGTTACAACTAAATTTCTTCTAAATCAAAATATTGAAAAAATAAAAAGTTTCACTGATGATATTGATATTACATCAAATAAACTCACTCTTTTAAAAATAATCGAATCACCAGTTTCTCCAAGTTATAGTTCAATCAACAAACTGAACAATTTATTGGAGAACAGTGTTAATGATTTGAATAAATTGATATTTCAATTTTTGAAAACAACTGAATATCCTTTAGCTAGGGAAACATATTTTCCACTACTCGATAATGAGGATGTTCTTGTTAGAGATGATATATTTAAAATTTTAGAGGAATCTGGTGTTGGTGTTCCCAAGTATTATAATAAAGTCGAATTTGAAAGTGATACGAAGTTAGGACAATACTCAAGAAGTCGCTCAGGGTGTTATTTCTGTTTTTTCCAGCAGAAAATTGAGTGGGTTTGGCTTTATGAGCAACACCCTGATTTATTCCAGAAAGCAATGGAATATGAGAAGGATGGATATACTTGGAATCAAGAAGAAAGTTTATCGGAGTTAATAAAACCTGAAAGAATGAAGAGAATCAAAGATGATTATATAAAAAAAACAGGTAAAAAATCAGAAATGAAATCGAAATACTTACTTGACATCCTTGACGATTCAGAAGGTGAAGGATGTGCATCATGTTTTATTTAAATTTCTTTTAATACATCTTTGACATTACCTTTATAATTAATTTTTGAAGCATAACCTTCCTCAAGTTTTTCCAATTCACCTGGCTTTAGTAATTCTCGGTCATATTTGTAAAGTAATAATAACTTCGTTAATACTTGACTTCCCATTATCATTTTCTTCTCATATTTATCCCATACCACCTGAGCCCAAGGTTTATTATTTATTGATAAATCAAGTTTGTTAAATCTACAAAATATATTGTTGAAATCAATATTTTCTCTTCGATGTATTAAAATTGCCGCTTGAACAAATGGAAGTAAACCAACTGGTCTAAAAATAAGATTACCACCTGTACTTTTATTTCGATAAGGAGAAGCAGGTTTCAAATCACTATTTTTTAGATAATCTTTGATGATATCAATTTCAACACTAAAAGAAGTCCAAAAGTTGATGCAAAATTCAAGATATTTTGATATTTGTGAGTCTTTTGGTCGAAATTTTAAATAATCATTCACGGATTTATTAATTTTATTTTTTATTTTAAACAGCTTCAACAATTCAATATTACATTGGTACAGTGTTATAAGTGATGTAATTGCAGTTTTATTAGTTTCTGGAATAGCTTTTTGTTGAGCTCTTACAATTTTTGAGCCAATAAACAAATCAAATTCCTCCAATAATTCACGCGTTACTATTGCAACAATATCATCCTCATCTAAAGCAATAATGTCATCCTGAGAGACAATTTTAGCATATCTATTTAATGTTGAAAAAATTCTTCGTGATTTCCGCATACCATCTTGATCTTTTCTGTGACTAATCAAGATTACTCCGATTTTTTCTGATTCTAAGTCAACATTTTTCAATAATGCTAATTTAATTCCTTCAGCTCTATGTTGACCGTCTACTGGAAATATTTTTTCATCCCCAGTAAATTCTAATAAACCAAGATCAAAAAATTCTTCATCTTTAAAGTTTAACTCAACTTCAATCCATTTTGGATCACCATCATATACAGCAAGTACCAATGAATTAAAGAATCTTTCCTTTTGGTTTAGTATGTAATCTTTAATACTGCTTACATTATCAGTTATACTCCTTTGTATAGAATCTTTAAGAAATTCAGATTTATGTAATTCATCATCAATCTTCTTTACAAATTCTGCTACTTGTCTAAACGTAAAAGTAGTAACATAATAAATTGTTGTTCCAATTTTAGATCTAATTGCAGGTATTTTCATTATCTATTCTCCTAAAAAGCCTTAATAGCATCTTTGTATATTTTATCAGGTATCATATCATTTAATGGAGGCAATAATGAATTAATTAGTTTTTTCTCAATTTCTTCAATATGTTTATTTCCACTAACCTCAACATATTTAACGTATAAATTGTTTCCCCAATATTTAATCATTCTTGTTATTTTTGGTCTCTCTTTTTCTTTAAGATATGTACTAAAATAACTTTTAATTCTTACACGAAGATTATGGTTTGCTGTTAATTGAGCCCTACCTATGTAAACTAAATATCCTGGTAAATTTGCTGATATGTCTGTTTTAATGATAAAGAAATATAAACCTCCACTTGCGTTAGATATAAGTTTTATTTTATCATTTAAAGCATCTCCATTTTCATTTAGAAATTTGATTTCCTTAAAATCTAATGAATCAATATGCAGTTCATCATAGCAGTAATTATTCCACAATTCAGGACATAAATTGAATGTTAATTCATGTATCTTGATTTTTTCACCTATATCAAAAGCACTAAATTTCATTTTATATTTAATAATTAATTAAGTCATCAGTCAAATTAGTTATTTATGCTTATTACAGAACGTCAATAATCAACTTATTTCATCTAATAAATCAATAAAACAGTTATCATTGTTGTCAAAAAAAGTTGGTTCTGATTCAAGTTTAGATTTGATTTTATCGAAACCACCATTCGCATATTCTTCCATTAGCTTACGTTGGTTTAGAATTTCTTTTTCAATATCAGTATCTTCCTTGTTTTCAAGATCATTGAAATCAATTTCTGAATTTGCCAATACACTCATAATAATATAATCAGCTAGGTCAGGTGGTTGCCATGATTTAATTTCAATAAACTTGTTTTTATTTTCACCTAAAGGTAGCCTATAATTTGATTTTAAACCCAATAATGTAGCGTACATATATATCTCATATTTAAACTGGAAATATTTTCCTTGTTCCCACCCAGATTGTTCATCTGTACGTCCAGCTCTTCCACCTTGACCAACTGTAAATTTCATGATTAATTCTTCATGGATTGCATCATACTCAGGTGCACGGCTTCTTATTTTTTTTAGAAGTTCCATTTTAGTTCAGCCCTACAATATTTGTTGATAAGTTATCTCTATTTGTACGTTCACTTTCTGAAATTGATGGAGTGATTTCGTAAACTTTACCGATATTAATTTCAGTATTTGTTAGAAGCTCATTTCTCAAATCAATATTCTTGTAAAACTCCTTACTCATTATTATACTCTGCTTATAAACCTTGCTTATTGTTTTACAGAATCCTATTGTATAGTCCTCACCAAAAACTGAAGTAGGGGCATCAGTGATTAGTGTATAAAGATCAACCATACCTGATTTACTTTTGGCAGAAATTATTGCCATAATTGTAGATAATTTAACAAGAATAAGATTACTAGTATTTGAACCTAAAAGTTTTGAGCCATTATCATTAATTATCTCTGGCATGTAATTATTATTCCGTAATTTTTTTAGTTTTATTTTGCCTCTAACAGATTTGTGCCCTGATGTCATTGCTTCATAATGCTTATTAGCTTCTTTCTCCAATTGTGCAATCAAGTTAGTAAATACTCTTTCTCTAGTTGTCTTTGCAATCTCCTCAAAATCATTTAGAACATTTTTCTTCTCAATCAAAACTTTTGATATTTCACCAGTGACCAAAGAATTTAATTCATCATTAATCTTCTTCAATAAGTCTTGGTAATACTTTATGTTATGAGTGATGGTACTCAAATCGTTGCTGAATCTTTTTGAGTTTTCATTTTGAACTGAGTACTCATTTAGAATATTTGAAGCTTCGACATTAGTCAACGAAGTATCTGCTAGTAACTTTTGAATCTCGATTTCAACCATTTCTAGCTCTTTTTTTGTATTCCTAACGTCATCTATAAGCTTTTGCCTTTTTTCTAGCGTTTCATTAATATCATCATCAATTTCTGAGATACGATTTTGTAATGATAATCCATTTTGATTTAATCGTTTAAAGTCGTCAGAAAAATTTTGTAATGTAATTGGTTCATCATCTTTTGATTTAGATTTGTCTGGTCTTTCAAGGAGTCCTTGAATAGTTATCCATGCTTCAGAGTCCTTTTTTGCCTCTCTATTACATACTAAACACTTCTCTTCTTTAAGCATCCATTCAATATAGTGTGGCTCAGGAACATTAAATGGTAAACGAGTTTGTAGTTTCGATTCTGTTTGATTTTCTATTTTTTCTTTAGCTATTTTTTCTGCTTCTAATTGTAATTTCTTTTTCTCATAATTTGAAAATTTATGGGCATAGGACTCATACAAATCAGATGTACCCTTTAATATCCATTTATTTCGGAACATCTTTCTATGAAAGCCTATTTGTTCATCTCTCAAAGATTCGTTTATCCGTCGTAATAAAGCCTCTATTCCCCGCTTACGTTCTAGAAACTCATTTACCTTTTGGGCATCTGCTTGTTTATTGAGGAGTTCATCACATCTTGTTTCAGCTATTGATAAATTATCATTTACTTGTCTCTCTTGTTCCTGAAAGTCAGCAATTTTTTCTTCCAATTCCGCTTTCTGTGTTTCTAGTTGTGAGCTCCTATCTTTGTCTTTACTTTTTCGCTTAGCTTCTTTATTAAATTCGTTATTTACTGCTTTAGCAGCAGCTATAGCTATTTCTTTGAGTTCATCATATCTTGTAATATTTGACAATACATTGATGGCATTTATAAGAGTGTCTTGCTTATTGAAATCTATAATAGATTCAACTTGTTCACCTTGAAACCATAAATAGTCTTTTGCATCAGGTCGAATAATTTTAGCTATCTCTTGTTCTTGTGCAAGTTGATTATCAAAAAAATATGCTTCACCATGTGATTTTTTGTTAATTGTCCTAGTACTTGTATTGTCGCCAATAATTCTGCCATTTTCTTTTCGAGCTTTATATTCACGTTGTACTATATAAGAAATATCACGTTCTTTGTCCCTAAACATTAGTTTGACTTTAGTTCTGATCTTATCTCCATCTGAAGCTTCATTTTTAACTTTGTCAGAAATTAAGTTTTCTTTGTGAAATGAAGTATCTATATAATCTTTTAATTCAGAAGAAAATATACGATCAAACATTACCCAATGAAAAGCATCATATAATTTTGATTTTCCATATCCATTATCACCAATGATAACGTTAAGCCCCTCTTTAAATGTCATTTCATTGACACCAGCATAACACATAAAGTTTTCAAGTTCAATTTTCTCTATAAGCATAATTATTTACCACTAAAATATTTTAATAATAATATTTCTTTCAGTCGTTGTTTCACTTTCTCTAGCAAAATTTCCATCAATTGCTAGCTTAATTACCTCTAGAATCTTATTCTCAGAGGTATCTGATATCTTAAGATTTTCTACTTCTTCAGGTTTTAAATAGTTTTTCTCAATTAGTAGAGGGTCTTCTAAATAGCTCCTATAAAATTCTTCCTTTGTCATAATAATGCTAACTCCGTTTGAATAGTGTAAATATTTAAATTGTAATATTTGCATACATCATTAAAGACATTTTCTGTCAAGTATGGATTTTTTGAAAGTGAAGCGAAATACATCACTCTTTCCAATTCCTTTTTAACAAGACTTCTTTCAATATCATACTTACTTGTTCCTTCAACTTGATTTTCATAACCAGGAATCACAACTAGATCATGAATTACTGCATGTTTCTTTGATGGATGCTTCCTCAATATTCTTCCTCTACGTTGAATAAATTGCCTGGGATTGCCTGTACTGCTACAAAAAATGGCATTCTCAGCTCTTGGTATATCTACTCCTTCATCAAGGCATTTCATTGAAGCAATAATATCTATTAGTCCGCTTTGAAATTGATTTAAAACTTCTTCTCTGTCATTCATTCCACTTATGAATTTATTTACAGATATGTTCTCATTAATCTTTGCAATCTCCCGGATGTATTGAGACATTATGCTTACATTCTCATCAGTATTCTCATCTCCATACTCAGAAATCTCAAATGTTGTACCCTCAGGAACATATATAAATGTAAATTTCAAATTTCCTTTCTCTTGAAATTGGGCTGTGAGAATATTTATAGTTTCTGGCAATTTATTTGTAGCTTTATGTATGATTCTTTTTCTTTTTAACAACAATTTTTCAATAAGTTCATCATTGTCATTTTTAAATTTATATAACTTTGACAACTGAATACTGATTTCGTTATATTCAGTCATTTCACTATCAGTAAGTTTTATTATATGAGGATAGTAGTAATATTGACACAATACATTATCACGGATAGCTCTTTCCATAGAGAAGGAATATGTATAAGGTTCACTATCAGAAAAAAATCTCTCCATTTCAGTCGTTCCGTCAGGATCATAAATACGCTTTGGTGTTGCTGACAAACCAATTCTTTTATTAAAACGAAAATCTTTTAATTTACTAGTAACAGTTGGTGAAGCAAGATTGTGACCTTCATCTGCTATAAAAATTGTGTCACTAGGCATGTTCTTGATAAGATTCTGAAATTTATCTTTAACAAATGAAGCATAAGTACTTATAATAGCAAACGAAACTGGAATTCTTTTGGAAGTTGAAATTAATGTAGTAACTTCATTTTGCCAATCAACTTTTGAAGAAATTTTGTAAACCTCTTGAAAATTGAAAGATTTTACTTCTTTCTCCCATTGCTCAACCAAAGTTATTGTTGGAACAAGTACAAGTAAATGGTAAATTTTGTCTGGATTTGTTCTATACTCTTCAAGTACACAGTTTAAAGAAGTTATTGTCTTACCAGTACCAGTTGCCATCGCAAAAATTCCTCTATAGTCATTTTTTTTCCAATTATTATATGCTTCAGCTTGATATTCTCTAGGTCCTTCTTTGTAAGGGAATTTTGGGCTTATTCGAATTTGATCTATGTCTTTATGCAACTTAATAATTGTATCTTTTAACTTCTTATTCTTGATCAAACCCATTTTCTTTTTAAGAAGTTCTTCTTCTTGCACAATTAATTCGTTAATATCTTTCTTATCAAATTTATCTCTTATTGCAACTTCAATTTCATTTACAGGAACATATTCAACATCTTCATCTTTTTCGTTAAAGTAATCGTCAATAACATTCAGCTGTTTATTAATGAGTTTATTTGACCTTCCATTTTCCCAACTTAAAAACGCTTCAAGTTCTTCCAGATTTTCTGATAAGCCAAACAAAGTAAAGTTGCATGATGCTTTATACCCAACATAATTCTCACCATCGCTAAAAACACCTGATTTGTAGTGAGCAATTCCGCGTCTGTCTTTTGGCTTAATAACTTTGATTTCAATTCGTTTTTGTGAAATCATATAGGCAAGACACTCAAAAAAATGTTTATCGTATTCATCTAAAATTTTATCAAGTGAGACAATGTCAGTCAAATCAAAAATTTTGTTTAAGCTATTCGGACTTTCTGATTTCAAAATAGCTTCCTTGTCTTTTTCTGAAAGAAGATGATTGATGACCATTCTCATTTTACCACCTTTGCTGATGAAAGTGGCAAATCCTACTGATAGCAAATTGATTGCAGCAGAACTAAAGTAACCAAGCAATAAGTGAAACTCTGAGCTGTTTGCTAATCCATCTAAATAGAATTGCAAAGGTTCATTTTCACTGCCTGATTTGTAATCTCTATCTTCTGACCATACAATATCTTTTAGCATATCAATTTCTATATAATTATAATTGACTAATTGTTTTTATTACTGATTCAATTTCTTCTCTTGTGTTTTCTTTTCCAAGAGAAAACCTAATGCTATTAGACGCTACATTCTCATTTAACCCCATTGCGAGCAAAACATGTGAAGGTTGAATATTCATACTGGTACATGCTGAACTATTGCTAATACAAAATTCTTTTAAATGAGCCTGTTTCTCTAAAACATCAATATTTGGGAAATAAATATTTGAAGTATTGAAGACACGATGATTTGTATTGCCATTTACTTTGGCACCTTTAATTTTCAATAATTCATTTTCCAATAACTTTCTTAAATGACCAACCTCACTTTGCCATTGATTTAACTCATTTGTTACTATTTCGGTTGCTTTGGCTAAACCAATTATTGCAGGTACATTTTGAGTACCGCTTCTTAAACCATTTTCCTGACCACCACCAACTATTTGAGGAGTTAAAAGTTTTCTGTTAATTATATCATTATTTAAATATAAGACACCAATCCCTTTAGGTGCATAAAATTTATGACCTGAGAAACATAACATATCTACTTTTAAGCTCTCAACATTGAATTCAATCTTTCCGGGTGCTTGAGTAGCATCACAAAATAAATAACTACCTTTAGATTTTACAATTTCAGCAATTTCAGGAATTGGCTGAATAACACCAGTTTCGTTATTGACGAGCATTGCCGCAAATAACAGAGTATTGATATCAATATTTGATTCGACTACTTTTAAATCGACTATCCCATCAACCATTACAGGTAAGGAAATAACTTCATAACCAATACTCTGCAAAGATTTACATGTTTCAATTACAGCCTTGTGCTCCGTAGATAATAGTACTATTTTTTTTCTGTTTGATTTATTTGAATAAGCTATACCTTTAATTGCAAGATTTATTGATTCAGATGACCCTGAAGTAAAGATGATATTTTTATTGGTAGCACCAATAAATTCAGCAATTTGTTTCCTTGCTTTTTCTAAATGGTTTTTAACTTTGACACCAAAATTGTGTGTTGATGAAGGATTAGCATATAATTCACTCATAAAAGGAATCATTTCATTTATGACTCTTTCATCAATCTTAGTCGTTGAATTATTATCTAAATAAATCATCAAAGTCAAATATTTTAGTATTCACAATTAGCAAAATATAAATTTAACAAAATTCATTGATATAACCTGTTTACAATTAAGATAAAATCAAATATTTTTCCCATTTTATCAAATATATAACCTTGATCGTCAGAATGTGTCATATCAATCAAAGAATTCCATTTTTCGTATAAAAAGTATTAACTGTATTAGTCAATTTATACATCGCAAAAAAAAACTTTTTTTGCATTTGTTAAAGATCACACTACTTATAATATAGCGGAGCATCAATTGTCTGATATTCGACAATTCGCTCCTTTTCATATTTGAAAGCACCTCTTTGTATAAACAAATCTCCGATAAAATTTGAATTTTATTGAATTTGTCAATCAATCAACCCAATATCATCATAACTACCTGAAAATAAATGAAATAACTAAAAATAGTTCTTGTTCCTTAACTCCGGAAATTGTATATTATATTTATTCTTCAGTACTAAAGAAACGAATTAAAATTATATTTTTCAACCAATTAAGGAGATTTAAAATGAAAAAAGAAGCAAAAAGCTTTTTTAACAAGAAAACAAAAAAAGCTGAAACCGAAGAACCGGAAGAAGGAAAATTACTATCAGAAAAAAGTATCGACATTCCTGATACTTTAGATGATGAAATTCCGGCATTTGAAAATATTGATAGCAGTATTTCGGAACTTAAGGATACCGAATCAGCACCCGTTACCGAATCTGAAAAACCACCTGAACCTGAAAAGACTGTATTATCTAACAAACAAAAAATTGCTGCTTTAAAAAGAAGCATACAAAACAAGCAATTCAGCCTAGAACGTGAGCAAACAAAAGTGAGGGACTGGCGAATTCAGGGAAATGACCGAATCAACAAAGCCACTGCAACTTATGAGAAACGTAAAGCAGAACTTCAAGATGCTCTCAGCAAAACGGAAGAACGGTTTAACAAGAGTATTGCGAAAACTCAAAAGCTTTGGCTCGATTATGCGGATAACTTTGAACAAACAAAAATCAAAAAGATTGAAGATGATTTGACTTTGTTGCAAAGTGAATTATCGAAGATTGAAGAAATCGAACCAACAGAAACAAAATGAATCACCAAAGAAGGCTACCAAAATCGGTAGCCTTCTTAATTTATAGGAGAAAATATGCGATTCATATACGATAAGATAACAAATCTTATAATCGAAAAACTGCAAAACAATATAGTACCATGGCAAAAAACTTGGACTACAAAATTCCCTGAAAACTTAATTTCAGGTTTTCGTTATTCTGGAATTAATATCATCCTTTTGGGCTTACAAGATTACGAATCCCATTATTGGTTATCTTTCAAACAATGCAAAGATTTGGGTGGTTCAATCAAACCAAATGAAAAAGCAACGATGGTTGTTTTTTGGAAACCTTATGTCGATATTTCTGATAATATAGCGGATGAATTACCGGAAGCTAAAATACATTTCCTGCTTAGATATTATTATGTCTTTAATATAGCACAGTGCAATTTACCAGATGAAGTATTATTGAAGAAGAAGGTTATCACGCAAACGAACCCTAAGATAATGGAAGCTGAGGATATTATAAAGGGATATAAAAACCCGCCTGAGATAAGAATCAATAATATAATACCGAACCCAAGATATTTGCCTCGATTAGACCGTATTGAAATTCCAAGCTTAGATAATTTTCAAACAAGTGATGACTACTATGCAAGTTTATATCATGAAATTTCACATAGTACAGGAGCAAAACACAGATTAGCTAGACGTGGTATTATTGATACTATACAGTTCGGAAGTGAGAACTACAGCAAAGAAGAACTTATCGCAGAAATTTCAGCAAGTTATCTGTGTAATATATCAGGCATACAAAAGACTATCGACAACCATTCTGCTTACATCGCTAATTGGCTCCAAGTCTTGAACAATGATAACAGAATGATTTTAATTGCATCTTCGCAAGCCCAAAAATCTTGCGATTATATTTTAGGAACAAATTCATTAACAAATTCAAAGGAGGTGATAATGTGAATTACTTAATTGCAGGTTTAGTTGTAATATGGGCAGTCCTTGTTATTACTGCTTTTTATTATGGCATTAAAGCATGCTGACATTAATTCAAAAAGCACCGGAGCAGTTCCGGTGCTGATTTTAAATATAATATAACTAATTATTAATATAAGGAAAAAGAAAATGAAAGATGAATTTTTTACAAAAGAGATTTGTGATAGATGTGGTAATGATTTAAAGATTCGAATCATGTCGTGGTTCACGGAAGAAACTATTTGCATAACATGTGCAAGAATAGAAGATGAAATAAAAAAGCAATTACCGGATGGTGGTAAAAACTATGAGGGTTGTGGCTTTATTCCAGAAATAAAAAATGAGGTTAAAAATGAAAACAGCAAATGAGATAATGGAAAACCTTCCATACTTTACCGGAACAGAACATTATTTTAAACATCCATTTGGTATCATGTTTACGGATGGGGTGAAGTATCTTGCAGAATCGGCAGAAATGTGGTGGTATGTGGATTTAGTTTCCTCCTATCAACATGAACCAAAAGTAAAAAAAGAAGAATTTCAAGTTTACAAACTTAAAGTCAATGAAGATAAATCAGCAATAGTTGAAATTTCTGATGGTAACAAAAATGTATTAATGGTTCAAAAGATAGAATATACAGACTGTCCACTTAAAGAAGTTGTGCTTTGGTTTGAAAATGGAGTTTGTTATCTACCATCGGAGCATTGATATGGAACATCACAGTAAAGAATTAGATAAGCGATTCAGACACCATGCTTGGTTTCTGAAAAGCAAAATGACAATTGCTGAAGCAATAGAGTATATGGCTAGATGCAATGATTTTTTCTTAGGCAAAAAACGAAGTAGAGAACAATCAAATAATTGACTTGAACCACCAAGCTATGATGATGTTTTATATGATTCGGAATACCCTTGTCATAGCTGGAGAATCACTCAAATCGAAAAAGATTATTTTATAGAATTACGTAATCAGAATAAGGAGAAAATAGTATGATATGGAAATTTATAGATCCACAATATGTTGATAAAAATGTATTCGGTTTCAGAAATAAAATTATAGCCTGTAAGGTAGCAAGGTGGCATGGTAAGTCAGATGTTCGGGGATTTCATTTACAAGGTTGGCAAACATTTGCTGAGTGTTTAGATGTTAATCCAATTAATGGTCATGCACTAAAAAGTTCAGTTTGGTTCATCTTTGCTGCGAAAGGAATATAATATGATAATTCAAGGTAAAGAAGTTCGGGTATTTGATAACGGTGGCATCACAAATGATCGCTACACAATAATAATTGACGGTTGTGTTTTTGCGATGAATTCAGTTCCGTTTCACCCTGCTTTTGGTTTTAGTCAATTTTGTGGAGAAAACTTTGAATGGAATGAATCATGGGGTGTGGAGATACATGATATTGCAGAATTACCACAAGATACTGTGAAAGCAATTATTGCAAGGTTTGAAGATTAAAACGATGTTTAATAACAGATATAAATATAGCACACCATGCTCAACGTTGAGTAAGCAGTAGAGCGTTTTTTGCTTGTTTTTATGGCTGTAAACTGCACATGTTCCCAACATGGTACTGTAGATAAAAACAAGCACTTTTTAAAATTAGATGAAATTGAGTGTTTTGAAATTCATGCCATTTGAATATAAAAAAACAGTCATAGTTTAGTACAAAAAAAGAAAATAAACTTAACCTGAACGAAATGGCACGTTCATTTTATAAGTTAAATTATAATGTTTAAAAAAAATTGAAAGGAATATGATATGTGGATTATAAAGTGGGTGGAAATGAACAATGTTTTTGAATACCATCCAAAAGTTCTTTTTGCTGAAACGTATGATGAAGCAAGAGAAATAAAATGCACGATTGAAGAAAAATTCGATAAGCTGAATGATGAACAGGACAAGGATGAGCATGATAAAATAGTCAGTGAAGTAAGCATTGAAGAAATAAACAAGGTGCAAGAAAAAACAAGGTTAAAAGATATGCAACCAGATGAATTACTGTTCTGTAATAAGTGTAATAAACCTGCTAATATGGTTGTTGCTCAAACTGCGATAGGAATTGAATTGGTTTGGAATAATAAAGATTCAATATATGAAGTTGCAGAAGAAAAGTATGATATTAAAGATTCGACATCTGTCTTTTGTGCAGGTTGTATGTCGGACTTGCTTAAGCAGTAATTAAACGGGATTAAAATATATTTATAACTTTTTTAGGAGATAATAATGTTTATAGTATCATACGTTGTGTTAGATGAACTGCTGAATTATTACCCGTTAATAAAATTCGCAATTACACTCGAAAAAGCTCAAGAAGTAGAAGCTCAAGTTAAGGAAGAATTGGAACAACAATTAGACCGGATAGAAGAATTGTTTGATGGTAAAATAGTCAGCGAGCCGTATCTACATGAAGTTGATTTCAAAATATATGTTGATGAATGATATTAAAAATACAGATTTATAATTATTTGGAGAATAACTATGCCGGAAATAAAGAAAATATTATCAGATGAAGAATTTGCTGAATTCCTTGAACTTCACCAGAATGAGATACAAGGACTTTATCAAGATAAATACTATAAGAATGGTGGTTGGAATGGTATGATGGATGCATTATCAGAAGTAAGAAAAAGATATGATGGATGCTTTGAAGCTGAATCAATTGATAATTATGATAAAATTCTAAATGAATATTTGTTTTGATTAATGCAATTTAAATAATTAATGGTTTAATCTGGACTTCAAATTGAATGATATACAATTATTAAAAAGTATATGACATTTACTATTATTTTTACTTGAAAAATGTAATGGTGAAGAATTGGTGAAGTTTATTAATAAGTATTGGATTGAATACATAAAACAAAATGACTTTTTTATAGAAAATATCATCCAGAGGAAGATAAAGAGCCCTATGCTAAACAGACTTATTTAAAAGTATAAAATGAAAACGTTCAATTTTGTTTTAAAGAAACTTAAGTAAAAGTCATTGACAAAATTTGTTAGAAATATAAAAGATAATTCAAGTTTATTAAATTTTATTTTAGAGTAAAAAACATGAAAACAATTTCTTATTTACGCGTGTCAACCATTGACCAAGATATTGAAAAAAACAAGGCAGATATTCTGAGACTTGCTAACGATAAGCGGTTAGGTAATGTCGAATTTGTTGAAGAAAAAATATCAGGCACAGTAAGTTGGCGAAAACGCAAGATACATGATATAATTTATAGCTTAACTGAAGGTGATAATATTATCGTAAGTGAGTTATCTCGCTTAGGACGTTCAATGCTTGAGTGCATGGAAATTCTTTCGATAGCTACAGACAAGAAAATACATATCTATGCAGTTAAAGGTAATTGGAATTTAGATAATACCATTCAAAGTAAAATTATTGCAATGGCATTTTCTATGGCTTCGGAAATTGAAAGAGATTTGATAAGTAGTAGAACAAAAGAAGCTTTAAGAATTAAGAAATTAGCTGGTATCAAATTGGGGCGTCCTGCGGGTAGCGGTAGTTCCGAATTAGATAAATTTAGACCAGAAATTGAAGCTTTGCTCAAGAATGGAGCAACAAAAAGATTTATTGCAAAGCGGTATGATATTTCAGAACAAGGATTGTTTCACTGGTTGAGGAAAAAAGAAAATATATTTGCTAAATAAAATATCATTTAAAATGAAATTCCCAAATATCTTGTAATGCTTCACTCTGAAATTTTGAGTTTGGATGAGGGAAAAAGAATATTGGGACTATTTTATTATTTATCTCTAAAATTCCTTTTATTGCTTCGTATGTATAATTCCGGGAATTGAAAACTACTCTTTTATTTCTCTTTTCCTTAATAGTAAATTCATTTTGAAAATAATTCTTAATTTGATTACCAAAGCAAAGAATTTTTGATGGTCTTGAGTAAACTAAAAACTTATCGAATATTTTTGAAGTTTTCCATTTTTCAATATCCTTAATTATTTGCGTTTCATTTGAGGATCTTAAAAAACAATAATTACTCATTGTAATATTCTCAATTTCACTATCCAAAAAATACTGTTTTAAATAAACCATAATTCTTGAAAACGACCCCAAATCATTTTTACGAAATAATTGTAAAAAGTTATCTTCAGGCATAGTAAGTTGAGGTGAATATATCTCTCCTGCTCCTGCACCCCAATTAAGTCCAATTATCATAGGATTATTCTTTACTATTTTTGTAGCACTTATTGAGTAATACCACTTCTTTTTAGTTGCTTCAGCTTCTTTTCTGATTTCAGAATCTTGAAAGAATAATGCAGTGTTTTCTCTGATTTCATCAAATTCTTCTTTTGTCATAATATACCCTTTAAATATCCAATAAATACATCTTAAACAATAAGAACGTCGAACTAACAATATAAATACGTTCATTAATAAGAATTAATTTTGAAAACATTAATTTTGTATTTGTTATAAGTGAATAATTATTTATTATTGGAATAAAAATGCAGAATATCGGAAAATTCAGTCCTGAGATTGAAAGAGAGATTATGACTAAAGGTTATCATATTTTAGACCAAGCTTTGTCTTCTGATAGCTATCCAAATCCATTTCCTAAATATCCAGTATTAAATCAAATTAAAATTGGGTATAGATACACCATTAGATTATTCATCAAAATTAAATCTGCTGTCCCGGCAAAAATTGATAGTGGTTTAATAGATGTTAAAATTATCAGCAAGTCAGAAGACAATTATGTTGGTGAAATTCAGACAATTATACCTGATGATTTTCCACTATCAAAGGGACAACATATCATCCTGAAGAAATCAGAAATTTTATTTGAACAGGTTCAATATAATTGAATTTGGAATATAGCTGGAATATGAATACGGATGATATGATGAAAGGGGCTGAGATAGCCCCTTTGTTAAATCCTATATATTTTCCTTTTTAAATTTCAATACACTACCAAAATAATTGTTAGATTCCTCAACAAATATCTCTTCTGCTCTGAATTCATGTACCTGATTAACCATAAAACCATCATGAATAGTAATCAATGATATTTTTTCTTTATATAACCGCTTTGCTACTTTATTCAATATAAAATCAGATTCTTTGTTCATCAAGATTGATGCAAATTTAGAACATGCCTTTTTATTCTTTTTTATCTTTTGCAGATATTGCCAAACCGTTGGGAAGTGTATTTTGAATTTTTCGTAAAACACTTTCAGCTTACCATCATTCACCAAACCGATGAACCGAGAATTAATGTTATAAAGTAAATGTGAAAATAAAGGTTTGATTGTTTCTCTGGTTTCATCAACTTCCAATATTTGTATCATGTCTGTATAGAAATCTTTATCTTGATTACCTACTAATTCAAAGAATTGAGCTGAGTCCTCTTTATCCAATAGCACTTTATTGTTTGATAATATATCATGCTGAAATAACTGAATCTGTGAATTACATATATCAAAATATACCTTTTCTTTTATCTGATTATCAATAACAATGAATGGTCTCAAGTCGGAAGGAAGTTGCGTAAAAGTAGAATAGAATCGGTTACAATGTTTTGCGAAATGTCCCCAGATGAAACCTTCTTTTATATAGTTAATAATCTCAAATCGCAATTTAAATTCAGTCGAACTTTCTTGGTAAGTGGACAGGGTATATTCCATAGCTCTATCGGAATCAAAAGATGTTTTTTCAATAAGCATTTTATAAAGAAAATTTGAATTCAATTTTCTATTCAGTTTGTTAACATGCATTACTTCTCTATAATGTTTTACAATTCTTTTTAAAACAAGATTTGAACGGTAAAACCGGGGAATTATAGGATTTGTTTTGCATGCTTTAAATTTTTCACCAATACTATATTCATTACTTTCTTTAGTAAAGAGATTTGCATCTTTTGTTTTGAGAAGAATACCGGTATCAATTAAAACCTTAATGACTTTTTTATCATGATGACTGCAAATCTTTCGGAGAAGCAAACAGGACACCGGAACACTATCATATTTCCATTTTAAAGATTCATTACTAATCCATGAAATTATCCATAGACATAAATCAAATATTTCATCGCCGAAATTTTGGCTGATATTATTTGCTTTTAGAACTTCAAAAACATTTTTTGGAGTTATACTTGAATTTAAATAACTGTGCTTTTCCATAAATTTATCTTTCTTACTAAATATTATACATTATATATTCTTAAATTTCATTTTACAACCATCAGAGAGAAGGAGAATACAGATATTACTTAGGTACTTAAGGTACTTAAGGAGCAACTTAGGAACACTTAAGATCCAGATTAAACACAACAAAATAGAAAGATATTGTCTTAGATGAACTGAACTTTTTTTTTCTTATCTTGTATATCATCCTAATGTTTAATAATATTTTTACTACCATTTAAAGAACATCTTTATTTTAATGGAATCGAACCAATCTGGTAATAATCATATCGTGCTTTGGTGAATTATCTTTTCCTTGACTTGAGCATTATCGTATCAGGCTTTGGTGCAATATCATATCATGCTTAAGTGCATTATCTGAATCTGGTATCGGTAAATATTTCCCAAGATGATTATTCCTAAGCTTTTTAAGGAATCTTTTTTATCTTTATGATATTTTTTAGCTGAGTTGACAAATATGTTTTTTTTAACGTTCCAAATGTTCACCATCAAAGTCCATTAGGATGGTATAATTTGATATGTCTATTGAAATAAAAATTCAATGGTGAACACCGGATCGAATGCTGTCTGTAAAAAATAGTCGATTCTGGTAGAATAATCGAACTAAATTTGTTTGTTCAATCTAATCTCAATTATTTTTAGCTTTCATTTCAATAATCTTCCTAAATTCCGCTTTTGAGCAATACTCGTAAATTTATTCAGTTCATCAATTAGAGCCAGAATCTTTTCTTTTGTTGGCTCTGATAAATTATGACCACCAGAATCTGCACCTATATTTACTTGGACTGGTGAGCATTGTTTTATCAGTTCTACTAGCTCCGGTAAATCAAAGTCCATTATCGGTTCAATTGTAACAAACCTCTTAAACATGACAAGCTTTGACATAGCTAATGCCCTCAATTCAGGTTTTGGTGAATTCTGCATAATTAACGGATAGATTCTATTAGTTTCAATTGTTGTGCATATAATAGAATCTTTTGGCAATTCATCTTTATACTTTAACAAGTTTGAAGGATTCTTGGTTTGGAATAGATATTTGTTTTTGAACTTTGAACAATGCTCCAAAGTTAACCTAATCCATTCGTCGTTTATTTTGTCTGCGAATAGGTCATTTGAAGAACCCACAAAAATGAAGTTGCCATGACCTAAATCAGTTGTTAATTCTTCTGAATCAAACCGTTGTTCTTTTTGTCTCTTCCACCGTTTCATATAGCAATAGGAACAATTGTGCTCACATTTGCCTTTAACTGTGTTCCATGTATGGGTAACAAAACCATACATGTTCCCTTTTGAAATATTTAATCCCATAAATAATTCCTTTTCAAAATAATTAAATATAAAAAATACTGTTTTGTAATTGTTCCTCAAAGTTTACTATTGCATTGCCCAAAATTTGTAATTTGCTTCTTTCTTCATCTGAAAGATGATCCATTTTAGATGATAACTCTTTAGCGAGATTATAACTTTCCCGTGAAAGAACAACAGCTTGGTCTAACAATTTGTTTTGTTCTTTAGGTTTTATGACTTTTGGATCTTGATTTATAAACCGATGGATTATATTACCAATATAACGACGAACAGATTTGTGTTGATGAATTTTTCCATGCTCAACTAACCACTTAAGATTAATATTTTGTTCATGCTGAATTTCAGGTGTAATTTCTGGTTCAGGATTACTTAAATATTCTTCAAAATAAACATTATCAAAATTACCTATTTTAAATATCTCGTAAAGTCTAGACGAAAAGTTCCCGTACTCACTTGGTGAAGTTGAATCATCAGTTTGGTTGTTCTCATTTTCATGATTAGAATTACTATTTAATTGTTTGTCATTTATAGGTTGTTCGATAATATTGATGGGCTAACGGTTACACTTCACGACCAAAA
>CAZEHW010000029.1:0-20737 GCA_964511865.1 uncultured Hyphomicrobiales bacterium | reverse complement strand
TAGTATCTCCCTTAAGCTCTACTGCAGGCATCTGTCCAACTATTTCTACTTCATCGGTTACAGTTGATTGCTCACAAAGATAAATATTTCCTAACTTAATATTTGAATTTCTAATAAAAAGTACTGTGTCGAAAGGTCTATATCCGATATATGTACATTTGAGTTCATATCTGCCTCTTTGCACATCCTCTATATTAAAAATACCTTTACCGTTGGTTAGACCTCCGGTTTTAATATCTTTACCCATGTGAGTAAGTGTAACTGATACACCTATTAAGGACTGTCTGTTTGAAGAGTCCAAAACAGTTCCGGTTACCGAAAATTCTTGTGAAAAAACTTTACTAAAACTAAAAACAAGCAATAAAACTACTAATTTGATTTTCATTATTTTCGCTTTTATAATATTATAATATGTCCTTAGACAGAAAACATAGAAAATAAGTTTAAACGAATTAAAAAATCCTCTGTCTCCCGGTCATCCTGAGCTTGTCGAAGGATTTTCCCGTATTTCTTTTATTCTTCAAATTCCCTTTTCCCTTCTCTATAAACTCACCTGAATCATTAAATAAGTCCAATAAGCAATATCTTCTTTTTTGTATTTTACAGTAGTAAACATAGATTTCATTAGTTCACCGGGCATAAACAAACTTCCACCCCAAGTAACAGTTGTACCTTTATTCATTTTGTAATTAATCGTCAGGTCAATTTCATTTCCCAAACCGGTTTCACCATTCATATCTTCTTTATCAGTTGTAAACACATGAAAATCAGCGGCAGAATTAAAATCAGAGTTCTTTGGAAACCACTTTGCAGTCAAATAAAAATCATGCAATCCCAATAGATTTGTATTTGACGGTATGTTTATAAAGTAATCCATATATCCATAAAACTTATGATTTGTTCCATAAGTTGGTGAAAATGTACTGAATGTTTCTTTATCTTCAGCATCAGTACCGGATAAAATATCTGCCCCTGCTCCGAACGAAAAAGAACCAATTTTATAATTCCCCTGAAGTGATATTAAGTAAGCTCCTATATCCATAGCATCTTTATTCCCTAATTGATATGCGGCTTCTAACAAAGTTGAAAAATCACCAAAAGAACCATTGTAGTTCGTTCCTATTGTTCCCATAGAGAACACTGGGTCTCCGGCAATATTTTTTTGCCTGTTTATTTCAAAGTATCCGAACAAATCCAAGATGTGAAATTTGCCTAATTCCTTTTTGCTCCAAACACCATAAATACTGTAAGAATTATTCTCCGGTAATGAATCATGATAAACTGATGCGGCGGCATTTGGAATATACTTCTGATACTCTGAATGAGTCAAAGCAAATGCATCAATACTTATCCCGTCATTATACGAGAAAATTGCTCCGTCAAATGTACGTCCAACATAATGCCATCCTACAGCACCGATAAATCTTTGAGTTCCATAATTCATTTCAAACCTTCCGGCTTTAACTGAAATTGGTATTCCCAAAGGTTCTTTTAAAATTATGTTTGCCTGATGTATATCTAAGTTGTCTGAATTTGCCAGAGTATTCATGGTGCTTCCAAAAATTCTTGAATCCTGAATTTGCACAAAAAAACTGACATTCTCAAAAAAATTGTTGGCAACCGATAACCTTGTCCTCATACTTGTATAATGTATTGCTTCAGTTTTATTTGAAAAGTCTCTTCCGTCAACCTCACTTCTCAACTGTATCTGTCCGGATAAATTCCAGGGTGAATCTTCAGCACTGACAGTGCTGAATACAAAAAATGTTAATATACCTAATATAATTATTTTCATGCTTTTTCCTTCTAATTTGTAAACCTTGCTAATAAATTAATGAAGCTTTTCTAAAAAATTTCAATATCTATTTGTCTATTAATAACTTGAGATTCTCTGATTTCAACCTTGCTTTTAACCATGACAGAATTTTTTCAAGCTCAATCTTGTTTAGTTCTTTTTCAGTTGATAACGAAACAATCTTTGTTTGCAAGGGATATAATAATGTATCGTGGAATAATCCTGTCTCGGCGTAAGAACAAGTAGAAATATCAGGGTACAGTGTTTGCAATTCTTTCAATAAATCTTTCCCTATGAAAACACGTTTCGATAAGCTGTCCATTTTTCTGTTTTTTTCATCCAACAATTGCTTTAATCTTCCTATCTCACTTTTTAATTGTTCTTTCTCTGACATTTCAGTTTTAATATCGGAATAGGAAAATCCTTGTTCAATTACAATTTTAGCATCATCTAACCCGAATGTTGTCGCTTTTTGTTTAATTAAATCTCTTTCTTTTTTGGTAATAGTATTTCCTGCATAAATTAATGTAATAGTACTTTCATTTGCATCAATATCTGATTTCATCAAATAATTGCCTTCGATTAGATTAACATTTTTAGTAAAATTATTTGAACTTTCTGTGAATTTTTCTTTTTGTACCAACTGATAACCAAAATAGATGCTTGGTATTAAAATTATTGTTATTATCGCCGAAACGAGTCTTGCTACTTTTTTCTTTTTAACATTATCAACTACTGTTCGTATGGGGAATTTAAATATCTGCGAAAAAGCTACTGATGCTATTGCTATAAAAACAGTATTGATTGTAAACAAATACATAGCACCAAAGAAGAAATTGAGCTGTGCAGTTGCCAATCCATAACCTGCGGTACATAATGGAGGCATTAAAGCTGTTGCAATAGCAACACCCGGAATCACATTCCCTTTTTTCTTACTACTTATGGCAACTATACCTGCAAGTCCACCAAATAAAGCAATCATTACATCATATATCGTTGGTGATGTTCTCGCAAGTAATTCTGAATGTGCTGTGGATACCGGGCTTATGGCAAAGTAGGTAGTGGAAGCTATCAAGCTTGCTAATACTGCAAACGTAAAATTTTTAACTGCTCTTCTAAATAACGGGAAATTGTATGTGGCTATACTATATCCCATTCCGTTTATTGGACCCATAAGAGGCGAGATTAACATAGCACCTATGATAACGGCAGTCGAATTTATATTTAGTCCGACTGAAGCTACAACAATAGCGAAAACTAAAATCCAAAGATTTGTTCCTCGGAAAATTGAGTCTTTCTCGATTGTCTCATGGATTGTATCGAAATCCTCGAGTTCGCTATCGAGATTTAACAAATGTAAAATTTTTCTAAGCATATTTACTCCCGTTTTCTCAATAATATGAAAGCAAATATAATAAAAATTTCAACAACTCAATCCACAGGCAGCCAATAACTCACTTTCAAAGTAATTGAATTCACACCTTTTGCTGTGTAGGAATCCATCATAGTATTCAAATCAACTTTACCGGCTATATTCTCAAAACCGGATTTGTTCTGTTGCCATACAAGATAGATTGTGCTTCCGGGAATATACTCCCAGCGCAAAACAAGATTGCTCCTGAAAGAAAGAATATGAAAGTCCGGATTTGAAAAGCCAAAATTCGATTCTCCATCTTCTACCCAATACATTTTTCCATCATAAAAAATATTAGTTCCTTCCTCGCCATAATATTTCAAATCGTTTGTTCCTGCTGTCTTTAATTCTCCGAAATGCGAATAATTTCCATTTGAAACAAATGGTTCCGCATAATATTCTACTGTTAAATCACTTGTAAAAGCAAAATTCAATCTGAATCTTGTCAGCAAAGTATATCTTTTTATTTCAGAAAATACATAGCGTTCTCCATAAGTAGAACCACCTGCATTTGAAATAGTCGATACATATTGCCTTGGATTAACACTTGACATAAAAACAGGTTCAACTGAAAACTCTAATCTTCCCAAAGTTTTTAAAGTAAATTTTGCGAATGATATGAAATCCCATCCTTTAATTGAGTTTTGATTTCCTTCAATGTAAAAAGTATATTGGTTGTTTGCAGACCAATCACTGTTATATTCCACCATAGCTCCCCATAGGTCTGCTGTTTCCATCAAAGGACCTCCACGGGTTATGCTGTTGCTCATTCCGGGCAGTTCGTACCAACTGCCAATGGAAAAATTTGAACGGTTATGAAAAGTTGAATTTGCTATCAGAGAAAGTTTCTTGCTCAGATAGTTTCCTCCGAAATCCCAGGTATTATTCATGCTCAATTTAATAGCATAATCATAAAAAAAATCTCCGGGAGAGTTTTCCCTGTATTTAATAGCTCCTCCTGAATATATTTCATCACCTGCATATAGCTGTCCAATATCATTCAATTCCAAACCCGGTGTCTCGAAACTGCTCACTACTTCCCATAGCCAATGCTTACCTGCAATCTTACTAAACTTCAGCAAACCTGCAAAACCTGTCATGTTTTTCGCATTACTGTCAATCTTTACATGGTCTGCATCAGGTCTTTGAAAATAATGTGAACTGTGCCTTTGTAAATTCAAAAGAGCTTCTTTTTCTCCCTGAACATAACTGAATCCCATATGACCATCAATCTGGTAAGTGGCTTCATCAAATCTGTAAAGCCAATCAAAGTCACCGCTTGTAGCATTTTTTAGATATATTGACGAAAGACTTTCGTTATTTGAAATATCTCTGAAAACATTTGTAAGCAGAAATCCAACTGAGGAGACATCTTTTCCCAACTCCTGCTTTAGTCTAATTACACTATAATTCGTAAGCGGACTCATTATCACTTCTCCGGTTGAGTCATTCTCAAAAAAATGAAATTTACCGTATTCTTCTCCGGTCAATGCTGTCAAAACTCCCAGAGACAAACCGTCTGATGTTCTGCCCGTAATCTTAGCCGCACCAAGTATATTTGAGTTTTGAGGAACGTCCACTACATCTCCCTGAATTGTTCCTCTGGGAGATTGCCCGATTCTCCTTGAATAAAAGAAAGAATTACTGTAACCTTGTAAAAGTCCCTTTCCTTCAATAAAAAA
The DNA here is from genome assembly GCA_964511865.1 of uncultured Hyphomicrobiales bacterium. GTDB lineage: Bacteria > Bacteroidota > Ignavibacteria > Kapaibacteriales > UBA2268 > ChocPot-Mid. The sequence goes on along the minus strand of CAZEHW010000029.1, from coordinate 15,846 downwards.
TGGTCTTTTTTCTTCAAAGAATGTTTCATAAGCTGTTAAATTAACAACAGCCGGGTCTGCTTCCACTTGACCATAATCAGGATTTATAGTTGCATCAATCGAAAAGTCAGGACCTAAACCCATCTTGAAATCAAGTCCGATTCGACCATTATAATTTATTTCTTCCGAAAATGGATTGTCTTTATCAAAATCAGGATTATACAACAAATTCCCTGAAGTATATGGTAAAATTTCGAATCTGTTAGATGGTTTAATATTTTTAATACCCATAAGTGTTCCCATCTTTGATGACCATCCGGCTTCATTTTTTGGAATCAACACCCAATAAACATCTTCCCTAAGTGACGGTATCCACCAGTTGATATTCAATCCCCAAATCTGTTCCTCAATATCATTAAACCTCAATTGGGATAATGGAATTTTCATTTCTGCATGCCAGCAATCTCCGGATACTTTAGCTTTACCTTCCCAAACAGGGTCAAAGGAATAATCACGGCTGTATTCATTGTCGGAACCGTGATAATAATCGAATCTCACATTAGATGCAGTAAGTCCAAAAGTATATGCAGTACGATTATCTTTATAAGTATCAAGTGAAATAATTATTCGTTCGGAGTTTCCTGATTGGTCTCTTCTGCTGACAGTTGCACGAATTTCTTTGTCTGTATTGTGTAGCATTGCCGCACCAATATATAAATATTCGTCATCATAAAGAAACCTTACCTCAATTACGCCGCTTGGTTTAGCTCCTTCCTTTGGGTCTTTTTGTTGGAAATCATCAATTGGAGATACATCTTTCCAGATTTCATCATTCATTTCTCCGTCAATTATTGGAGGGGCATCTATTAATCTCTTAGCATTGCCAATCTTATATTTTTGACGAACTATATTAGCTTCATCAATATACTGACTTAACAAATTTGTGACAACAGAAACAAACAAAAACACTACAAAACCAAATTTCATATTTACTTTTTTAATTTCTTACACTATCCTATAATTACGAAAATATTCAGAAAAAGTTAAATTTTGATTTATTTTTTCCAATTTTATTAACTTCTTCTGTATAACATTAATTATATATATGCCTTTATCAAAGAAAGTTTGTAATATTTTTTAAAATTATTATTTTAAAATCTTTTTTCATATTTTGTATTTATATAAAGGAAGATATTTTATTTTTATGAAAATTGATAAAGAAAAATTAAAAGAGTATAAACCGCATGCTTATATATTAGGTGGTTTTTGTCTGTCCCTGCTGATTACTTTTATGATTATAGATTCACTAATTCTCCCAGCTATTATCCATAGCGGGGACAAAGTACAAGTTCCCGATGTAACGGGTATGACTTTAACTGATGCGAAAGCTCAACTTGAAAGATTAAATTTAAATTATAATATCTATACTGAACAACACAACGATGAATTCCCGGAAAACCATGTCATAAATCAAAATCCTAAACCATTCAGAATAGTCAAAAGTGGTAGACATATCAATTTAACAATCAGTAAGGGCGGTGAACCCGTAACAATGCCGAATATAATGTTAAAACCATTGAGATATGCCCGGGTTAATTTAATGGAAAGAGGTTTGTATATTGGGAATATTGAGTATGTATTTAGTGATTCTGTTGGTGTGGATACAGTTATAAGGCAAAGCATCAGACCAGGAAAAACTATTACGTTTGGTGCCTATGTCAATCTGGTTGTCAGCAAGGGCTTGGAAGCCGAAATAGAAGTACCCAATCTGACAGGAAAAACTCTTGCAGAACTTGAAGAAATTCTCGAATCAGCGGATTTACAATTAGGAAATATATCTAACACTTACGATGAGATATACGCCGCAACATATTTAAGAAATACTGTTGTTGGTCAGTTTCCCCCTCCTGGAAACATTGTTGTTAGACAAACAAAGGTTGATATAACTTTTTTCAGATAAAATCTTCTTATACTATTTTCTCTGCATCGGCATTTGAAATTATAAAATCATCATCTGATATTTCTTCATCAAGAACCTCAGGTGATATATTCTTCATTACATCTTGTTCCAAAGGTTCCTGTGAATTAAAATATTCTTCTTCATTTTCAGAAATGTTTTCAGGAACATCCTGCAATCCAAATGTTCTGTCAATCTTTTCCTGAATTGCTTTGGCATTTTCCTCATCGCTAATATCTAATGTTACTTCAATTTGCGAAGCAATCGCCGAATCGCCGGAAGCTATATCTTCAATTTCTCTTAGCTTTGGTAAATCTTCCAGACTTTTTAATCCGAACGTTTTGAGAAATAAAGGTGTAGTTCCAAATAGCAAAGGTTTACCGAGAGCATCCTTTCTACCTACAATTTTAATAAAACTCTTTTCTAAAAGTGAATTGACTATTTCATTCGAATTAACACCTCTGATTTGTTCAATTTCAGCTTTGGTTACCGGTTGCTTATAAGCAATAATTGAAAGTGCCTCCAAAGATGCTTGCGAAAACTTCCTTTTCGTTTTTGTTCGTGTCAACCTCTGTAGTAGTTCGCCATATTCAGGGCGGGTAGCAAATTGAAATCCGCCGGCTATGTTAATAATCTGAAATGGTCTGTTGCTTTCCACCAATTCTATATTAATTTCTGTTATCAATTCCTGAAAATAAGCAGGAGTTATATCGTATTTTTTCATTATTTCCTGAGCAAAAGATATTTGCTTTGGTTTTTCTTCTTCGGAATCACTCTCATCATCACCCAAATCCAATGTAGCTATATTGACAATAAGTAAATCAAATAAATAGTTTAATGTCAGCGGTTCTTCTGCGGCAAAAAGTAATACTTCAATAGCAGATTTTTGCTCTGAGTGTGATAAATTCAAAAATGGTGGTTTTATTTCCATATCTTATTCTTTTTAATTGTTAATTACTTCAACTTTTTGTTCTGTCTCATAAGCTATATCCGATTCAAAAATATTGGCAGGTCTTTCCATGATAATAATATCTTCGTACATTTCATCCTGTTTAATAAAAATCAGTTTTTCTTTAATCATCTCGAGTATGGCTAAAAAAGTTACAAGAATATTCATTCTGCTCGAGTTTTGAATTAAACTAAAAAAGCTTAATCGTTTGTTAACCTTCAACTTTTGTTTTATCAAAGTTGTCTTTTCTTCAATGGTTTCTTTCTCTATCTGAACAATATGTTCATTGATTGCTCCCTGGGATCTATCTATAGCTATTTTGAAAGCCCTTAATAAATCAAATAAGGTTGAATTCTCATAATAAATATCATCAGGATTTTCTGTTTCTGGTTGGCTTTCTGCAAATAAGTTCCTATAGTATATATATCGTTGATTATCTGACATTCCGGATAATTCCCTCGATGCTTCTTTGAATTGCTTGTACTCAATCAGCTTTTGAACCAAAATTGTCCGTGGGTCTTCAACTTCTTCTCCGTTTTCAGATTCAACTTTTGGTAAAAGCATTTGTGTTTTAATATACATCAATGTTGTTACCATAACCAGGAATTCACCTGCAAGCTCCAAATCAAAAAATCTCATCAAACGGATATATTTAAGATATTCAGCGGTAATCTTTGCTATTGGAATATCATAAATATTTAATTCATCGCGCTTAATAAAGTAAAGCAATAAATCAAATGGACCTTCAAAATTTGGTAACCTTATTTTGTACATTATATCATATTAATAATTATTGTTAACATTATATTGTATATATCAATCAGTAAAAGGTTCTATATATACCCTGCTTACCCTTGCAGAAATCGCGGTCGTAATTTCATAAGGTATAGTTCCGACCCAACCGGCAATTTCGTCTGCGAGAATTTCCTCATTACCCTGCTTTCCAATCAGAACAACTTCATCGCCGGGATTAACCTCATCATTGTTGCAATCAACCATTATCTCATCCATGCATATGGAACCAACTACGGGATAACGTTTCCCATTTATCAAACATTGCGCTCTGCCTGTTAATGTTTTAAAATATCCGTCTCCATAACCTAACGGGACTGTAGCAATAGTTGTTTGTTTCTTAGCTACAAAAAGTCTGTCATAACTTACAGATTCACCTGCTTCAATTCTTCGGGTTACAATAACCTGACTTTTTAATGATAGTATTGGTTTCACTTTTAATTTCTCTCTAACTTCTGCAGAAGGTGCATATCCATATAATGCTAAACCCGGGCGTACCAGATTAAAATATGCATTGGGAAGATTTGCGAGAGCTCCCGAATTAGCTGCATGAATATATTTAAAAGTAAATCCTTCTTCCTTTAAATTTTCCAAAGTATCGTTAAAAAGTTTCAATTGTTTTCTTGCATAGTCCTTATTTGTTGGGGAAGTTGCGAAGTGAGTAGCAACTCCATGCATTTCAATATTTGGCAGATTACCAAATTTCTTCATAAAATCAACAGCATTTTTTGCATCAACTCCATCTCGGTGCATTCCTGTGTCAATCAGTAAATGAGTTTTTACAACAATATTTCTTTGTTGTGCCGCATTTGAAAGTGCAACTAAAAATTCTTCCGATGAAATAGCCGCTTGCAAATTGTATTTGCAAAAATATTGAGCTTCATCCGGAAATGCAGGTATCAAAACAATTATTGGCTGAGTATCACCTGATTCCCTAAGCATTACACCTTCGTTAGCAAAAGCCACCCCGAGAAACTCGATACCGTCATATCTTAATATCTGAGCAGTTCCTAAAAGCCCGTGACCGTATGCATTGGCTTTTACAATTGCCATTATTTCAGAATCGGGTGCTAATTCTCGGATACGTTTGATATTGTATCTTAAATTTTTCTTATTTATATAAGCTGTTGTTGTTCTCATAAAATTATTTTCTCTAAATAAATACTGTTCCAAAATTAAGGATAAATTTTGATTTGTTACCAATCATTTTCATATTAGAAAAATTCAATTAAAATAAAATTTAAAAATTTATCTGTAAATTATCATGATCATTTCATCAATGGACAAATAAAAAAAAGAATATTTTAAATTTTTTAAATTAATTTAAAACAAAAAAAAGCAAAGAATTTCTTTGTAAAAACCATTTCTTCTTTGAAATAAATTAAAAATTTAATGAACAAATACTTTAGTTGCTAAATTTTACTAACCTCTCAAACACTGATGATTACTATGTTTCTGGTACATATAAAAATTATTTTTAAATTTTAATTCAATAATTCCACTTCATTTTATTACCAAAAAAAACTTTTATTTATTTAAGATAAATTTTGTTATAACTTTTTCTACAATAGCTGTGGAAAAATTTTTAACAAATAAATAAAAAAAATATTATTATTTCTTAAATCTCTTTCGTAATTTTGAGTTAGGCATAAAGTTAAAATGTTGAAAACATTAAAAAGGGATTATATGAAAGTAGGGCAGTTTAAAAATTTAACGCCTTTGGACTTTACAAAAAAAGTTAATTTAGATAAACAAAAAGAAGCAATAAAATTAGTTCGAAGTAAATTCGGAAAAGAATACGGGAACATAATTGATGGTAAGTCATCTCTAACCGAAAAGAAAACAATCTCTATAAATCCGGCAAATCCAAAAGAAACAATCGGTATTTTTCAAAAAGCAGGTAAGCAACAAGCCGAAAAAGCTATTTTAGCTGCTGCAAAAGCATTCGAATCGTGGAAAAATGTTCCTGCTGAAAGAAGAGCAAAGTATTTATTGGACGCCGCTAATGTTTGTAGAAAAAGAAGATTCGAAATAAATGCATGGATGATTTCCGAAACTGGAAAAAATTATGCGGAAGCTGATGCTGATACTTGTGAAGGTATTGACTTTCTTGAGTTTTATGCACGTGAAGCAATCCGGTACTCTATGGAACAACCTTTGACACCATACCCCGGAGAAAAGCTAAGTTACTTTTATATTCCATTAGGTGTTGGTCTTTGTATCCCACCTTGGAATTTCCCTTGGGCAATTATGTTGGGTATAACTACAGCTGCAATTGTTGCAGGCAATACTGTAGTTATGAAACCATCCTCCGACTCACCTATGATGGCAAGATTATTAACTGACATCTTAAATGAAGTTGGATTGCCAAAAGGTGTTTTGAATTTCTTAGTAGCTAGCGGAGCTGAAGCAGGTGATTTTATGGTCGAACATCCATTAACAAGGTTTATTACTTTTACCGGCTCAATGGAAGTTGGACTTAGAATTAACGAATTGGCATCTAAAAAATCCGAAGGTCAAATTTGGATTAAAAGAATTGTTGCTGAAATGGGAGGAAAAGATTCCATTATTGTTGATTCAGAAGCTAACATTGATGATGCAGTTAAAGGCGTAACAGCTGCTGCATTCGGATTCCAGGGACAAAAGTGTTCAGCATGCTCAAGAGTTATTGTTGACAAAACAGTTTACAAAGAATTTGTTGATAAACTCAAAATTTCTGTTGAAGCTTTACAATCTGGTGATCCGAAAGAAAACATTTATTCAGGTCCTGTTATTAATGCCGCTTCCGAAAGTTCAATTTTAAATTATATTGAAATTGGAAAAAAGGAAGGTAGGTTATTAGCGGGGGGGTATAAAATTAATGAACTACCGGGTTATTTCATAAAGCCAACTGTTTTTATCGATATTGACCCGATGGCAAGATTATCGCAGGAAGAAATTTTTGGTCCTGTTCTCGCAGTTATCAAAGCTAATAATTATGACCATGCTTTGAAAATTGCAAATAATACTCAATACGGACTAACGGGTGCTGTTTATTCAATGAACAGATCCAAACTCGACAGAGCAAGAAATGAATTTCATGTAGGTAATCTTTATTTAAATAGGAAATGCACAGGTGCCGTTGTTGACGTCCATCCGTTCGGGGGATTCAATATGAGCGGAACGGATTCAAAAGCCGGCAGTCGTGATTATTTAATGCTCTTTTTACAGGGCAAATCTGTATCTGAACTAATTACTAATATCACAAAAGGGGTAAATATGCCAACAGCAAAAAAACCGGCAGCTAAAAAAGCTGCTCCAAAAAAACCGGCAGCTAAAAAAGCTGCTCCAAAGAAACCAGTAGCTAAAAAAGCTGCTCCTAAAAAAGTAGTAGCCAAAAAAGCTGCTCCTAAAAAAGCAGTAGCCAAAAAAGCTGCTCCTAAAAAAGTAGTAGCTAAAAAAGCTGCTCCTAAAAAAGTAGTAGCCAAAAAAGCTGCTCCAAAAAAAGTAGTAGCCAAAAAAGCAGTTGCTAAGAAAACTACAGCTAAGAAAACAGTAGTTAAAGCCGCTCCAAAAAAAGCTGCTCCTAAAAAAGCTGCTCCCAAAAAGGCAGCAAAGAAGTAATTCAATTATATCATAATTGGGCTGCTCCTGAAATTGGTCAGCCCAATTTTTTTTATGATTAAAATTACAAATGCCAATGACTCGAGAATCGGTTTATACCGAAACTTGAAAAATATTTCTGTCTCTCTGTCCGATAATAAACTTCTTATCGCTGAAGGTTCCATTACTGCTAGAAAAATTTTAAATAGCGATATTGAAATTGTTTCTATCTTTGCTCTTCCTGAATTTCTGAATTTATTTGCAGAATTAATAACGCAAAAAAATATTTCTCCCGATAATCTATTTACAGCTGATAAAACTCTAATGAACACTATAGTCGGATTCAGATTACATCAGGGTATTATGGTATTAGGTAAATTACCTAAAGAAACTCCTTTACTTGAATTAAAACCTCCTATTGTCGTCTTAAATGGAATTGTGAATTCCGAAAACGTTGGCTCGATTGTTAGAAATGCTGTTGCATTTGGCATTAAATCTATTGTTTTTGACAAATCATCAAGCCATCCGTTTTTGAGGAGAGCCATTAGGGTTTCTATGGGAACGGCTTTTTCAATTGAATATTATCAATCTGAAAATCTTATTAAGGATTTAATTGAGTTGAGGAATACAAAAGGTCTTGAAATAATTGCCTCCGAAATTTCAAATAATTCTATTCCTGTTGACTTACATAAATTCAAAGAACAAAGCACAATTATTTTTGGGTGTGAAGGCAAGGGAATTTCAAATGATATTCTTTCAATTTGTAACAAAGTAATCTATATTCCTATTTCAAAAGAAGTCGAATCTTTAAATGTAGCTGCAACAAGTGCAATCATTTTTAATAAATTAAACCATATTAAATCTCAATGAATGATAAGTATCTATTTTTATAAATTTTGAATAAGGATTAGAATTCAATTTGAAAAGTTGTGATATAAAAAACGAATAGCGAAAATTCTTCACTATTCGTTTTTCACTATTCACTAAATTTATTTTCTATACTGCGAAATAAACTCCTCGACTTCGGGAATACCACCTTGAAAAATCAAATAGCCGTTGCTTGGTTCGCGCTCTGTTATCTCACCTGCAATCGGTGTAAGCATTATTTCCTTCACCTTTTTCAAATCTTTTGTTTGTCCCAATGCCCAGCAAAGTTTCATGTATCCTGTTTCGGGTAGCATGTTTGCAAGAGGTATCACTCCAAGCTCCATCATGTCGCGTCCTGTATCGTAAACATACATCTGTACATAACCCCAAAGAGTTTGAACAGTCATATATACGGCAACATTGTTATCCTGTGCACGCTTCAGTGCAGGATAAAGCGGTTTGTTTACGTGTCCCAATCCGGTTCCAGCAATTATGATTCCTTTATATCCATTGTCAATCAATGAATCAACCATATCGGGATGCATATTCGGATAATAATAAATTATCGCAACTCTGTCTTCAAAAGTTGGAACTATCTTAACGTTTTTGTCTTCTCTGCGTCTTTTATAATCACTTCGCAATGGAGTGATTTTATCTTTGCTAACCATCGCAATTGGAATATCACCAATTGTCCTGAATGTAGAGCGGTAACTCGAATGCATTTTTCTTACTCTTGTTCCTCTGTGCAAGAGTCCGTATTGGTCTGATGTAGGTCCGAACATGCAAACAACAATCTCTGCAATGTCTGATTCTGATGCAGTCTTAACGCTATGAATTAGATTCAAAGCGGCATCAGAAGAAGGTCTGTCGCTTGACCTTTGCGAACCAACCAGTACAATCGGTACAGGTGAATTTTGAATCATGAAAGACAGAATTGATGCAGTGTGATGCAATGTATCGGTTCCATGTCCGATTACAATACCATCAACTCCTTTTTCAATTTCTTTACCAATTGCCTTAGCAGTTGTAATATACTGCTCAGGTCCCATGTTCTCACTGAACACACCAAACAGCTTTTCAGTTTCGAGATTGCAATAGTCTGCTAACTCAGGAACAGAACCATACAATTCTCCCGGAGAAAATGCAGGAATAACCGCACCTGTTCTGTAATCCAATCTCGATGCTATTGTTCCGCCGGTACCAAAGAGTTTCACTCTCGGCTTCTTTGGGGAATATGGGAAAAGCTTTTCAGGAATTTTGTAATGTGCTTCTTTCCTTCCGGTAACTTTCATTGCTGTTACTTTTTTTGCAGCAATACCTATATTATATCCTGTCCTTAACTTAATAACAATATGAAATTCATCTGCCTGTTCGGAACGGGGTAGAATAATACCAACATGGTCTCCATCAGTTGTTTTAATTTCGACATCACTCCAAACCTTTGCCTTAAAATTCTGTAAAACCTTTAACGATTCACCGCGATAACCTTTATAATCATCATTCTTAGCCATCAATTTTTCCTCTTATTTTTCTTTGATTTTTTGTGCAACATATTCACCGCTTGCTCTACCTTCTAATTTTTTCATAACCAATCCGATAAGAATATCGTTTTTCTTGTCAGGATTATATATCTTCATTTTCTTATATGTTTTTTTAGCGTTTACTATTTCCTTGCCAATATCTGTTTTCTTTGCCGGTGCTAAAAGATATTCCTTTTTGAATACCCCATTTATTGCAGTCTTTTTGATTGCATAGTAAACACCTTCGCGAATAATCTTTTTATCCTTGTAAGCTGAAAATATTTTTTCCATTACATCAACAGTTAAAACCGATGTGTCATATTTCTTCCGTTTCAGATGTTTGACAAAACGAACCATTGCAACAGAAGCAAAAACCGGATTAATCTTCCATGTGTTAACCATCTTCTTGAATAATGGAGGATACTTTGAATCAGTAAGCGGTCTTATAACATCCTTTGGTAATTTCAGTTTTTGGAAATATTTCTCATATTCCCAAAAGTAAACAGGAAGACCTTTTCTGATTAAATCTTTTCTTTCGTCCAAAATTTTCTTTGGAGGAAGGTCTGTGTCAGGATACATTCTGTCAGGTCCTGGTAATATTCTCTCAAAGCCGTTTGTGCCATCTTTTAGTGCTTGCCTGGTTTCCGAAGGAACACCTATCGTTGCTTCTTTTGCGCGAATGACTATTTCCTTGGCTCCTGTTTCAGCATCTTGCTGGCTACCCCAAACGATAACAATCGTATCTTTTTCAGTACAACCGATGTATTTTCTTATCTTTTGTCCTTCTGCTGTAGAAAGAGTGTTTTCATAGCTGTCGGAATTAATAATATTTGGCAGTTGGTCAAGACAGGCAATAACACGTACTCTATCTGAGATTTCCTTAGAGAAAAATGTATCGGTTTGTGTCTGCCAATTCAATAGTCCTTTGAATCCCTTGAGTGTTACGCATTTTGCCACCATACCGTTTGCCAAAGCATTATTTACGGGCTGATAGCTTGTGTGTCTCAACAAATGTGTAATATCATCAGTTTTTGATTTGAAAGTTTTTTCAGTAATTCCACGCCTTTTAAGCTCTTCTCTTAATCTAAGCAAATTCCATTGCCTCATTGCTTCATTGTAAGTAAGCAAAGGAATGTACTTAATTTTAGAAACGCCTTTAATTTCGATTCTTGTACCACCTCTAACGCTTACATTAACGTCCTGACGTGAAGCACCGATACCTGTGCGGACTTTACCTGTTGTACGAACCAATCTTCTTAAAATATCATTAACTTCGGCAACTTCCTGAGGAGTTTTCATGTCGGGATAAGTAACCGTTTCAATTAACGGCATTCCCAATCGGTCTGTCAGGTAAATTCTCGTATGTCCATTGTCGGCAAACTCACGGCAGGAATCTTCTTCTATTGACATTTGTATTATTCTTATTTCCCTGTTCTTAAAAGGAATTTTCCCGCCAACGGAGACAATAGCTGTTCTTTGGAAACCTGTCGGAATACTGCCGTCAAGATACTGCTTACGTGCAATATGCAACTCATCCACGATTGTAGCTCCTAAGAGCAAACCAACTTCGATTGACGAATCCAATGCCTGGTCGTTAATCTCGAAAGGTGGTGTGTCGTCCATCTCGTAAGTACAAACGGTTTCCCTGTTAATCCTATAAATAATATCCTTTTTAGTTTTGAACTCCATCAAAGCGGTACCGTCGTACTCGCCGAGTTCTGACAATGTCGGACGCATGTGCCTTAAAATCTCAGCATGATATACATCATTACTATACTTACCGGCAGGACATCTGCAAAAAAGTTTTTTCTCAGTCAGTAACTGCTGGTGTATTTCCAGACCTGACTTAAAGCCGACTTCCGCATAGTCATCCGCTGTCATTTCGTTAAAAGGTTTAAACTTAAACTCTGCCATTACAATTCCTTATATTTAGCTTTATATTAATTACTCAATCAAAAAATATTAAAATTAACAAATATTCTGAAATATTTGCAAATCAAGAACTTCTAAAATAAGAAATTGCTATGTAATAAGTGTATTTATAGTGGAATAAAGTGAAGTTATTATATAATTCTTAGTAACATATAAATTTATAATTATGGAAAAATTCAATATTTAAAGATTCTTTATAATTCTTCCAACCGAATATTCGTTTATTTAAAATTTGTCGTTTTTTTAATTAAAATCCTTCCTCCTTAAAAGTTCGTCTATCCATATTTTGTCTCTTCTTACTTGTTATATCTTTTTAATAATTTAATAATTTAGAGTTCATTGGTGACAAATCTTTTCCCGGTAAATAATATTCAAAACCTAATCCGAATCTTAAATTATAATCATGTTGATTTTTTATAATTAACTTCTCAAAGCCAATAACAAAAAATAACGATTTTTCAGCAATATCATTCAAAAATGTATTCTTTCCGAAGATATAAAGCATAGTCTGGTAATCTATTAAATTGATTTTTGCTGTTGCACCCAGGTAGTTAAGATTTGGTCCACTCGTTATTTTGCTAAAGTAAATATTGAATTTCATCCTCAAAGGATCGCTGTCATAAATCAATGAAAAGCCTGTTGACAATTCGAATCCTTGAATCTCACTTTTACTATAGTTTTTGAAGTTAGGATAGATCAAGGAATCAATTCGATGACCAACATATCCAGTACTGAATTCGTACATAGCAAATAATATATTTGTTGATTCTTTATATATTGGATAAGCAATTCCAGGGTTTACCTCAATAAAAATATTATCTCGAATAGAGTTTATGCCATATTTTACATTAAGTAATTTAAAATTCGTATTAATTATGAAATCTTTCCAAAACGGAATTTTTCCAAAAAAACTATCAGATTGTGCTTCAATATCTACCAATTTTAGATTTAATGATAAATCATAATAGTTGAATTTATTTAAGAATATACTTGCACCAAAAGAAAAAGCATCAAAATCCTGGTATTCATATTTAAATTTCGAGCTATATGGACGATAGTTTGATTTTTGTCCCAATCCAAGAGCAAACTCAAGTTCATTTATATTACCAATTATAGAAGTGTAGGATAAAGTACTCTTTAGTGGTAAATCCAAAATTGAATCTCTACCACTCGATGATATCGTATTGAAAATCACAAATAATATAAGTGAAAATCTGATAGAATGTAATATAGTTGATTTGATTGTTTTCATGCTTTTTTAACTTAGTACTCTTGCATATTCAATCAAAATTGCAAACATGGTTTCTCCGGTTCAAGATAAAGCGAAATTGCTTCTCTGATATTTTTTAAAGCAGATTCTTTATCGTCACCCTCACTTATACAACCCGGAAGAGAAGGAACATAGGCAGTATATCCACCTTCTTCACATTCTTCCATTACAACTTTTAGTCTCATTAGATTTTCTCCATATTTTTATAAGTAAATTATTAAAATTAATGGAAAGAATAAAATTTTATTTGTTTTTGCAATTTTCAATCATTCCCTCAACAACTGCAATTCATGCTCAAAATAAACACACAAAACCACTTTCTATTCCGAGATATTATTGATATTTTAGTAGTTCATTGGTCATCAGTTTGTGATTATTTCTTGAATTTGATGATTCTTTTATTCAATATAAGCAAATAGGTTTTTTTATGAAAAAGCAAATTATTTTTATTACGGTAATATTATTGTTCTCTGCAGTTGGGGCTTATTCCCAAGGTGAAAATAAACCCGTATTAGACATACATGGTTTTATCAAAACCGATATTATCTATGACACAAGACAGACTTCGTCTTTGCGTGAAGGTCATTTCCATATTTTGCCATTAGACCAGGCGTTTGATGCGGAAGGGAATGATATTAACGCAAGCCCAAGTTTCAATATTCTTTCGATTCAAACAAGATTGAACGGAAAAATTACGGGACCGGAAATTGCCGGAATTAAAACATCAGGCTTTATCGAAGGAGAATTTTTCGGTACATCCGAAGGAGATGTTAACGGCTTCCGTCTCAGACATGCTTATGTAGATTTGAACTGGACTAATACACAGCTTAAGGTTGGTCAGTTTTGGCATCCCTTGTTTATTACAGATTGTTATCCCGATGTAGTGAATTTCAATACAGGTGCACCATTTCAGCCATTTTCCCGTAATCCGCAAATTCGTTTAACTCACAAGATAGGTTCTCTCTCTTTATTAGCTGCTGCAATTACTCAAAGAGATTTCCAAAGTTATGGTCCGGTTTGGGATGGTGCCAAAGTTGCTTATACCTCAGTTGCAAGCTCTGTATATCAAAGAAATGCTGTTATACCCGAAATGCTTTTTCAGGCAAAACACAGTAATGATAATTTTATATTTGGGGCAAGTGCATCCTATAAAATTTTACGCCCATTGTTGACTACCAACAGAATCAACAGCGAAGGTAAACCCTATTCCAATGAAAATACAATCGGTTCTTACACAACACAAGCTTTCATGAAGTATCAATCCAATCCGTTCAAAATAAAGCTCGAATGTGTTTACGGTCAAAACCTTGCAAATATGACCATGCTCGGCGGGTATGGGGTAAAATCTTATGATGACAGCACAGGTGTCATGGATTATACAAATAACAATATCATTTCTGCATGGGTTGATTTCAACTATCAGATTTCTGAAAATGTTTCGGTAAATTTATTTGGTGGCTACACAAAGAATTTGGGATTTGACGACAATCTTGCTAAGGTGGGTTCAAACTTTGCAGTATTCAGCAGGGCACCTGAAGCTGACAACATTATCAGAATCTCACCTTATGTCAGATGGAGTATTGGAATGGTTCAGATTGCCGCAGAATTGGAATATACATCTGTAACTTTTGGTACTCCGGTTTATTTAAACGAAGGCATAGTAGCCGAAACTCATAATATCGCAAACCTCAGGTCTTTGTTAGCTGTGTATATGATGTTTTAGCTTTTAATTGGAAAATAATCTGAACAAATAAAAAAAAGGAGCTTCTTTAAAAAGCTCCTTTTTTTTTGCTGACCCGCCAGGAATCGAACATGGACTCTTCTGATCCAGAGTCAGACAGGGTAGAATTCAATAAAGCCAGTATTCATGCTAAGTTTATGACTTCATTAATAATTTGCTATACTACTATTTATTCCTTTTTATCTCTTTTTTCTATTGTTTTCCAAATAAATCGTAGCCGAATCGTAGCCAATTTATTCCTTTATTACCTTCCAAACAATACTCTTTTCATCAATGAATATTTTCATAATATAAGCACCACCGGGCTTGTCTGAAATATCTATTGTATTAGATAAATGTAGGTTGTTAAGTTCAAAGACTTTTTCGCCAAGTAAATCAAAAATTTCAACCTTTGCTTGCTCTTTGTCTTTGAGGTTAGAAATTACAATTTCTATTTTGCCTCTTGAAGGATTTGGAAAAATATTAATTCCATGCCCAGCTAAATAGTCGTTATAAACTTCCTTTTCATCCGGTTCGTTTGGGTGAAACTGTGAAGGACCAATCTCTCTTATAATACGGTTTCCTGCATCGTCATAACCAAATGTGAATGTTGATGATTGTGCAATTGCTAAGCTATAGCTGAAAAGTAAAGCGAATATTAAAGTAATAATTTTCATATAAATTCCTTGATTATATTATTAAAATCAACATAACATAAATATTTATTCATTTGGATGTTGAAACTCTCTTACCTGCTGGCTAAATGTTCTTTTATCATTAAACATATTACACAAAACCTCTTTATCATTTTTCGATTTAAATAACAAGCTTAAATATATTTCTTTACTTTTAGCTTTAATCACTACTTCATCATCTAATACTATTGATAATCCTGAGATATCAATATCCTCTCCAAAACAATTAACATTCCTATCATAAATTTCATAACCAAATTCAGTTAAAATTTTTAAATGTTGTGAATAAAATTTTAAAGAATCATCCGGTATATCTACTTTACGATATCTTTCAGAAAAATAGGTGCTGTTATCAATGATATTTATTAAATTTTCTGGGTCATTACAAATCAATTTAATGAAATTTTCGTTTTCCTTTAAAATTGTATCTCTAAGAAATAATTCTTTTTCCCCGTTATATATTGAGTATTTATTGGTATCAATTTTTACTAAATTGAATTTATTGTTCTCAGTTTGAAAGAGAAAATTTAAACTGAAATTTTTGCATTTAGATTTTATAATAATCTCATTACAAAAATGTATT
>CAZEHW010000028.1:0-20802 GCA_964511865.1 uncultured Hyphomicrobiales bacterium | reverse complement strand
TATTGTATCAGCTTTTATTAAAAACATATTTTTATTATTGACATAATATTTTGGTGTGATTTCAATACGGATATCATCACCAATTTTATATTTCAGGTAAGAATCATAAATAGCCTGAGCGATATCAGCACCGTCATTAAAACCAAATTGATTGAAATATTTAAATAATCTTGTTGTATCTTCCATTCCCCAATTTTGATACATCCATTGTACTAAATTCTGGTATTTTCTTCTGCTTTCATAAATATTACTATCTGAAATATCATTTTTAATCTCGTCAGATAGGATTTTATCAATTTCAAGGAAGCAGTCCTTCATGTCTTTGGGAATGTAGTAACCCGATTTGTATTCGTTGTCTAAAGTTGGTGTAATTAATCCGATACCCGGAATTGAATCAGTTTTAGCAATTAAGCAATTAGCAAACAAAAACAATGCTAATATATATATTAAATTCCAATTCAACTTTTTGTAAATCATCAATACTCCAAATAATTTTAAATCTGTTCGTTATTAAGTTAAAAATATTTTATTCAACATAGTTAAAAATATGAAAAAAACAATAAATCATAAAACAAACAGATTAATTAACGAAAAAAATCCGTATTTGTTGCAGCATGCCGAAAATCCGGTTGACTGGCACCCTTGGGGAAAAGAAGCTTTCGAGAGTGCAGAAAGAGATAATAAGCCGATATTTTTATCAATTGGATATTCTACATGTCATTGGTGCCACGTAATGGCACACGAATCATTTGAGGATAATGAAATTGCTGAAATGATGAACGATGTATTTATAAATATAAAAGTTGACAGGGAAGAAAGACCGGATATTGATTCCATATACATGCAGGTTTGTCAAATGCTCACAGGAAGCGGTGGCTGGCCATTAACCGTTATTATGACTCCCGATAAAAAACCATTTTTTGCAGGAACATATTTTCCAAAGGATTCAGTAATGAATAGAATCGGCATGAGAGAATTGATTCCGAAAATCAAGGAGCTATGGGAAACACGGAAGAATGACCTCCTTATTTCTGCAGATGATATGTTAGATAGAATAAAACAAAGCAGACAGGCATCTTCGTCTGATTTAGAAACGGATATTTTGGATAGTACTTATGAAATGCTCGAACAGAATTATGATGAGGAATATGGTGGTTTTGGAAGCAGTCCTAAGTTTCCGGTACCTCATAATTTGTTTTTCCTGATGGATTATTATCATCAAACTAAGAACCCAAAAGCATTGGAAATGACAGATACCACATTGTCTAAAATGGGAACGGGCGGCATTTACGACCAAATTGGCTTTGGCTTCCACAGATATTCAACTGACAGGGTTTGGCTTGTTCCTCATTTTGAAAAAATGCTTTACGATCAGGCATTGCTGGCAATTGCTTTTACTGAATCAGGGAAGATTACAAAAAAAGTCGAATTCAAGCAAAAAGTTTACGAGATTTTCAGCTATGTTGAAAGGGAATTGCTGTCTGAGGTAGGAGGATTTTATTGCGCGGAGGATGCTGACAGCGACGGAAAGGAAGGTAAGTTTTATCTATGGAAGACACAAGAACTCCATGAAATATTGAAGAATGATTTTGAAATTGCAAAAGCAGTATATTCAGTAAAAGATGATGGAAATTTTCATGATGAAAGAACAGGGAAATATACAGGTCTGAATATTTTACATTTGACAAAATCATATGAAGAAATGGCTTCAGAACTTGGTTTGTGCAAAGAAGAATTAAAGTTAAAAATCGAGGAAGTCCGAAGAATTTTGTTTGAAGAGAGAGAAAATCGAATTCATCCTTTTAAAGATGAAAAGATATTGACCGATTGGAACGGCTTGATGATGGCGGCTTTTGCAATTGCAGGCAAAGTATTTAAGGAACAATATTTTACTGATATTGCTATAAAGAATCATGGTTTCATTAAAAAATATTTGAAGGATGGAAAAGGAATGCTCCTTCATTCATATCAAAACACTTTAACGGGATATCTTGACGATTATGCTTTTTATACGTGGGGATTGCTTGAACTTTATAATGCAACTTATGAAATTAAATATCTGGAAGAAGCTGTTGAAATTCAGGAAATATTATTAAATCATTTTTGGGATAATTCTTCCGGCGGATATTTCTTTACTCCCGACTTTGCAGAAGATTTGATTATCAGAAAAAAAGAAATATATGATGGTGCAATACCTTCAGGAAACTCAGTACAACTTTCAAATTTAGTTAAGATATCTAAACTAACAGGAAATATAAAATATAACGAATATATCAAGAAACTGATTGATGAGTTTTCTTCTCAGGTCAAATCATATCCTGAGGCATACTCTCAGTTTTTATGCGGTTTTTCTTCCTATATTAATCCATCTGTTGAGATAGTTTTTGTTGCAAAAAACACTGATGATATTGAGGCATTTATTGATGTTTTTAACAAATATAAATTACAGAATGCTTTTGTAATTTTGAAGACTGAGGATAGCAAGGAAGCTCTTTCCGGTTTAGCATCATATACCAAAGACATGAAAATGTTGGATTGCAAGCCGACAGTTTATCTTTGTAAGAATTTCGCCTGTGAGTATCCGATAAATGATTTGAGTGAGTTTGAGGAAAAACTGAAAAATATTAACAATTGAAAATTGCAGGAAACATTTTTTTTGTAATTTGATAAATTGAGAATTTAAGTTTATAAATTAGTATATGGCAAAACTTTTTTTAAATCGGAATTTATTAATAATATATTCAATCACATTAATAAGCATAATGGGAGTTGCGAGTTTAACACCCGCATTTCCCGGTATAGCCCGAGCTTTTCATATCACACCAAAAGAAGTCGGTTTGCTGATAACAGCCTTTACATTACCCGGAATTTTTTTAACTCCGGTGCTTGGCATTCTTGCGGACAGGCATGGTAGAAAGAGGATTTTAGTACCATCATTATTTTTATTTGCTATTGCAGGGACAGCATGTTTTTTCGTGCACAATTTTGAATGGATGGTATTTCTTCGTTTTATTCAGGGTTCGGGTGCAGCAGCATTGGGTTCGATAAACCTAACATTAATCGGAGATATGTTTAAAGGCAATGACAGACCGACTGCAATGGGATATAATGCATCAGTTTTAAGTGTTGGCACTGCAAGTTTTCCGATTGTCGGTGGAGCATTGGCAACTATAGGATGGTATTATCCATTTTTATTACCATCTCTTGCTGTCATAGTCGGTTTGATTGTTATTTATGGACTTAATAATATTGAGCCAAAGAACGAGCAAACTCTGAAAGATTATTTCAAAAGTACTTTTTCTACATTACATAACAAAAACATTTTCGGATTATTTGTGTTAAGTCTTTTAACTTTTGTGATTTTATATGGTCCATACCTTACTTATCTTCCGTTTTTGATTGAAGAAACTTTTAGTCAACCGCCATATATCATCGGGATAATTATGTCATTTGCTTCTTTTTCATCTTTAAGCGTGTCTTCTCAAATAGGAAGACTCACACGAAGGTTCTCAGAGAAAAAGCTTATAGTAACATCTTGCTTTTTATATTTCTTTTCGATGGTCAGCATTCCTTTTGTAACTGAAGCATGGCAATTAATTTTCCCTTCGATTCTATTCGGTTTTGCACAGGGGACAAATCTTCCAAGCTTGCAATCATTGCTCGCAGGGCTCGCACCAATGAACCAAAGAGCCGCTATTATGTCTGTAAACGGAATGATATTTCGAATTGGTCAAACTTTAGGTCCGCTGATTATTGTTCCTGTATATGCAATATGGGGTTTAACAGGAGCTTATGATTTGGGTGGAATTGTTGCAGTCCTGATGCTTTTCACAGCAATATTTTTGTTGAAAACGGTTGAACGAAAAACGGAATGACGGAAAGACGGGAGGACGGAAGAAAGAAGTCTGAAGACAGAAGTCTGAAGGACAGAAATACAGAAAGAAGAATTTCACGCAAAGCTTGCAAAGTACGCAAAGTTTCGCAAAATAATTTGTAATTATATCTAAGTGTTTCTTTATGTTCTCCATGTCTTAGTGGTAAATATTTTTCTCACCACTTAGGCACGGTTTTAGAAAATAGAAATCAGAAAATAGAAAATGGATTCTTCACTGCGTTCAGAATGACATCCTTCGACAAGCTCAGGATGACGGTTACTTTTAAACTTTTAAACTTTATACTTTTAAACTTTATACTGTTTACCGTAATTATTTACATATTACCACCGGAAAATCGTTGCCTGTTGTACCGCTGTTAGGATATTGCTTCTTGCCTCTGTACTTCTCTGTCAGTTCCGGTACCTTGTCGTTTAAATATGCATCCATTTCTCTTACCGTTATTTTACCATCGCCGTTGTCTGCTTCTCCATCAAGTGCTTTGAGCAGTGCATAGGTGAAAACACCATGACCTAAATCATCAAATTCAGTGGAGACCTGCTCACTGCCGGCAGAAGCCAATACAGCCGTTCCTGCACTTCTGGCTAATTGCTTAATTGCTTTTTCTTCGGAGTATCCCCTGAATTTAAACTTTTCGATTGCCGCTCCGGAATGACAGGCATCCAAGACCAACAACTGCTTTTGTGCTTTAATATTCTTGCAGTATTCCTTTAGCTCATCTGCTGAAATCCCCTTTTGTCTTACAAGTGCATCATTGCCGATACCGGTAACATCGTGCAATATGAAATAATAATCGTTGGGATTGCCTTTGGCATCGTCAAGCATGAAACCATGACCGGCATAGTAGAAAACAAAAGCATCGTTTGGATTTGAATTCTTTGCAATTATTTTGAAGACTGAATCAATTTTGCTTTTTACTGCTTCACCATCATAAATTTCATATAGGTTAACATCTTTGAAAATTGTTCTCGATTTTTTACTGATTGCATTTACAAATGCCTGTGCATCCGGCTTACCGTAGTTTATATTATGTATTGAATTTTCGTATTCATTGATGCCGATAGCAAATACATGCAGATTGGAACTTGCATCAATTTGTTTGGAAACTTCTTTGTCAAGCTCCAAAGAAAACTCTTCATAAGACTCAGTTCTGTCAGTTCCGAAAGCAGATACTTTAAAATTGTTAATGCCGGGTAAAAGAGAAACATTGAAGTTTTTGTTAATAGTGCTAAATTCACCTGCAGAAAAGCCGTATTTTTTCTCTTCGATTAATTTATCATTTTGATAGAGCCGAATTTCATCAATACCGCCGCCTTCGTCTTTGAGTTCGACTTTGATTTGAACCAAATCCCTGTCCATAACATCATTTGCTTTTGGTGATTTCAACTCGATTGAAGGAGGAAAGAAAATTTGTCCTCTGTCCTCACCGGGAACAATTTCGCCGTTCATCACTTTTTGTAAAAGTCCGGGAGTATAAAATTTTTCATAAAAAGCATCAAGTGTTATTGGTTTCATATCTTGAACATAGTATAGTTCTTTTAAACCACCGGGAGAGCCATCGAATTTGCCGTCGGGAGTTACTGCGACCCAGTCATTCTTATTTATCGAATAAAGACTTGCAAGGATGTTACCTGATTTAATATTCCAAATATTAATACAACCTGATTGGGAACTGCTTACAAAAAAATCATCAGCATTTTTAAAATCAATTGAGTTAAAACCATAATTATCGTGGAAGGAATTAATGACTTTTTGATTTTCTATATCTATCAAGTCCATTTCCCGTGCTTTCTACCCGCAAGCCCATATTTATCATCTTCACTTAAAACAACCATATATGGATTGTTTCCTTTCACCCAAGTTGCAACATTAAGTATATTTTGTTCAATGGATTTTATAATTGTATCACTTTCAAATTGATAAATATTTAATAAATTATTTATATGATATTCAGCATAACTATTATTTTGATTGAACGGTTGAATTTTACATGAGTTACTTGTTGTTTTTTTTGTTTCCTTGTTGTTTATTAAATTATATTTTACTAAAGTATCAAACATATTACCATGCACTTCAAAAAGAACTAAATTAGGATTATTACTAAATTTTGCATCATCAATAAATCCAAAATATATGTCTTTTAAAATAATATTATTCTTATCAGAAAAATCAGCAAATTTTAATGTTGCTTTTTCATTCCATTTTCTGTTTTTATCTAAAAACAATACTTTTGATAAGTCTGAATTAAAATCACAAAATATAATATTTTCTTGATTAAGATTAATTGAATCTGTAATTAAATTATTATTTAAATCAAATTTAAAAATTAAACCAATGTTATTGGCTATTGCTAGCTCATTTTTATTCCTATTTAAAAATATCCGGCTAATATTTAAATCTATTTTGAAAAAAGAATTTCTATTATTACTATTTATACTCCAAATTCCAAGGGAACCATTCTTATAGTTTGAACAAACATCATTCTTATCAGTTAATAAAACTTTGGAGGAGTTATTAACCTTATTTCTAATTTTATTTAAAGCTGTAAGAGTTGAAGTTTCATAAACAGTTATCGAAGGTTCCTTATAATTATAGGTTAATATTGATTTACAATTTTTTGAAAAAATAGGCCAACCATTAATTATAGAAATTATATTTGTATCAATTCTATTTTCTTTTAGGTCATATAAATCGATATTTTGAGTATTCCTATTATCAAATACCAAATACCTGCCATCAGGGCTGAAACTCATGTAATTAAATCTTTCCTTCATCTTAATTTCATGGATAAATTTAAAATTCTTATCATAAAGAATTATCGATGAATCCCGAATATGGCAAGCTATTGTTTCGTATGTTGATGAATATTGCATATCTCCATTAATTAGAGTACTTATTTCAATTGAATCTATTATTTTGCCATCTGAAATATCATAAGTATTAATATGATTACCCCAGGATATTACTACTTTATTGTCCGGCTCATTTAAAAAATATCTTGTGAAAATTCTAATTCCAAGTTCAAAGAAATATTTTTTATCATCATATAATTTACTACATAAAGCATATTCTGAGCGAGCGGTTTCTATATTCCATTTTCTTATTGTAAAATCTTCAACTCCTTCAGTAAATAAGAACTTATTATCCGATGTAAATGCTATTTTTTGAAAAT
Organism: uncultured Hyphomicrobiales bacterium; assembly: GCA_964511865.1. Lineage (GTDB taxonomy): Bacteria > Bacteroidota > Ignavibacteria > Kapaibacteriales > UBA2268 > ChocPot-Mid. Next base: position 13,737 of record CAZEHW010000028.1, on the reverse strand, counting down.
CATAACTTTCCCAATCATGACCGTAAAATCTTTTTAAAACTTTAAAAAATTTTGTTTCCATCAATACAATAGACATTCTTTCATGAACTTTATCTAATTGATAAATCGCAGCATACTTTGAATCTTTTCGATAAGATTTAGAAGGCATAAACCTATACCTTTGATGATTCCCTTTTTCAAAATTATAAATGATTTTGTTCAGTAAAATATCGCATACTGATACATTGCCATTCTTGTCCCAAAAATGTATTAAATTATCATCAACAAAAAATATTTGGCAACCTTCGGATAGTGTTAAATTGGGTTTTTGCAAAGACGCCGATAAAGTAGGAGAGCTTATTAAAGAGCTTCCTTTACTTTTCAATAAATCTAAAATATCATTATTGTGAGTTGAATTTGCTAAAAACAATGGACTAAATCCCTCTTGATCTTTATAGTTGACGTCAACATTATTGTCAATCAGAAAGGATAGCATATCAATATCTTCTAATAAAATTGCTTTATTCAAAATCGTATTACCAAACTCATCGTATGAATTAATATCAGCTCCGGCTCTGACTATCTCAGGAATTAATTTTTTTGAATGAAAATTAAAAGCTAAATGTAGAGCAGTATCCAATAATTCCTTTGTAAACTTACTCTTATTAATTAATTTGATTACATCATCTTCTAATCCTAAATAAATCAATTCAAGTAAAGATGCCTCAGCACCCTGCTTAACAAGCTTGAGAGCATAATCCTCCATATTAAATTTGATTGCAATCTGCAAATATTCATTTAATTTAATATTAGCTCCATTCTTAATATAAAAATCAAGTATTTCCTTTTTTTTAATATCATTTTGAAAATCAAGAATTTTATTTCTTAATTTATCATAATTAACTGATTGAAAACTAACATTTTTTATATTTTTAACTATATTACTGAGGAATTTCAAATCACATCCATTAATAGCATAATCAAAAAATGAGTATCCCTGTGGATTTTTTTCAAAAATAACAGAATCAATATTTTCATTTACTTTTCTTAAATATTCTATTGATTCAATATTATCATTATAAACACTATATATAAACGCTGTCCACCCATCATCATTACCACTATTAGATAATTCCTTATCATTAACATCAATTCCTAATCCCTCAATAAAATACCTAAGAAAATCAACACGATTCTTTGCAGCAGCAATACCTAAAAGATTGCCATAAGCCAAATTATCTTTTTCGATTATCCCCTTCTTCTTATAATCCGAACCTTTCGAGACAAGCCACTTCACAAAATCCAAATCGCCCTTATATGTAGCCCACATGAGAGCTGTAGCTTTGTTTGTATCAACAGCATTTACATCTGCTCCGGCTTCCACCAGTTCTTTTGCTTTGTCGAATTGCCCTGCTTTGATTGATTCAATAAGAAGACTGTCCTTGTTTTCCTGAGAAAACAGAATTGAGGATGATAATAAGAACATTATCGCTAAAAATAATTTTGCAGTTTTCATTGCCGTAATTCCAAATTTATATTAAATAATATTATTTTCGTTATCTGTTTTTCATAACCACAATTCAATCCCTTCGGGATTGTGAAATTGGGGATAATCCCATTCCACGGGTTGACACCCATGGCTACAAATATTCAATCCCTAACGGGATTATTTTCCTTTTTTCCTTTTTCCCTTTTCCTTTTTCCCTTCTCCCTTTCTTCAAACTTTCTTCTTCTTCCCTTTCCTGCCCTCGCTCAAAAGTTTGAACCATGTGTAATTGCTGGGTCTGCTCTTTCTTTTTCTTGCCTGCTCAATCAGGAAATCAGAAGATTTTTCGAGTATCTCTTCGTAATACTTATCATGCAAATAGGCGCGGTCGGCTGTTGGTGCAGTATTGATAAACTCAACAGCGTAAGGCATGCCATCGCGGATTGCAAATTCGACAACATTGAAATCAAATCCGAGTGCAGAACAAATCTTTAAACTCATCTCTTCAAGTTCTTCCTTGAGCTTCGCTGGGACAGGAACAGGTTTTGCACTGAAGCGCAAATGCTTGGGTTTCGACGGGTCATAATTCATGGTTATTACATGCTTCATACCTATTACGTAACAACGGTAAAATTCTTCGTACTCTATGCTTTCCTGAAGAAGCATGACATTACTTCCGGTCAGGTCATATGCAGAGAAAAATTCTGCACGGTTATAAACCTTGAAGAAGATATGGCTGGTATTGTCAATATTCGGTTTAATATATGCCGGAAACCCGACATAGTCGAATATTTCATCCCAGTTCAAAGGATAAAGCAGGTTCTTCATTGTGTCAGCCGTAGTGCCTGCCGGATGTTCCTTAGTGGGCAAAATAACGGTTTTGGGAACATTGATTTTTAACTTTGAAGCAATTACGTTATTGAAAAAATTATCATGTGCTTTATTCCAAAATGGATTGTTAATCACATGGACACCTTCAACAACTGCCATTTTTAAAATTGAATTATAAAAAGGAACTTCGTGCGATACTCTGTCGAGGATAACATTATAACCAATCATATCATCCATTTTAATGCCGCCAATACTGACAAAGTCGGCTTTAACTCCGGGTGCTCTTCTCGTGTTGATTGAATCAACAAGGTCCTTGGGGAAACTACCTTCCATTCCGTAAAGTATCCCAATCTTTTTCATGACTGCCTCCCATTGATTTGTAACTAATTTTATTTACGAACAATTATTTTTGGGAATGTTCTTTGCCTTACATAATTTGTAATAACATTGTACCCATTAATAAATTAAAATATATGAATAATATTTAATATATCAATGATAAATTTTAAAAATATTTTTTTACGGCTGAATTCGCAGGTAATATTCAACGATTTTAACTGTAACATTGAGAAAGGCGAAAAGCTCGCCATCAAGGGCAGGTCAGGCAAAGGTAAGACTACTTTGTTTAATTTGATTATGGGATTTATCCAACCGGATTCAGGTGAGATTTTTTTTGATGGAGAGCTTATATCTCATGAAAATATCGGTCGAATTCGAAAACGGATTTCATGGCTTCCACAGAATCCCGCAATAATTGGTAGAGGAAAAATAATAGAACAAATTATACTGCCTTTTAATTTTAAAGCCAATAAACATCTTACTCCCGATGAAAAGACACTCGAAAGGGAACTTGAAAAGCTTAATTTAAGCAAAAATATATTGGACAGTTCTTTCGATGAAATATCGGGTGGAGAAAAACAACGTCTGGCTCTTATGCTATGCAAACTGCTTAAAAGGGATTTAATGCTCTTAGACGAGCCGACTTCCGCGCTGGATAAAAATAATTTGAATGCCGTTGTTGAATATCTTTGTTCGCAAACGGATGTAACTATACTTTCGGCTTCCCACGATGAAGAGTGGTTGAAGCATTGTAACAGGGTGGTTGAAATTTAGGGTTTGTGGGAGGAAAGGAGAAGGGAAAAGGGAGAAGGGAGAAAATTACTAATTACCAATTACTAATTGCTAATTGCTTAAATACATCTGTGAAGCAATGTTAAATCTTTCACTTACTAATCCATTTTTTTTAAAGGTTACTGCACAAATCACAATTACCGCATTCTTCTTTAGCGGTAATCCCGAAGTAACGGGAAATAAAATCACGACGGCAGTCCTCCTCCTTAAAGTACTGTACAACTGAAAGCAATCGCTTGCGGTCGTATAATATTTTTTCATCCAGCCAGGACTGGTCAAACAATTTTTCAGGGACATTTTCAGTAAGCATCAAATTCCTTATGTTTACATCTCCTTCGGTTGCCCCATACCTGTCGAACATGCCAAGGGCGGTTTCCAAACGAAAATCATTTCTGTTTTTGAAAACAAGCTCCTCCCTTAAGAATTCCAAGCCCATTGAATTCACTTTTTCGATATTCGTTTCGAGCAAAGTATAAAGTCTGCCGTAAAATTTAGCATCGGGATTAGACCATTGAATAAAATCCATCTGAATCGCCAGGTCCTGCTCACGGTAAAGAAGAAGGCATAATGATGGCTTTCCGTCACGTCCTGCCCTTCCTATCTCTTGGTAATATGACTCAATTGAACCCGGCAATTCGCAATGAATAACAAAACGAATATCGGGTTTATCAATACCCATACCAAAAGCATTCGTTGCAAGCACAAGTACATTTTCATTATTGAGAAAAACCCTTTGTGCTTTCTTACGTTCATTCTTTTCCAGCTTTCCATGATAAATTATATGAGGAATTTTTTTGTTCATAAGATAACCCGAAAAAGTATCGAGTGTTTTAATTAAGGAAAAATAAATAATGCCTGAACCCGGATAATTTTTGATTATATTAATTATAGCATCCACTTTTTCTTCGTCATCGTAAACATCTTTTGTCTCAAGCCGTAGATTAGGTCTGCTTATTCCGCTGTTAAATACTTCAACATCATCCTTTTCCAGACCGAGCTTGTCAACGATATCCAACTGAACATCCGGAGTAGCCGTGGCTGTCAATGCTATGGTTAAGGGATTCCCGATTAATTTCCTGAATTCTGCAATTCTCGAATAATCCGGTCTGAAATCATGTCCCCAATAAGAAATACAATGTGCCTCGTCAACGGCAAGCAGAGCAATTTTTGCAGTTCTTATCTTTTCAACGAATGAATTTATCCTGAATCTTTCAGGTGTAACATAGAGCAACTTGTATTTATTTTCAAGAAAGCCCGTGAGCCGTTCTTCACGTTCCTTTTTGTTTAAAGTTGAATTAATAAATGTAGCAGGAATGTTTTTCTTTCGTAATGCATCAACCTGGTCTTGCATAAGAGCAATCAATGGACTGATGACAACAGTATTTCCTTCGAGCATCAAAGCAGGAAGCTGATAGCAAAGAGATTTACCGCTACCGGTCGGCATCATAACAAGACAATGCTTTTTTTCTTCAAGAAGAGTTTTAATTATTTTTTCCTGACTCCCAAGAAAAGAATCAAAGCCAAAATATTTTTTTAATTCTTTATTAATATCAAATTTCAATTTATCTTTCATTAATCATTATCTATTAATATCATTTTTCCAGTTTCTTGCATTTCTCCTATTATCAATCTGTAAACATATACACCGGAATTGACTTTATTGCCTAATAAATTGGTTCCGTCCCATTTATAGGAATAATTTGACGCAGGCAGATTTTTATTAATTAATTGCTTAATCAAATTTCCTTCCAAATCGTATATATTCAAATTTACAAGTTTATTTGTAAAGTCAGGTGGAACAGTGAAATGAATATATGTATAATCATTGAACGGATTCGGATAATTACTCAAATATATTTTCGAAATACTTTCTTCGTCTTTAATATCTGTTGTTAATGTATAAAGCGAAACTTTGTTACTTCTACTCCATCCGTTTTCATCAGCTAAATATAAATTAGTCAGTGCAGGACGATGAGAATTTCCAGATGAATGATATGTAGCCCATTCCTGGTCTGTCAATCTCCGATAATTTGTCGTAACAGTTTCGTAATAACTCATAACGGGACCGATGTAAGAACATTGCTTACCGTCCGGTCGGGTGTTAACCAACACAGCCATATTTATTTTTCCCGTACCCCCATGAAGAACCCAACCTCTTTCATTTCCGTCAGCATCAGTCGGAATTGTATGAACATCGGCAACAGTATAATCCGTTTCTATATCCGGTAGTTCATTGTTGTTATGTTGTAAATTTTGTCTTTTAATGGCATAAAACAAATCAAAATACCAACCACCCCAGGTAGGCACACAATCTTCTTTTGGGTCAGGTGGTCTTAATAGGGAATTAGCAAATTTTAAGTCATTTGAATCCAAACTGATTCCCTGAATCTCTTTTTGTGATATTACTAGAAGTCTATCACAAACTTGTCTAAATGCTGTTATTACTTGGTTATAATTATAGTCATTAAATTTTCCATTAGTATAGGATTTTATTCTTCCATCTAATTTATTAATAAATCCTTGAATTGATTTATAAAGTTCAGGAACAGGTTCGACAAAGCAATCGGGGTAACTGCAAAGTAGAAAGTCCGAATAGGGTTGTTTGGCTGATAGAAGAAAATCATGTCTGAGTTGAGACCAGCTTGCAAGTTGTGTGTTCATGGACTTTTGCCACCATGCAGCAGTTTGCATGAATTTCGGCATGGATTCTCTGTTCGCAGGTGGATTCAATGCTCTTATAGCACTAAGCCAATTAGTATAACAAGTACTTTGCCAAAAGGTTGAATCATACGAAGAAACTAGGTATCTTAACGCAGCAAGATTCGAAGAGTAAGGATATGTCCTGATTTCCGGTTCTAATAACTGGATTGAAGCGTCATTACCTAAAGCAAATAGAATATCCATCGTTGATGGCATCATCCTTGTTACCTTATTTCCATTGAAAATGATTTGGTCATATACAACATTAGCCGTTATATATCCATCTAAAATTGCTCTTTGTCCAACGAGCATCATGGCTACAGGCGGATTTATCTGTTCGGGATTACCGGGATCCGATGCAAGTATCTGTGAGCTATAAAGCTGATTAGACGAGCTCAACTTTAATAATTCCGACTGAAAAATTTTCCAGTTTTCTTCTTCTACTACCCATTTCGAATCCTTGTTACCTAAATTTTTCAGGATATCTGAAGCTTCAAATATTGTAATGTTGTCTTGTCTGCCTAACAATACTTCAAGTAAATTCTCTATATTTTTTAGTTCTGTATCAGCTCCGGATTCGGTTGCAGCTTCCGCAATCAATGCGGACAAAATATTTTGCCTTTTTATGTCATCTTCTGTTTGCTCTGGAAATGTACCTTGATGTTTTGGGCTTGTAATATAAATTTCAGTTCTGCCTAACCACATCATTGTTTGGAAATAAGCTGAAAGATTTTTAGATTTTGTATAATGCCCCCGAATTTCAAACTGGCTGAAATCATAAGGTCTTTCCGTATTAGAAAAGAGTGCAATATTTACTCGGTTCTTTTGTGAAATTAACTTCAAAATTTCGCTTATTTTATAAACATTTTCAGGAAAAACAGGTTGGACATGGCTTTTTTTAACCGCATCAATAAATAAATATCTTGCAATCGTTATGTAAATATCAAAATCATTAACGGCTAATTGATACAATGAATCAGTTGATTGTTCAGATAAGTTTTTTATCTGATTTTGAATTTTAATCAACACAGAATTTAAAGCACTTATTAATAACTTATTTTCAATGCTCTCTAAGATTTTATCAAATGAATAATGCAATGCATGTAAAATCGCATCCGATGATATATAAACAGGCATATCCTGATAAAATATATCCTTAAAAGCATGATGGAATGTTGGGTAAGTTAGTCTTTCAGTAACCATAAAACCATGTTTCGATATCAGTTCTTTTTCGTAATTGGTTAGTTTATACTTAATGCTAATTGAATCACCGTATTCTGCTTCATCTAAATTTGTTGGAGCTTCTTTCAGGAAATATCCGGCAGGAAATTCTTTGATTAGTTCATCGAATGTCATGTCTTTGTGAGTTTTCAAATACTCTTTGTATTGCTCTATGTCGAATTGGGCAATGGCTATGCTTTGAATTAGAATTAAAAAAGTAACTATCAAGGTTTTCATATACACCTTTCTAAAATTTGTTTACAACTTAACTATAATGACACATTAAAAGCCAAAACTTCTCAAAAAAAGTGAAAATAATTTGAGATTTATCTATTTCAAATTAAATTTTATCAAATTCGTTAACTTTGACTATATTAATTTACAAAAAATCATAATGAAAACAGCAGTATTATTATCGGGTGGAGTTGACAGCTCCGTTGCTTTGTATCTTCTTAGAAAACAGGGATACGATGTAACTGCTTTTTATTTGAAAGTCTGGCTCGAAGACGAACTGTCATTTTTAGGTGACTGCCCTTGGGGTGAAGACCTCGAATATGCACGTGCCGTTTGCAAAGACCTCGATGTTCCTTTAAAGCTGATTCAAATGCAAAAGGATTATCTCGATACTGTTGTTGAATATACCATTAAAGAACTTAAGGCAGGAAGAACTCCAAGCCCTGATGTGATGTGTAACCGCGAGATAAAATTCGGGAAATTTATCAATAAGATAGATAGTAGTTTTGAACAGTTCGCATCAGGACATTATGCACAGGTTGAAAGAAAAGAGGACAAGTATTATTTAAAAAGTGCTCCCGATGCCGTAAAAGACCAAACATATTTTCTAACTTATCTTTCTCAGGAACAATTGAGCAAAATTATATTTCCAATTGGTCAATATAACAAGCAGGAAGTGAGGCAATTAGCACAGGAATTTAATCTGCCGACAAAAGAAAGAAAAGATAGTCAGGGAATTTGCTTTCTTGGTAAAATCCCATACAATGAATTTGTTAAGTATCATTTGGGAGAAAAACAAGGTGATGTGATTGATATTCACACAGGAAAAAAAATCAGTACACATAACGGCTATTGGTTCTTCACTATTGGTCAAAGGCATGGGCTTGGTTTGGGAGGAGGACCTTGGTACATAGTAAAAAAGGATATTGAACAAAATATAATTTATATATCTACTGAAAAGTTAAATCAAAGTGTGTCAAGAGATAAGTTTATTGTTAGGGATGTAAATTGGATACCTGAGTTTCCTAATATAACATCCTTAGACAAGCTCAGGATGACTGAAAGCGATTCTTCATCAAGTTCAGGACTACAGGTGAAATTACGACACGGACCGAAGAAATATAAATGCGAAATCGAGAAGATTGATGAAACATCTGTCTATATTCAGTTGGATGGAAAAGACGAAGGAATAGCCGCAGGTCAGTTTGCTGTGTTTTACAATGGCGAATATTGTATTGGAGGCGGGGTGATTGAGTTGGTGTCATTGGATTAGAAATATAAGGAAAAGGGAGAAGGGAGGATATAACAAAGTTAGAAATAAACTTAACTCACAACTCTTAACTCGCAACTCACAACTCACAACTCAGAACTCAGAACACTAAAAAACACACAATTAGCTTTTTTTATTTCAATGATGTTTGATATTTTTTTAAATTGTATTTTATAAAAGTAGTTATTTAAGAAAAAGGTATTTATGAAAAGATTGAGGATTTTATTAATATTAATTTTAAATTGTTACGGTTTGACAGCAACAGCTCAGGATGATGCTTTGAGCAATTTCAGAATAACCGGAAATTTTCAATTGGATATGCAGACTTATTCCAAAGATTCTCTTATCGGTGCTCCGGAAGTTGATGAAAAGCTACTGTCAATGGGATTTCTGTGGTTAAATGTGTCAAGCAATAATTTCAATGCTGGACTGCGTTATGAGAATTATCTGAATCCGATTTTGGGAATTGACAAAAGATATCAGGGAAATGGAATTGCTTATCGTTTTGGTGAGTTCGTATCTGACATTATTGATATAACAGCAGGAAATTATTATGAGCAGTTTGGAAGCGGTATGATATTCAGGTCCTATCAGGAATATGCTCTTGGGTATGATAACGCCATGGATGGATTAAGGGTCAAGTTTAGACCAACCGAGGGAATCGAAGTAAAAGGGATAATTGGAAAGCAGAGAAAATTTTGGTCTGTTGGTGAAGGTATTGTTCGTGGCGGCGATGTTGGTATAAATTTAAATAATTTATTTTCTGATGCAATGCCGGAAGCAGTTCAAATGTCATTGGGCGGAAGTGTTGTAAGTAAATTCCAGAAAGATTTGTCATCGAAATATAATTTACCAGAAAATGTTTTGCTATGGGCAGGAAGATTGTCATTGACAGGCGATGAATTTTCTTTAGATGGTGAATATGGTTATAAGAATGCAGATCCCAGCAGTGCTAATTTTTACAGCTATAACCCAGGAAATGCCTTGCTGGTCAACGCCGCATACTTTACATCAGGTTTGGGATTATCTTTGAATTTTCACAGAAACGACAATATGGATGTACGAAGCGACAGGAACGAACTTGGAAATTCTCTATTATTAAATTTTCTCCCACCTCTGACAAAGCAACATACTTATGCTTTAGCGGCTATGTATCCTTATGGCACACAACTGAATGGAGAAGTTGGCTTCCAGACAGAAGCAACATATACGATACCAAGAAAAACAACCATTGGGGGACAATACGGAACAACTATAAACCTGAACTATTCACAAATTAATTCTATTGTAAAAAATCCTGTGGATGTTGATAGTATTACGGGTCAGGTTTATACTTATGATTCTCCAATGTTTGAATTCGGAGACAGAACATACTTCAGGGAATTACATGCAGAAATAACAAGAAAAATTTCTCCAGAAGTTAAAGTAATTTTATCATATTTAAATCAACTTTATGATAAAGATATACTCGAAGTCGAAGGTTCTGCCAAATACGGTAAGGTTCATGCAGATATCATCATTGCTGATTTCACTTATAAATTATCTTCAGAATATGCCTTACGTTTAGAAGCACAACATATGTGGGAAACACAGGATTCTGTTTTGCATGAAGCTGATAATCAAAATGGAAACTGGTTAATGGGACTTGCCGAGTTAACAATGGCTCCCCACTGGTATATTTCCCTTTCAGATATGTACAACTACGGAAATGAGTTTGAAGAACGTCAAATTCATTATATAACTGCATCGTTAACATATGTATATGATGCAACAAGATTAACCCTTGGTTTTGGCAGACAAAGAGAAGGTATCATATGTGTGGGTGGAGTTTGCAGACCTGTACCCGCATCAAATGGAGCTTTTTTGACAATATCGTCAACATTTTAATTAAGGAATAGATTATGAAAAACTTAAATAAATTAACATTGCTAGCAGGAATTCTGATTTCATTTGCTTTGTTTTCCTGTGATGAATTGCCCGATGAGTATCTTGAAACAAAAGGCACTACAAAGGATGATACTTCATTTGTTAAGAAAGTTCTTATTGAAGATTATACAGGATTTACATGCGGGAATTGTCCTTATGCACATCAGGAAGCAAACCGTTTGCATGAGGAATATGGAGAGAATGTAATAATTATGGCAGTTCATGCGAGCTTCTTTGCTAAACCCACAACACAACATACTTATGATTTCAGAACAGAAACAGCTACCGAATGGGACAATTTCTTTGGAGTAAGTCTCACCGGCTTACCAAATGGTATGGTAAACAGAAGAGGATATCTTAGTGGAAACTATACATTAAAACAAGACTCATGGCAACAGGCAATTGACGAAGTTTTAGCAGAAAAACCAATTGTGTCATTAGACATTTCAGCAATATATTTAAAAGAAAGCAGACAGATTCTTGCTTTTGTTACATATATGTATAATGAGAAGTTGGATAAATATCACAACCTGAATGTATGCATCGTGGAAGACAGTATCGTACAATATCAGAAGTGGTATAATCACGACCCGGTTGAGGTTGAAGATTATGTGCATAACCATGTATTCAGAGCTACTCTTAATGGTACCTGGGGTGAAAAGTTGAATACACAGTTAGGAATAAAAACTTATTCTTATACATTACCGGAAAACAGCGACTGGAGACCCGAAAAGTTGAAAATTTTAGCATTTATCAGTGATGTTGGAAATTCTTACGAAGTCTTGCAGGTTGGAGAAACTGATTTGAAGTGATTTAGGAGAAGGGAAAAGGGATATAGAAGACATCCCATCGACAAGCTCTGGATGACGGAAGTCGCTAGTCGTCAGTCAACAGTGATGATAAATACTTCGACAAGCTCATGATGACTACAGAGAGATTATATTATGCCACGAGTTAATAACGAAACTAACCCGTGGCAATAAATGAAAAGTTTACTCTTTTACAATCTTCTCGTAATAAAGATTAACACCATTTTGCACTTCCAAAATGTACAAGCCGGCAGGATATTTACTAATATCTATCTTAATAATCTTATCATCGGCCAAATCATCAAAATATGTCACGCCTAATGCATTGAATATTTTAATTTTCAGGTTATAATAATCAGTTCCAGTCATGTCTATGTTAAGAATATTATCAGATGGATTAGGATATACTCTTATACCCGCATCTGATAAGGTTTTCTCTCTAACCTTGCTGATTTCAAAATAGTAGGGTTGAGAAAGGTCCGACGGGCAACCTTCCTGATTTGTAACTGTTAAAGTGTAGTAACCTGTTTTCAATGGAGTAAATGTTTTATTAATTGCTCCTTCAATTTTTTCACTATTATAATACCACTGATTCCCTTCTTCAGCACTTGATATCAAATCCTTTCCGGCTGGAGTAATAGTCGGTTTTGCAGGAACAGGGTTTATTAAAATATCAGTCTCGCTTGAGTCATAACAGGTGGTAGATGCTACCTGAAAGAGTTTGATTTTTCCGTTTCCGGCAGGTCCCCATTCAACCTGCAAAGTAGTATCATCGGCAACACCTATGATGTTCCCACCGGTAACTGTCCATTGATTAGCGAAAGTATTCCTGTCTTTAACTGAGTATATTTCAACTCTTCCTGCACAGACAATTATATTTCCATTAAATTCGGCAGATGGGTTTTTGCTGATGTTTGTTGATTTTACCTTAGCAAGGGAGCAGTTTGTTGTCATATCAGTTTGTGTCAATGATATTGAACCTTTAATAAATAATGAATCTTCACCGGGTTCTATTTCATTCCAAATAACCAAAACAGTATCTTTATCATCAGGACCGATAATTTCACCCTGATAAACGAACCATTTGTTTGTTCGGTTTTCAGATGTTACAACCATATATTTTGCTGTAGCTCCTTCGCAAAATTCATCAATGCCATAGAAACTAACATCCGGTGCGGGTATTATTTCAATTCTTTGAACAGCCGTATCCATCTCACTTGTAACAGTATCTGTTTGCATTAGCTGAATAAAACCTTCAGCATCAGCAGACCAAAGCACATTCAACACTGAATCCTTATCGTTTCCGATTATCTGTCCCCCTGTTACTATCCATAAATTTTTGCAATTTTCAGGAGTAATAACTGAATACCTTTCGTCGCTGAATGCACAAACTTTTTTCTTACCGAGAATTTTTAATGGAGAAGAGTTTATTGTAACATTTATCATTATAGTATCTTCACAATCCGTTTTAGTATCTGTTATTTTTAGGCGAACCGTTCCAATACCTGGTCCTCCCCAATCCACAATGATTTTATTTGTATTACTTAAGCCTTGTATTGTTCCACCGGTAACAATCCATTCGTAATCCAATCTCGAATTAGCTATTGTTGAATAATTTTCTTCAGAATACGATGTAACTGATTCTTCACCGGTAATATATATATCAGGAGTTAATACTATCTCAATATCTTTTTCGGTTGAATCAACACATCCGGTAGATGAATTTGTCTGAATTAATTTTAGCTTGCCTATTGTCTTGTCTTCCCATTTAACGTAAATCACTGAAGATGTCGAATCAGACAGCAGCTTCCCATTTGTAACTGTCCACAAATATTCAAATCCGGCACCATCAGCCGATTGATAAGGATAAGTATTTCGAGAACAAACTATAGTATCCCCTATTATCTCCGGCTCCGGCAGTGCATTGATAGTTATATTGAATCCATTATTTTCACTCGTATTAGATGGATTTGAAGCACTTATTCTAACACGATAAGCAGTTCCCGTGTCTGAATTATTGGGAATTTTTCCTTCAATCCAACCGGATGTATTGGAGTTTAATGTACCAATGTCTGTAGAATTTGCAAAATCACCGTCTTTATCCGATAACTCTAATGTAAAAATATTATTTGTTCCAAAATCAAGTCCGA
>CAZEHW010000027.1:0-20813 GCA_964511865.1 uncultured Hyphomicrobiales bacterium | reverse complement strand
TTTGAACTGATATTAAATATCACAAAACCTGCAGAGGCAATCAAGATGAATCCTGCTTTCATTAATTCTGCGTTCATTTCTCCTCCATAATTTAATTATTATTTATTAATAATAATTAAGCAACAAATGTGCCAAAATAGTTTAATGAGTTTTATAAGTTGGGGGTTGGGGATAATCTTTATCAGTTCTCTGATTTCTATTAGCTTTCTACTTTATGAACTTTATGAACTTTTAAACTTTCAAACTTTTAAACTGTCTTTGATTTGCATGGCTACCCTAATTCCATCACCAACGGCAATACTTAATTGGCGATATTTTTCATTTTTGACATCTCCTATAAGAAACAATTTTTTTGATTTTAGTAATAAGTTCTTCTTGCTGTTTAGTTGAGTACTTAATATATCAAGATTCGGTTTGCGACCGATAGCAAATATCAAATAGTCGGATTCATCTTTATATCTTTTCTTATTTCTTGAACCTGTCACTTGTAGTTTATCTCCGATTTCGTTTATTTCAGTAATAATAGCATTCTGATAATATTGAATATTTTTTATTTTTCTTGATTCTTCAACTAAAAGATTCAATGCTTTAATTTTATCAGTTCTGTTCAATATTATTACCTGATTACTTTTATTTAAACTAAGTGCATAGTCAAATGCCGCATCTCCGGCACCAACAATAGTAATTTGTTTGTTCTTGGTATTTAATAATGGATAAACTTCAAAAAATATTTTATCCTTAAAATTTTCAGGTATAAATAAATCATGTTTCTTCGGTTTGGTACCGGTAGCTATAACAAGAAATTCGGATTTATACAATCCGTTTTCGCACTCTATATCAAAAAGACCTCCCTTTCCGAAATTAACTCCGACAACATTATCCTGTACAATTTCAATTGCCCAATGTTCCAGATGCTTTTTTAATAGTTTTGCAATTTGAACTCCACTAATGCCATTGGGAAATCCCGGGTAATTTTCAATTTTATTTGCATTGAGAATTAAACCCCCAATTTCTTTTTTCTCTAAAATCATTGGTTCAATACCTTGTCTTTTAAGTTGAACGGCACAGGCAATTCCGGCAGGACCGGCACCAATTATTATCACTTGCCTATTTACGTTTCGCTTTTCGCTGTTTCGCTGTTTAACCATCGTTGTTTTCATAAACTTTCAATCTGAGTTATTAAATCTTCAATCAAACAGGGTACAGCAAAACCATGTGATAGATTCAAAAAAGTACTGCGATGATATTTTTTCTTATAAGTTGCAGTACCATTAATAGGAAAAAACACATCATATCCATTAACAAAAGCTGACCTGACAGTAGTCTCGCAACAAAGATGAGTCAAAACACCTGTAACAATAAGCTGCTTGATATTATTTTGAACTAAATAGGTTTTCAATTCAGTCTGATAAAATGCGTCATACTGATGTTTTTCAACAATCAGGCAGTTCTCAGTATTAAATTCGTTGAATATTTCACTTTGTTGAGAATTTTCCTCAATGAGGTCTCTCCACCAGTGGGACATTGAACCTGAATTTTCATCGTTGTTCGTATGTTTTGTGAAAATCACAGGCAGTCCTTTTCTCTTGCAAGTGTCGATGAGTGATTTAATACCCGATATTATTGCTTGAGCAGAAGGTACAAAAGCATGAGATTTTTCATCAAGAAAATAATTCTGCATATCGGTTACTATTAATGCAGTATTTTTACTTAACTTAAAGTGTAACTTAGAACCATGTGATTTGCTTAACTTCTCAAGCATCTTCATTGAAACCAGCTTTATATTATCCTCAGTAAAATATTTAGCTTTCATCTAATTCATACAAAAAAATAAAAACAATTATTTGTCAATGTAATTTAATAAAAAAAACCGAAAGCAGAATTAATAATTAACAATTCACAATTCACAATTATATTTCTTATTTTTGACTTTTCAAATTTAATAAATGATAATATGTCCGATAAAATTAAAAATATGTTTTCCGATATCTCCGGAAAATATGATTTACTGAATGATATTTTGTCTTTAGGAATTCACAGAATCTGGAGGAGGAAGGTCGTAAAACAGTCGGCTATTTCGAAAAAAGAAAATGTTTCGATACTTGATTTGGCTACGGGTACCGGTGACCTTGCTATTGCATTCAAAAAGAAAATCGGAAATTCAGGAAAAGTAATAGGAATAGATTTCAGCGAAGAAATGCTTAAGATTGCAAGAGAAAAGGCAAAGAAAAATGAACTCGATATTGATTTCCGTAAGGGTGATGCAACATCTTTGGAGTTTGAAGAAAACAGTTTTAATGTAGCAAGCATTGCCTTCGGAATTCGCAATGTCGATTCTGTTACAAGTTGTTTAAACGAAATGGCAAGAGTAGTCAAGCCGGGTGGTAAAGTGATTATTCTTGAATTTGGACAGCCGGATGGTTTGTTTTCACATATTTACAAGTATTACAGCAAATATATAATTCCGGTTTTGGGGAGAATCATCTCAAAGAATTTCAGTGCATACAATTACCTTCAGGTCAGTTCTGCGAAATTTCCATGCAGAGAAGAATTTATTGAAATAATGCAGTCAACAGGTAAATTCTCAGAAACCTACTACAAGCAATTGTCATTTGGGATTGCGTTTGTTTATGTGGGTGTGGTGATATAGTTAATACTACCTCAGCAACTTAACAAAACTTTTAACCTCACTGCCTACCCTTACAAAATAAATCCCAACTGGTAAATGCGAAATATTAATTTGTAGGGGCGAACGGCCGTTCGCCCCTACAGTCATTTGTTCGCCATAAACATTAAAAATTTGGATATCCAATTCCTGTCTTCCGTCTACTGTCTGCCGTCTGCTGTCTGCTTCAAAATTAATTTCAATATATTCGTTTGCTGGATTGGGAGAGATGGAAATCACATTATAACTAAAATTATTTTCATTATGAACACTTGAATTATGGAAATATAGTGTTCTACTAAATCCAGCTACAACATTTTGGATTTTATTCAAAGAATCAGTTACTAATTGAACATTATTATAGTCTGTGAAATATAATAAAAATATTCTACCTAAACTACTACCAGGACCAAAACCTGGATACATTTTTTCTAAAACAAAGCTCCCAAATGTTTGTTCAAAACTTTGAAAACCTGAGCGAATTTCACGAAATGATGTGTCAATTTCCTCCCAAGTTACAATAATAGTAGTATCTCCTTTTGCAGGTTTGGGAATTGCATCAACCTGAAAAATTATTTCCCATGAATACTTTGCGAAACACCTGTAATATGGTTCATAATAATGTTTAATGTAATACCACAATGTCGAATCACAACTCTCAAACCATTTTGGAATTCCACAAGTGTCTATTAAAAAACTATTATCGGAATTACCAATTAAAGTACTATCTTCCATCCAGTACTGTGGCGAGCATTTGCAATCGGGAAGTTCCTGCACCAGCAATTTATTTGCAGGTACTATTATAAGCAACAAAAAAAGAAGTATTTTCATTTTCAAAACAAACTCCTCAAAGAATTGGTACATTATTTACTGTAAAGACACAAAAAACACTAGAAAGTTTCACTTTTCCATAAAATTATTGAATATATTTTATAAATTCTTCTAAACCATTCTCCCCTATTTTGAAAGTATTCAAACCAAATTCTTCGGCTGATTTGAGATTTATAGCGGAGTCGTCAATAAATATTGTCGTTTCCTTTGCATAAATTCTGTCTTCAACAACATATTTGAAAAATTCGGTGTCGGGTTTACGCATGCCCAGTTTGAATGAGAAATAGCATTTGTCGAATAAAGAAAATAACTCCTTACATTCCGGTTCAAATTTATTGTAGTGTATTTCATTCGTATTGCTTAACAGCACAACACTGCCTTTTTCCTTGAGAATTTTAATATTTTCAATTGCATTGTCAAACAATGATATAAGAGTCATATTCCACGAATTTTTAAACAGTTCAAAGTTACAATTTAGATTCAGTTTTTCTTTCATTTCGTCGAAAAATTGTTTTCCATTGAGAATTCCTTTCTCGAAGTCAACAATTATATCATTAAACTCATCAGTCTTTATTAATAAGAAATATTCCTGTTCCGAAAGTTTTGATAATTCCTTAAATGCATTTATAGTTCTGCTTTCGTTAATCCTGTATAGCACTCCTCCGAAATCAATAATGAAATTCTTATATGCAGTCATATTAACTTTTCCTTCTCATTTTCGCTATAAAGAATCCGTCAGTTCCATTCACGGATGGAAGTAAATTAATAAAATAATCATCCTTGCTCAAACCAGGAATTTCAATTGAATACTTTTCAAATGATTCATTTAAGGGGTAAGGTTCAAAATCGGTATTTTCTAAAAGAAACTCTTTTACTACTCCCTGATTTTCCTGAGGCATTATCGAACATGTCGAATATACGAGCACTCCACCGTCACCAACAAATTTGGAATAATAATTTAATATATTCAACTGATTTTCTTTCAACCGTTGCAGAAGATTTTCAGTCAACTTGTATTTATTCATCGGTGATCGCCTGATTGTTCCTGTCCCGGAACATGGAGCATCAACAAGTACATAATCGAATTTATCCTTAGAATTAATTTGGTTGTCAAGTCTCTTCTTAGAGTCATCCTGAGCTTGTCGAAGGATGATATCCTCACTAATATCTTTAGCCCTGACAGTTTTTGTTTTGATTGATTTATATCCATATTTCTTTGCCCTATATTCGAGTTCACGCAGTTTTCTGCCATCAATATCGAATGCCATAATATTTGATTTATCATTTGTCAAAGAAGCAATATGCAATGTCTTCCCCCCAGCTCCGGCACAAGCATCCAGTATGCTTGAATTTTCAGACGGAGCAAGTGCAAAAGAGATAAGCTGACTGCCTTCGTCCTGTACTTCAATTATTCCATTCTTAAAAAAATCATATTGACTAAGTTGAACACGTTTCAAAATCTTAATTCCTGAAGGAGATAAATTGCATTTTTCAGAGGGAATTTCTATCGAATTCAGATATTGGACAAAATCATCTCTTTTATTATTGATTGTATTTAATCTCACTGTTAATTGTGCAGACTGATTAAGAGATGACAATAATTCTGTTAATCTATCCTTGCCAACATAAGACATCAATTGCTCAATTATCCACACTTTCAAGGAATAGCGAACTTCAAGCAAGCTATAGAATTCATCATTAAAGTTTGAACCTTCTATCTTTGTAGAAATATCATTTTCCAAATCCGGAAAGATTTTATCAACACGATTTATGAAATTACCGGCGGACTCGGGATTTATACTAAAGTATTCACATATTGAATTTTTAATGCCATCAATTAAACTTCCTTCTTTTTGTTCTGGTAAAGCTCCAAATAAAATATCGGCATTAAAATTTTTATCAATAGTAAATTTTGAAGCCAAATAGAAAGCTGTCAATACACGTCCAAAATCCTCTTTATCATTTTGTGGCTCAGATACATCGGCATAATCATTTATAACCAAAAAAGCTTTTTCAAAACAATAATCACAAAGATATTTATTTCGCATAGCAAGAAATACAAGTTCGGAAATAAACCTTCTTTCCTTGCTCCCAATATATTTTTTTGAACGGAAATAGTTTGACGCTATCGTATCAGACGGCATCCCTGATTTATTGATAAAACCTAAAAGCTGTGCTGTATGGGATATCAGTGTTGTTAATTTCATAAATAATTCAAAAGTAAAATATTAAAAAAGTAAATTTAACCAAAATTTTACTTATAAATTAATTTTCAATCTCTTAAATATTTTACTTGCTTGTTATTATAATCTTTATTATTTTTGCTTTTGTTATTAGTGGTAACTAAACTATGAATATTCATTAATGAGGTGACGTATGAAAAGACTATTTCTAATCTTTGTTTCCACTGCGATAATTATAATTTTAAATAGTTGCAGTCAGGAAAATAATCCTGTTGATGAAAGTAAAATCTCACAGGATAACGGTAAATATACCGGTGAAATAACAGGTACAAATGTAGTAAGAAAAATTGTTGTACTCAAAAGAGGTGCTTCGCAGGCATCCGTTGCTGATTTAGTCGGTAAAAAAGGTGGTCAAATTAATCATCAATTTACATTAATCAATGCTATTAGCATATTCCTACCTGAAAATGCTTCCGAAAAAGCTATTGAAGCTTTAACCAAACATGCAGATGTTGAAAGAATTGATGACGATATAATTATTAGCGCCAAACCTCCAAAAGACCCTCCGACACCGCCACCACCTCCAACGGAAACTTTACCTTGGGGTATTAACAGGATTGATGCAGAACAAGTATCAGGGGGCGGCGGAACAGGCACAGTAATAATTAAAGTTGGTATAGTTGATACCGGAATTGACCGCAATCATCCCGATTTGGCAGCTAATTTAGCAGGTGGTATCAACATTATCAGTCCGACAAAAACCTATGAAGATGATAACGGTCATGGTACTCATGTCGCAGGTACTGTCGCCGCAGTTGATAATGAAATTGGCGTAATAGGCGTTGCTCCTCATGTTGCAATATATGCCGTTAAAGTTTTAGATAGAAGAGGTAGCGGTTATTTATCCGATATTATTTCGGGTTTACAATGGTGTGTTAACAATGGTATTGATGTTGTCAACATGAGCTTAAGTGCTACAACTGATGTTCAAAGTTTCCATGATGCTGTAACAGCCGCTTACAATGCAGGAATCGTAATGGTATGTGCTGCAGGCAACAGCGGTAGCGTTGTTGAATACCCTGCAAAATACAGCGAAACTATTGCAGTATCTGCAACAGATATCAATGATGGGTTTGCCTATTTTAGTAATTTTGGTCCTGAGATTGCTGTTACCGCACCGGGAGTGAATGTTTACTCAACTTATAAAGGTGACACCTACAAATATTTGAATGGCACAAGTATGGCTTCTCCTCACGTTGCCGGAGTTGCCGCATTAGTACTTGCACGTTATAATAGTTTGACACCTGCACAGGTTAAAGCACATATTAAAGCTACTGCTGAAAACATTGGTCTCAGCACAAATCAGCAAGGAGCAGGTTTGGTTGATGCTTTAAATGCATGGATTACGACACCGCAATAAAAAAACTGTTCAGTCGGTTGTTACAACCGACTGCGTGATGCTTACTGTCAGTTGTAACAACTGACAGAACTTTCCAAAAAGCTGTCTTGGTTTAACCGGACAGCTTTTTTCATTATTTCTGAGACGTTTTCGCTGTTTATGTGTCTTTATATATATGTTCAATAACAAAAACAGGAATTGTTATGAAAAAATTGGTTTACTTGATTGTGATGTTGATATTCACTTCTAATTTATTTGCTCAGCATCCTGAGTGGGCGCAGTACACTTGCGGAAAAAATGCAACAGCTTTAGTCGAAGATGGTGATTTCATCTGGATAGGAACAACAGGTGGTCTTGTTAAGATGAATATGACAACTCAAGAAATGACCTTTTATAATAATGCAAATTCGGGCTTGCCAAGTAATAAAATTACGTGTTTAGCACTTGACAGTAATAAAAATCTTTGGATAGGAACTTATTACGACCTAACAAAATATGACGGATTGGTATGGACATCTTATAATGATTCAAACTTATTTACTTATATTTTAGATATTGAAGTTGACTCTAATAATACTGTATGGGCTGGTGCTCTTGGTGGATTAATAAAAATCAGTAATAATCTATTAAATTTTTATAACAAATATAATTCAGACATACCTATTACCACAATTTCTTCACTATTTATTGATAAAGAAAATCATTTATGGATAGCTAGTGAATTGGTTAATGGCTGTTTTATGTTTGATGGAAATAGCTGGATTAAATATATGGTCCCGGATTCAATTTTTGTTTATGGGACTGTTGCTTCAATTTTAGTTGATAATGAAGGAGCTATTTTATTATCAATGCATGGTGGGATTGTGAAATATCTTAATAATGTATGGAAAGTATACAAATCAAATGCATGGATTGAAATTGAGCATGTTTATTCCTTGAAAATGGATCAAGATGGAATTATTTGGGCAGGAGGCATTGATTGTTTTGGACGATATGATCCGAAAAGTGATTCCTGGGGTAGTTTATTATATAATCTCGATGGTTTTATGAATCTCAAGGATTTATTACCCGATAATAATGGTAAAATCTGGCTTGCTGATGAAAATGACGGTATAGCAAAATTTATTAATAAAGATAGTATTTTGTACTATAATCCATCCAATTCAGGTTTAACTCATCAAACTGTTACATATATTGCTATTGAAGATAGTATTAAGTGGATTGCTAATTATTCTAAAGGATTAATAAAACATGTGATGGATAATTGGATTTTTAGCAAAGAAGAATACCCTTTAAATTTTGATATTATAAATTACATAGCAATTGATAAGGAAAGTAATAAATGGATAGGTACTCTCGATGGTATAGTTAAATTAGATAACAATGAAACTCTTTTTTGGGATTCAACTGATATGGGATTACCGATAGGAAGAGTTTATTCATTGGATATTGACAAGAATAATAATATTTGGATTGCATCAGCATGGGAAGGATTATTCAAATTTGATGGAATAAATTGGGAAGTTTTCGATACATCAAATTCGGATATACCATCTGATGAATTGTCTTGTGTGGCAATTGATTCAAAAGGCAATAAGTGGTTAGGTACTTATTATGGATTAGTTAAATTTGATAATGAAATATTTATTGTTTACGACTCATCAAATTCTGATTTACCTAATAATATTATCAACTGCATCAAAATTGATGAGAATGATGTAATATGGGTTGGAACAGAAAATGGATTGGTTAGAATTGAGGATAGTATCTGGACAGTATTCAATGAATTTTATAATTATTATACAGGATTACCAAATAATAAAATTTCATTTATTGAAAAAGATAGAAAAGGGAATATTTGGATTGGCTTTTATAACTCGGGAATTGCAAGGTTTGATGGAAGTGAATGGAAATTTTATAATGTTTCAAATTCAGGTTTACCTGATGATTATATTAATTGCATAGCTGTTGACAGTAGCGGAAAAATATGGATAGCAACACATGGTGGCATCGGTGTTTTAGATGAAAGTGTAATTAATGTAGAAGAAAACAAACTAAGTGTCAATTCAATATCTATTACAAATTTCCCCAACCCCTTTTCCGAAAACACAAAATTCAGATTCAATCTCGTTCAACCGGAAAATGTGAATTTAACAATATATAATTCTCTCGGTCAGGAAATTGCAGTGCTTTGCGATGAATGGAAAACGGAAGGGGAACATGAAATTAATTTCTATGGAAGTGATTTGAATTCCGGAGTGTATTATTATAAATTCTCTGTTGATTCGGAAAATCATTTTGGAAAAGTGGTTCTGATTAGGTAAATTTATTTTTTATGTATTATAAGATAAAAGTAAACAAAATGATTTTAGAAATGTTATGAATTTAAAAACAATATCATTAATTATTCTGCTTTTAACGCAATTTGAAGTTGTCTCTCAACCACAGATATCTTATGTGATTCCAGATATAGTTACTCCCGGCTTGCCGACTTATATCGAGATTATCGGACCTTTCGACGCTGACAATTTATATCTAACAGCACTTAATTTCGGAAGTGACGGTTTTTATATTAATAATCCAAGTCAAGTATTTAGACTCAAATGTGTAAATCCACAGGACGAACGGAAAATTACTTTCGGCTTATGCTATGTCAGTTGGAACGGCATGATGGTTTTTAGCCAGGTTTTTCCTAATCCTGGATTAAAACCGAATTCTGCCGATTGGGAGGAACTGGAACCGGAATTTAGAATTCCTTTTTTTGTAACAAACTCGCTTGGTGAGATTTCAAATATTGATACTATCTATATTGTTAAACCCTGGAGTTTAGGAGATATTTCCGGTAATTCTGAAAGAATTCTTGGTGAAGGAACTTTAGGTAAAAGGTCAAGACGAGGAGCAATAATAGTTGATTCGTTAATTTTGGGTGACAATACCTACAGCGTTTCTGTTAATGACTGTGATATAAGTACCCCAGGGAATCAAGGATATCTCCCATTTGTTTTATTATCTCCCGGGAAAATAATTGGCTCTGAAAACACAATTATTAATGTCAGTGGTGAAATACCAAAAGATGGACATGGTGGTAACGGAGGACCCGGTGGCGGCGGTGGTGGCGGAAGATTTTGCGATGTGGTTGACAATGGTGACGAAGGAGGCAGTGGGTATGTTAGTGGAGGCAGAGGTGGCAGGAATGCCAGCGGGATGCCTATGGTATCGGGAAAATTGGAAAATTATGGAGAAGGTTCAGGTAATAATGGCTTTAGCTTAAATGGTGTCTATCCTCCAAAAAATTCATCAATAAATTTTGAAGCTTCGGGTGGTGGCACCGGTCATCCATTTGGAAAACCTGGGATAGGAACTCAAGACGCTAATTTGGATAATCCAAAAGGAGGTTTTGGTGGAGGCAGTGGTTTCAGGCAAAATAAAAATGGAGGTTCAGGTGGTTTCGCTACCGCAGGAGCAAACAGTAATAGAGCCGGCAGCACATCTTCAGTTTCCGGTGGCTTGGTTCATGGTAATGCAATGGGTGTACCTTTAGCAGGTGGTTCAGGGGGTGGAAGTGGAAATCCGAATTCCTTGAATGATTGCTCAGGTAGTGGTGGTGGCGGAGGTGGAGCAATTATGGTTTTTGCACCGGTAATTCAAAATTTATCATTATTTTCTAACGGAGCCGATGGTGGCTTAGGTTCTAACAGCAATACAATCACAAGAGGTGGAAGCGGTTCCGGTGGCTTTACCGGTATTTGTTCTAAAACAAATCTTGATAAACTTTCTTTAAAAGTCGAAGGAGGTAAAAGCCCTGATAAGAACTTTGAAGGAGGTGCCGGAAGAATGCGTTTTGATATTCCAAAATGGTATGTTGATAGCACAAATGCACCTGCTAATTCATCGAAGTTCAGAGGTCCTACACCAGACACTTCTCACTTTATTTCGCGAAACCATATTCTAACCGGAAGTTGTGATAAAGACTCAAAAATAATTTGTTTAATTAAACCTGAGTCAGGTGTCTGGGAGTTTTTTCATCAGCAAGATATTATCTATAACGAAGGTAGTTGGGAATTAAGTCTTGATTTGACAGATGAGCCATATAACTATGACACAATTTTTTATTTCTTTGTATTGCAAGAAGCTACCAGTCAAATAAAAGATATTGAACTACATTATTATGAGCCCGAATTTATAATGTCGCAGGCAGCTTCGAACATTTTTATTATTGCCAATACAGGGATAAACGTTAAAGAACAACCGAATAAATTATCTTTCGATTTTCGATGCACTCCCAACCCCTTATCCGAAAGCACAAAATTTAGATTTAATCTCGTTCAACCTACTAACGTGAATTTAACAATTTACAATTCTCTTGGTCAGGAAATAGCTGTGCTTTGCGATGAATGGAAAACTGCAGGAGAGCATGAAATAAATTACAATGGCAGTAATTTGAATTCAGGAATATATTATTATAAATTCTCTGTCGGTTCGGAAAATCATTTTGGAAAAGTGGTTTTGATTAGGTAAATTAATTTTTTATGTATTATAAGATATTAAATAAAAGTAAACAAAATGATTTTAGATGATTTGGGCTACAATGCTCAATTTGAATCTTACAGAATCGAGAATAAACTCGATGATTTTGAGATAGGAAGAATTACTGCCGAACATAAAGAACGGTACATAGTTAGAACAGTTCAGGACGAATACGAAGCCGAGATAACAGGTAACATGCGGTTTACTGCAAAAAGCCGTGAAGACTATCCCGCTGTTGGTGATTGGGTGGCAATGTTAACTTATGATAACAATTTCGCAATAATTCATAAGATTTTCCCAAGGTTTTCCGTGATTAAAAGACAGGCAGTTGCTGAATTTGGAGAAGTTCAAATTATTGCGGCAAACATTGATTATGCTTTTTTATTGCAAGCCGTTGACAGGGATTATAACATCAACAGATTGGAACGTTACCTTACTATATGTAATTCATCGAAAGTGAAACCTGTAATCGTCCTCAGCAAAATTGATTTGATAGATGAACTGCGTTTAAATGAAATTCTTGATAGCATAAAAGCACGTATTAGCGATGTTCCGGTTATTGCGATTAGCAACGAGACTCAAAACGGATACAATGAAATTAATAAGTTTATTGAAAAAGGAAAAACATATTGTATGCTTGGTTCATCAGGTGTGGGTAAATCAACACTATTGAATAATCTTTCCGGCAGGAAAATAATGAGAACCGATACCATTAGCGAAAGTACGAACAAAGGAAGACACGTTACAAGTCACAGGGAATTGTTCGTACTCGAAAAAGGAGGGATTTTAATTGACAATCCCGGCATGAGAGAAGTTGCTGTAGCAGATGCCAGCGGTGGATTGAAAATAACATTCGATAAAATTTACCGGCTTTCCGAAAATTGCAAATTTAAAGATTGTATGCATATAAATGAGACTGGTTGTGCAGTAATTGAAGCAGTCGAAAAAGGGGAAATAGATAAATCAACCTATGAAAATTATTTGAAAATTGAAAGAGAAAACGAATATTTTGAATCAACCTTGATAGAACGACGAAAGAAAGACAAGGAATTTGGAAAAATGGTCAAGAATTATAAAAAAGATATGAAGAACAATAAGTTTAGACTATAAAAAGTTGATTCAGCAAATCATATTAGAAAAGTGGTTTTAATTAGATAATCCAAAAACAAAAATCAGGAAAATTCGTATATTTGATTTTATATTTGATACTATTTTGATTTTTGTTTATGAGTGATGAAGAAAATAAACGTGTTTGTCCTGTCGAACATGCCGGAATATTAGACCAGTGGTGGAGAAAATTTTTACAAAATCCACACAAAATACTTAAAAACTATATAAAGGATGGCATGTCTGTTCTTGATATTGGTTGCGGTCCCGGATTTTTTACAATACCTGCGGCAAATTTTGTAGGTAAAAATGGGAAAGTCGTTGCCGCAGACTTTCAAGATGGAATGCTTGAAATTGTTAAAAAGAAAATACATGGAACAGAATTTGAAAGTAAAATTATACTTCATAAATGTGAATCCAATTCTACCGGTCTCAAAGAAAAATTTGATTTCATTTTAGCTTTTTATCTTGTTCATGAAACTCCTGAACCTGAGAATTTTCTTAAAGAAATGGCATCACTATTAAATCCGGGCGGTACATTTTTAATTGTTGAACCTTCATTTCATGTAAAAATGAAAGAATTCTTAAAAACAATTTCTTGTGCTGAAAAAGCCAATTTCAAGGTTGTTGTTCAACCACGAATGTTTTTCAGCAGAGCAGTTCTCTTGGAGTTGAAATAGAATATCTCCATTCTATAACTTATTCAATTTTGATTTTTTTTCCTGCCACATAATAATTACAGTAATTAAGATTTCTTAATTAGTCCCAAAAAAAATTCCTTGCTTTTATAATTATTTTTTTTATATTTATTTTCAGTAAGAAATATATGATTTGAAAATATATTTTTTTATATATAGAAAAAGTACTATATACTTCGGATTTCAGCTTTCTCCTGACTTTCGTAATATTAATAAGCGCATATTTAATTTTTATTGCAGGTATAAAAAATCAGTACCGCAATAATGATGATTTTGTTTTTTTAATTTCAGTTGATTATTAAGCAATGATTAAAAATATGCACTGGATTTTACATGGTTTTCATTGATGTTTTTTGGAATGGGACAACAATTTATAAACCATTACAGTATATTAAATACCGATAAATTGAAATAGTAAAATAACTTATTAATAATTAATGAAAGGATGTTGGTAATGTCCACAAACTTTAAAATCAATCAAACAGACCTTGAATTGATAAAGGGAGATTTAACGGCTCTTGAGGTTGAATCAGTAGTATTTTATGCCCGTGAAGACCTTTCACTTGGTTCGGGATTCGGTAATGCCATATCAACAAGAGGTGGACCTACAATCAAGGCAGAACTTGAAAAAATCGGGAAAGTTAAACCTAACGAAGCTGTTGTATCTTCCGCAGGAAATTTATCAACAAAATATATTATACATGCTGTTGGACCTAAATTTCAGGAAACCGATTTTGTTTCAAAACTAAAAACAACAATGGAAAACACTTTGAAAAAAGCAGATGAGAAAGGAATTTCTGAACTTGCTTTTCCTGTAATGGGTGGTGGTTTCTACGGTCTACCTTTCGACACATGTATAAATATTATGCTCGACAGCATTAATAATTACCTTTCAAACTCTACGACGATAAAGAAAGTATTGCTTTGTGCTAATGACAACAGGGAATATCGTATGTTCGAAACAAATCTACAAAAATATTTTGGAGGAAAACATGAGTGAAGCATTGCATTTTGCAGAACACACTTTACAGGAAATAGCACTTATTATAATGGCTCTTGTTTATACGACCCGGTTAATCTGGTTATTTCGCTTTAAAGCCGGTAAAGAAAAGCAAATGGCAACTGGTTTGCCTGACACAAGCAAGCGTAGAGGCATAATATATTCCTGGGCAAATATAGCTACTCCTTGGGAAATGGAAAGCACAAGAAAGCATTTTATTATTTATATTCAGTTTGTAATATTCCATTTAGCAGTAACTTGTGCTATTTTGCTTTCGTTTTTTATACCATATACTCCATCATTAATGGAAAATTCAACAATAGTAGCTTTATTTCAAATAATAATCGGTTTGGCATTTTTTATTGGTCTTTACAGGATGTACAGAAGGCTGTCAAAACCGGTCATGAGGGCTATTAGCACTCCTGATGATTTGTTCTCTTTAACTTTGATTACCGTCTGGATGGGATTCGCTTTTTTCTCAGTGCCTAACAGCACAGCAAATGGAGAAGCAATCTTATTGACATATTTCTGGTTGACAGCATTTTTCCTTATTTATGTTCCCTTTAGTAAAATATCACATTATCTTTACTATCCAATAACTCGATATTATTTCGGTAAAACAATGGGACATAGAGGTGGTTTCCCATTACGCGGGACAAGAGCATAAATATTTACTAACTAATAATTACGATTTGATAAATGGAGAAAAAATATGATACAAAGAACATATAAAGCACAAAAACTAATTGATAATATGCACAAAAAACTGAACCGTCAGGTTGTTGGCTCTCTTGTCGCATGCGTACATTGTGGTATGTGCACAGATAGTTGCCATTATGTTTTAACAAATCCCGATGACCCGACTTATGCTCCCGCTTACAAAGCTGACCGCATCAGAAAAATATTTAAAAGGCATTATGATTGGACAGGTAGGGTTTTACCATGGTGGGTTGGTGCAAAAAGTGTATATACAGATGAAGAACTTGAAGAGTTAAAAGATATTGCATTTGGTAAATGCACAAATTGCAGACGATGTTCAATAAATTGTCCTATGGGAGTAGATTTTGCAACTCTCAACAGAATTATGAGAGGTTTACTTGTGTCTGTTGGCGTAATGCCGGAGGGTGTTGCTGTTGTCAGCAAAGACCAATGGGAAATTGGAAACCAGATGGGAGTATTACCGGAGGATTACATTGATACTTTAGAATGGATGTCTGAAGAAATGCAATCTGACCTTGACGATCCAACAGCTGTTATTCCGATTGACAAAATGGATGCTGATGTAGTATATACAATCAATCCCAGAGAAGTAAAATATGACCCGCGTACTATATCCGATGCCGGAAAAATATTTCATCTTGCAGGAGAAAACTGGACAATGCCCAGCGAAGGTTGGGATATGACAAATTTTGGTTTATTTTCAGGTGATGATGCACTCGGTGGAGCAGTGGCTCTAAGGGTATATGAAAAAATGAAAGAACTTAGAGGAAAGAAACTTGTTATATCCGAATGCGGTCATGGATATCGTTCAACAAGATGTGAAGGTCCGAACTGGGCTGGTGTAAACCAGGATTTTATCATGGAAAGTTCTGTAATCACAATGCTGAATTATATTAAAGAAGGTAAAATAAAGGTAGACAAAACTAAAAACAAGGGTTCTTACACTTTCCATGATTCTTGCAATAATGCCAGAAGTTGTGGATTATATGAAGAACCAAGAGAATTGCTTCAACTCGTTGTTGAAGATTTTCGCGAAATGTATCCCAATCGAAATGAAAACTACTGCTGTACAGGCGGTGGTGGAGCTATGTCTATGTCTGAATATACTCCAAGAAGATTGAAGTCTGCCAAAGTTAAAGCTGACCAACTCAAAGCGACAGGAGCTACAATCGTAGTAACGTCGTGCCACAACTGTGTTGACGGGCTTACAGACTGCATCAAGCATTATGAATTGGGTATGGAAGTAACACAGTTGGTAAATCTCGTTGCAAATGCACTGATTATACCTGAAAAACCCACTGTTGTCGAAGTACCTCCAGTCGAGAAAGCCGCGAAATTGCCACTTACAGGTAAGAAAATCCTTGTTGTTGACGATGAACCTGATATATTGACTTACTTCAGCATGGTATTGGAAGACAACGGAGCAACTGTTATTCAGGCGGCTGACGGAGAAACTGCAATAGACCTTTGCATTAAGGAAAGACCGGATTTGATGACTCTCGATATTAATATGCCAGGTAAAGACGGTGGTTGGGTATTTGAAAATCTGAGGAAAAATCCTGATATTGCTTCAACAAAGGTTTGTATTGTTACCGGACGCCCCGAATTGAGAAGACTAATCTATGACCGTCCCGTACCAATGCCTGAAGGTTATTTGGATAAACCGGTTGATGAAGAAACATTATTATTTAACGTAAGAAAAATTATTGAGGTTGGTTAAAATGGAGACCTAAATGGAATTACCCTATCAACAGTATTTTGATTCAATGCCCTGTTATTTGACAGTGCAGAATCCTGAATTAAAGGTTTTGGTTGCCAATCAAAAATTTATTAATGAATTTGGTGATTATCAAGACAGATATTGCTATCAGGTTTATAAGCACAGAGCTGATAAATGTGATTACTGTTCTGTTGAAAAAACCTTTAAAGACGGCTTTCCCAGAACAAATGAAGAACAGGTCAAAAATCTGAATGGGAAAAATATTTCTGTTCTAATAAATACTACACCTATCAGAAATGAAAAAGGGGAAATTGTTGCTGTTATGGAAATGTCAACCGATGTAACCGACATTAAAGACCTCCAGCAGAAATTTAAGGAAAATGAAGAAAAATACAAGTTACTTTTTGAAGAAGGACCTTGTTTCATTTCCATCCAGGACGATGATCTTAATATTCTAAATGCAAATAGACTTCACCGTGAAACGTTTGGCTCATATCTTGGTTGCAAATGCTATAAAGTCTACAAACACAGAGATGAAGAATGTTACCCATGTACTGTCCGTCGTACTTTTGAAGATGGAAAAATACATACACACGAAGAAGTCGTAACTACTCAAGACGGAAGAAACATTAACTGTATGGTACATACAGCTCCAATTCGCGACATCCGAGGCAAAGTTACCAGGGTAATTGAAATGAGTGTCGATATAACTGCATTACGTGAGTTGCAAGACCAGTTGACATCAATAGGATTATTAATCAGTTCAATATCTCATGGAATAAAAGGACTGCTTAACGGATTGAATGGTGGCATCTATCTGGTTAACAAAGGAATAGAGCTCGATAATAAAGAACGATTGCTTAAAGGATGGCAGATGGTTCTTAGAAATGTGGATAGAATCAAAAGTATGGTTATGGATATCCTCTACTATGCCAAGGATAGAGAACCGTTTTGGGAACAAATTAGCGCTATCGATATAGTAATTGATGCTTATGAGGTTGTTAAAGATAAAGCTTTGGAACTCGGAATAGAGCTTGAAACAAACTTTAATAAAGAAGCAGGAGACTTTGATTGCGATAAAAAAGCAATCAGAGCTTTATTAGTAAATCTTCTGGAAAACTCAATAGACGCTTGCCGTATAGACAAAAATAAAGAAAAACACAAAGTCCGGTTTGAAATGTATGACAAAGACAAAGATATTTATTTTTTAATTTCCGATAACGGAATAGGGATGGATCAGGAAACACGCGAAAAAGCTTTCAGTTTATTCTTTTCATCAAAAGGCGGTGAAGGTACTGGTCTTGGATTGTTCATAGCTAATAAAATTATTACAGCACATGGCGGTAAAATCGAAATTGAATCGGAACAAAGAGTCGGTTCGGCTTTTAAAGTTAGCATACCGAAACGCAGTATTGCCTTATCATCAAGAGATTTCAAATAATCAAAAGGGTATTAACATGGATAAAAAAAAGGTATTAATTATTGATGATGAACCTGATACACTAATATTTTTTTCAACATTGTTGGAGGATAATGGTTTTCAGGCTATTACTGCTGAAAGCGGAGAAGAAGGATTAAATAAATTAAGGAATGAAAACCCTGATTTGATTACTCTTGACATTACAATGCCCGAAATGTCAGGTGTTAAGTATTACAGAGCAATTAGGAATAATGAAGATTGGAAAAATATACCTATAATTATTATCACAGGTATTTCAGACGATTTCCGGACATTTATTTCAACAAGAAAAAAAGTTCCTCCACCCGATGGATATATTTCAAAACCGGTAGAGGAAGATGAATTAATCGAAATGGTAAAAAAATTATTAAAGTAGGGGTTCAAGATTTTGAACCCCTGCTATTCCTTATTTTAAAATCTCATTTACTTTCTGTAAAATCTCATTACTATCCACAGGCTTTTCAAAATATGCGTCCGGTGCTGCTAAATTTTTTCTACTACTAATGAACTCTTTAAAATTAGGGTCAACACCTGAAACAATAATAACAGGTATATTTTTAGTAGATTCGCCTTGTCTCAATTCTTTATAACATCGAACACCAGATTCTTCCGGCATTGTAATGTCAAGAGTAATCAAATCCGGCTTTTCTTCATTAGCTTTTTTTATTGCTTCAATTCCATTTTTAGCTTGAATCACATTAAAACCATTATCTGTAAATAATGCATTGAAATATACAAGAACATCATCTTCGTCATCTACTATTAAAATCTTTTTTGCCATTTTATTCTCCAATTAATTGGTATTTATTTTCTTCTTCTAAATTTGCTTTCAACCTTTTTGCTTTCTGCCTTCAGCTAATATCTAACTTCTAACATCTATAAGCTGAAAAAAGCTACATCTTATTTTCAAAATCAATAAATGGTCCTTTTATATCAACCATAGCATTAACAATCAACTCAACAAGACCATCATAATAAATCCCACTTTTCTCAGTTGCCCCGTAAAATTGGAATAAATCCCTGATTTGTCCTTTACAATTAGAGCAGGGAGCACAAACATATTTAGGAACATCAGGAGATGGATCTTCGTTGGCAAAAGCATCAAGAATCTGCTTGAATTTTCTTCTGCCACTTATCTGGATTCTCCAGTCAGCAAAATTGTATTGCTGCATTATAGCAAAACCACTGCCGCCGCCACAACAATAATTTCTGACACCATGAGGTTCCATTTCCCTGAATTTTGGAGCAAGATATCTAAGAATTTCTCTTTGCGGTTCTACAACACCCATACTTCTTACAAGATTGCAGGGGTCATGCAATGTAACCGGAAAATTATTTTTCATAGGGTCAAATTTTATCTTCCCACCAAAAACGATATCCTTAAGGAAAGTAACGGCAGGTACTCGAGGAATTGAAGAATTAATTCTATCACCAATAGCTGCCATTGCTTTACTTTCATGTCCGCATTCTCCCATAAGAACCCATTTAACACCTAATTTCTTTGCAATCTCCATGTGCTTAGCATAAATTCTCGCATACTGAATGTCGTCATAAAACAAGCCATAATTAACTCCGTCATAACCTGTAATTTCACTTGACATAGTCCACGAAATTCCTGCCGCTTCCAAAATGAACGCAAAAGCTCCTGGATTATCAGGCCAAGCAATTATTTCTCCCGCATTGTGTATGAGAAGAACTTCAGCCCCGACTTTATCCCATGGAGTTTTAATATCTAACCCTGTTCTTTCGGAAATATCTTCATCAATGAATTCAATATTATCCTTGACAGCCAGGTCATTCATACCGGTACTCGAGCCAACCTGAAGATGTTGTACTGTACCTTTTTCATGTAAGGAACGTGTATAAAATCCAAGTTCCTGACTAAACAATTTTCTCAGTTCTCTTGAAATAAGTCCATTATCAACACTGATAGGACATGCTTGTGCACAGCGTCTGCATAAAGTACAGCGGTATGAAAGCTCATATAATCGGGAAATTAAACTCCAGGTAACTTCAATATCTCCATGCTGGAATTTTCTCATTAAGTTATTACCGGGTTTACCATATTTGAAATATAGCTTTCTTAATACTTCTGCCCTGAAAGTAGGACGATAAATTTCCTGATGGCCACTACCTTCGTAAATTGGACATTCATCGGAACAGCTTTGACATTGTGCACAATGCTCCATAGAAAGAACCAATGGCTGTAAAAATGTCCAGTTGTCCTCTTTGGTAAATAATTTCTTAATCCCTAAAATAAAGGCATCAATATATTTTTGTTCTTCTTCTTTCGACTTTGGTTTTGGAAGTCCACCAATAAGCACACCATCAAGATTTACCACATTATCTTTTTTCTCAGCTTCTTTCAGTCTTCGAAATCCGGGTTGTTCTTCCAATTTATCATAAGGAGCCGGTAATGGCATAAAATCCTGAGGATCCAACTCTACCAAAGGTTCAGTACCTTTGCTTAAATCTTTAACTTTTATATTTTTTAATACTGTCAT
>CAZEHW010000026.1:0-20841 GCA_964511865.1 uncultured Hyphomicrobiales bacterium | reverse complement strand
GATTTCTTGGTTTAAAGATAAAAATCAATCTGAGTAGAATGTAGAAAGTAAAAGAGTATAGTTTTTTACATTCTACTTTTTACTTTGCCTTCTTATCGGGAGAACTCATAATTCTTGCAACTATGCTAAGGGAAGGAGAATTTTCAAATAACAGCTTCAACAATACCATCAACGGAACAGATAGAACCATACCCGGAATTCCCCATATATATCCCCAAAAAACCAAACCGAATATAACAGTCAAAGTATTAAGTTTCAATTTATCACCCATAATCTTTGGCTCAATTAAATTACCGATTGAAAATTGTATTGCAATAAGAATCAGCAACATCAATAATGGAGTTTGAAAGCTATCATATTGTACGACAGCCATTAAAATAGGTGGTATAGTTGAAATTATCGAACCGATTGAAGGAATAAAGTTCAAGGTGAAAGTGAAGAATCCCCAAAAGACAGCAAATTTGACTCCAAATGCCACGCAAATTAAAAACACCAGAATACCTGTTGTCAAACTAATAAAAAATTTTGTTATAATATATTTAAGTATTGAACTTTGTAATTTTTCGGCATAATCGAAAAAAACCTCTTTTTTATCAGCAGCGATATATTCAACATAATTATGGAAATTGCTCATGCCGGCAATTAATACAACAAAGTATAAAGAAAACATCAAAAAAGAACCGGTAAATGAACCAATCGAGGAAGCCAACCCACCGGCAGTTGAAGAAATCCAGCCGGAATTGAATTTCAAATTTATTTTCTCAAAAATATTCCCGGTTGTAAAATGGAAACCGAATTTAGAGTTTACCCAAATTAAAAATTCCTCAGCTCGAATTTCTAACCTGTGAAGCAAAAACTCCTGTTGGTCTCCAATTTGATTGATTGTACTGATAATAATATTTAATACTCCGAAAAATATTCCAAGGGTTATGATAATAATTATTGGTAAAATAAACCAATTCGGCAATTTACTTTTCGATAATTTCATTGTCAATGGCTGAAATAATGCGGCAAAAAGAACAGCCAGTACTAACGGTATCAAGAGATTTGAAAGTGCAGACATCAGATATAAAACTAATATCAGAAAAATGATAATCACTATTGTTTTGATGCTATTATCCATAACCAAATCCAATTCTGAGAAAAATTATTATCTAAATTATTAAAAAATGAACTTTAAAAGAAGAAATATTTTTAAATAATTATTTGATTTTTTAAATTATCAACTTATCTTTGCTAAATGCAACTATCAAAAAAGTGATTTTTCATATTTATTTATAAATTATTTAGTTAAAACCGTTTCAAATTAGAGTACAGACATCAGAGAAAGAGAAGACTAATTTTTGTTCTTAGTAGATTAAAAAAATGACAATTTAAGGGGTAAAAAACCTCAGTTTATTATTATTTATTAAGGAGTAGTTTTATGTGGAAAAAAATCATTATTGCATGGGTATTGGTATTCATTGCAATCGGAATACTTGACTGGATATCAAACTCACTAATTCTCATGGGTATTTACGAAGAAACTGAATCTCTTTGGAGACCTATGGCTGAAATGAAATGGTGGGTTGGATATTTGGCGTCAGCCATTAGCTCATTTTTCTTTGTGCTAATTTATTCGAAATTCGTTTCACCAAAAAGTTTAAAAAATGCAATTCTTTACGGATTATCTTGGGGGGTTGCTGTCGGTGCAGGAATGGGTTACGGTACTTATGCTTACATGCCGATACCTTATGCTTTAGCAGCCGGTTGGTTTTGGAGTACGATTGTTACAATGACCGTTAGTGGTGGAGTCCTTGGATTAATTGTAAAGGAATAATTAATATAGTATTTTTTTACAAAATTTTTGCTAAATTTGAAAACCTCATGGATGAATTATCTATGAGGTTTCTTTTTTTGAATTTATTTAGTGTTATCTTATGTATAGATTTATTTACAAAATTATCAAAGGAGTTTTATGAAAAATGTATTATTAGCTTTCTTGGTGTTTTTTATTTTTACTTTAGGAGTTCAATCTCAGGAAGGCTTCAAAGGTCGTCCGATAACTTCTAATGTATGGATGGAAACCGGTTACACTTTAAATTCCGGTGAATTTATGATAGGACTTGGACCTATTGCTTATGGTATTACAGATAATGTTCAATTGGAAACAAACTTACTTCTATTTATCCTGCAGATTTATAATGCAAGCGCAAAAGTAAGTATAATCAAGGAAAAGGAAAGTGCATTAGCCGTTGGTGCAACCTACCTTCATTTTGATATGAAAAGCTTATTTGATATGGGAGATGATAATATTTCTTTTGATGCAATTCAACCTTTTGTTACATATTCAACAAATATTAGTGAGAGTTTGATATTGCATTTAGGTGGAACATATTCTTATTTCACAGGCGATACTGATATTGAAGATGTTGAAACATCAAGCAACGTAACAGGGACTACTGTTTCTGCCGGTCTTGAATACAGTATTTCTAACAAAACTAAATTTGTTGGTGATTTGGCATATGATATTACCTTCAAGGGTATAAGACCAGGTGCCGCTGTTTTATTTGGATGGGAAACTTTCAGATTGAAACTTGGTCTTGGATATTATGCACTGGATAAAACAAGTTATGTATTACCCGTAATAGACCTTTGGTGGAGATTCGAAGTTTAGCTTAAATCTTGTCAAAAATTATGAAGCGAAGACACCATATCCAAATTTGATATTGGTTCTTCGCTTTTTAATATTTTGCTTTGAAATATTATATCAGAACAAATTATTCCATTGTAACAAACTTAATCTCAATTCTCCTGTTTTTGGCTTTTGCCTCATCAGTATTTTCTCTTGAAACAGGAGACATATTGCCCATTCCACTATACATTATATTGTATTTTTCAATATCTAAACTTAGCAGATAATCGTAACATTTTTCTGCTCTTTTTATAGCTTTGTTAATGTCCTCCTCGTATGAACCTGTATTGTCAGAATGTCCGATTATGTTAATTCTTATCGAAGGATTTTCTTTAAGATGAAAAGTTGCAGAATAAAGATAATCAAGAATATCAGCACTTGGCTCAACGGATTCAGATGTCGGATAGTGAAATGTTTTTACACCATTCAGAACTAAAGGAACTTTTTTCCTTCCTGAAAATGTAGAACATGATATGAAAAGCAATAAGCAAATACCGATTAAAACAAATACAATATTCTTTTTCATAATAACAAAATATTAATTAATAAAAACTATCTTCGTTTCATATTGGCACTCGGAACAATTCTAATTTCAACACGGCGGTTTTTTCTTCTGCCTTCTTCGGTCTTGTTAGATGCAATTGGCTCAATAGAACCTTTTCCCACAGGGAGAAGTCTTGATGATGGAATTCCTTTTGAAATCATGTAATCTGATACTAACTGAGCCCTTTTTAAAGACCTTTCATGGTTTTCCTTCATCTTACCCTGGTCGTCTGAATGACCGGTTATCCCCAAAACTGCCCCGGGATATTCCTTCATATACTCAACTATTTTGTTCAAATATTTCTTTAGTCCTTCAGGAATATCTACAGAAGCCGAAGTAGGATACTCAAATGGAATGTCCCTGTTTTCAAAGTTTTTTAGCATTTTTGAATCCATGCTGTCAACAGGTATTTCTCTCGCTTTTTGCTTATCATTTGTTTGGGCGTAAATATTAGAAAATATAATTAAGCTGATGAGACTAATAAATAATATTTTCATAAAAATCTCCTCTCAAAATATTGGATAATATTGATTTATTATTAGTACAATTAAGATTCTCATATCACTAAAATTCAAAATATTTCTTCAATGTTCTAATTCAGCTTCTGCCATCCGCCAAATTTTCTGACAGGGGAAATAATTATTATATAATGCTTCACCTAATATCACTGAGTCAATTCCATATTTAATATAATCATTAAGTTTTATAAGTTCGACAGCATTATTAATTCCATCATATAACGTGATTTTCATTTTTAAATTTGAAATCAAATCTATTATTGATTCATAATCATAAGACTTTGCACTTTTTAAAACATCTCTGTCAATATAAAGTATTCTCTGAAATCCAATTTCCTTAAGCTGATGTATAAAACCTTCGAGTGACATATCCTTTGGCTTATTGCAAAGAAGCTTCCCATCCTGTATCTCAATCTTTGCAGAAATCCTTGATGGAGTATATTTCTTAATTAAATCGCTTATCTTATATGATTTATATTGATTTAACAAACATAGAAATATTCTGAAAACACCATTATTTAGTAAATATTCACATTGCTCTAAATCTCTGAAATTTGCTGATACCTGTATTGGAATATCTACCGAAGAAGCAAGGTTTACAATCTGCTTGGTATCTTCTTCTGTGAGAAACTCATCATTAATTGTTATATGAATTGACTTAGCATTTTCACGGCGTAGAAGACAGCAAAGCTGAGATGGTTCTTCAGCAAACCTTGAATATAGTTTTTCAGTATCTTTTTCACCTTTGATGTATAAAAGACACCTTCCTTCAATCAATCGTATTTCAGGTATAACAAGAACCATGTTTTAATTTTCAATTTTACAATTTTCAATAATTATTCGATTTTCAAAAAAAATGATAAATTAAATTTACATTATAGCATATTTTAAGGCAAATTTGATTAACTTTTCAGCAGAAGTATCATTGTTACCTAATTCATCAAGGGCTTTTCTAATGGACTTCTCAGCTAAAACTCTTGAATAACCCAAGGTTAATAACGCCGACAAAGCTTCCTGTTTGATTAGATTTTGCTCATAACCAACAGAGCTCGAATCCATATCACCCATTTTATCGATTTTATCTTTCAGTTCCAGCATCAATCTTTCTGCTGTTTTCTTACCTATTCCGGGAAGTTTCTGCAAAGCATGCAAATTCCCCTGTAAAATGATGAGTTGTAGTTCCTCTACCGAAATTGAAGACAATATACCCAATGCTGATTTTGGACCAATTCCTGATATTGATATCAATACTTTAAAAGCTTCTCTTTCAGCTTTGTTCCAAAAGCCATATAATGTTAAGGAATCTTCCCTGGGTATCAGTAATGTGAAGATAACAACTTCCATTCCTTCATCAGGCAAATGCTGTGATGTATTCAAAGAAGTCATAACCTGATAGCCTACTCCGTTACAGTCAATAACAACTTCTGTCGCCGATTTCGTCCCTATTTTTCCCTTAAGTTGTGCAATCATTTTTTTAAGTTGAAAGTTAAAAAGTATAAAGTTTTAAAGTTAAGAGCTATAAATTCAAATCATTCTAATTCTTAATTAGTTTTGTAAAAATCCGCTTCTGACCGATTTTCAATTCTGCTATATAAACTCCTG
This sequence comes from uncultured Hyphomicrobiales bacterium, assembly GCA_964511865.1. GTDB lineage: Bacteria > Bacteroidota > Ignavibacteria > Kapaibacteriales > UBA2268 > ChocPot-Mid. Next base: position 15,503 of record CAZEHW010000026.1, on the reverse strand, counting down.
ATGGATAACCGCTCAAATTTATTTTTTGCAAATTATCCGAACCCTTATTAATCGGAATCAATAAATTGATAATTTCAGTTCCTAACAGATTCGATATTGAAAGTTCTGCCATTGTAGAATATTCAAAAGTTATTAGAAAATTAAATACATCTTCACCCGGATTTGGAAATATTTTTAAATTTGCGTCAACCGTTGAATTTTCTACACCAAGAATGGCATTGAACTCTTCAGAAATTGATTTACATTCGTTAGAATCTATTACCTCCACTTTGTATATACCATCCTCTGTAATCAAATAGTCCTTTGCAGTTGCACCACTTATAAATGTATCATTTAAATACCATTTATATGATTTAGCTACAACTTCCGCCGTGTTTGCACTTAAAGTATTCCCAATTTGTTCTATCGTTGGTATTGGAGGGTCATCTAATTCACCAAAATAGATTTCTTCAGATGTTTTTTCACAACCATTGTTTGCTCTTCCTTTAACCCAGTATATCCCCGGCATAGATATATAAATCGTCCTTCCTGTTTGTCCTGTTGACCAGTTGTATTCAACAAAACCCAATGAAGCAGATACTCTGACACTATCATTTTTGCAAAATCCGGGACTGCCTGGGAAACCAAGTATTTTCATATCCTGAACCGATTTGAAAGTAACCTGAACAGCTCGTGAATTTGCGAAGCAATCATTGTCATTGAAAACCCTTACTGAATACGAACCGGTTTTCGTTACATTAATTATCCGGGTAGTATCTCCGCTGGACCACTCATATTTTGGGAAACCTTCTTCTGCTTCCAGAATTACAGTATCACCCTGACATAAATCCGTTTCTCCAATAAACTTTACAGTAGGTTGAGCCATATTGCAATCCAGAATTTTTGTTTCCCAAACACCTCTCCCGTAAGTTGCCGCTCTTAATTTTTTAGTAGGATAAAATATTTCAAGTTCATTTATAATCAAATTAGGCATTCCGTCTCCATATGGCTCCCAATATGCAGAATTATAATCAGAGTAGAATACTCCGATATCTGTACCTATATATAATCTGTCCGGAGAATCCTTTTGATATACAATACAATTTACCGGAACATTTGGAAGGTTTCCCGAAATATTTGTTACGACTGTATCATTTAATTCCAAAACCTTATAGCCATCATTAAAATCACCGAGTGTAATCCACAACCTGTCTGAATTGTATGGGTCAACTGCAATGTAAGTCATTACTCTTGGTGAATAATATTTTTCATTCCACGTAGCTCCTGCATCTGTTGATACATACAAATTATAATTCGTTGCCGCATATATAACATTAGAATTTCCCGGTGCTATAGCCATTGAACGGAATACTATATTATTGAAATTACCAACTTTCTGCCATGTACCTCTTTTACCACCTTCACTTGATTTATATATATTCTGAAATCCAATATACATCACATTTGGATTATTTTCATCAATCACAAATGGAGTTACCCATCCGGCACTTTCTCCTAAATTGTCTGCTTCAAGTGATACCTTAAAACTACTTCCTGAGTTGGTTGAAAAATATAAATCACCATAAGGAAATGTCATAAACATCTTTTTATTGTCATTTGGATTTATAGCACATTCCATTCCGTCACCTGCCTGTAGATGCACCCAACCGGTATCATTCAGCATATTAGTTCCGTTGTCCTGGCAACCTCCAATTATTAAGTTCTCATTTGTCTTTGATTGACCTATTCTGTAATACTGCGTTATAGACATTCCATCTGTAATATCCGTCCATTTTTTACCAAAATCATTAGTATATTTTATACCACCGTCATTGGTGACAAATAATGTGTTTGTTGATGGTTTGAAAGCCAAATCATGTTGGTCGGCATGTACATAAGGAATAGTCTGAGAGTCATCAACCCATGATGATGCTCGTTTAAAACTGTTTCCTCCGTCATCGCTTTCCCATATATTTATTCCGCCGACAAAAATTTCGTCTTCATCATTCGGATTCACAGCAAGACATAAATCATAATTTCCCTGACCAACAAGAGAATCACCATCAATTCCCTCCCACCTGCCTAAAATATTTGCAGATATTGTATAATCCAGCATCCTTACCCAGGTTGCTCCTCTGTCGCTTGAGATATGGAAGGAATGAAAACTCGAATATCCCGCTCTTGAAGCTATCGCCCAAACTTTATCAGGATTGCTTTCACTTACTGTTATTGCAATTCTGCTTGCTCCGGATACGTTTTGAATTACATCCCAAGTATTACCATTGTCGGTTGACCTAAAGAATGTTGCTTGCCCGACATTTGAAAATGATGTTGCATTAATCACGTTCGGGTCATCGAGCATAAACTCCATATCTTTAATATAATAATTTGCTAATTTCGATTCCCAGGTCTTACCTCCGTCAGTTGATTTTAATATTCCTGCACTCGTTCCTACAATTACAATATTGTAGTTATCCGGATGCACCAGCACACGGCTTATAACATATTTATCTGCTAATTCTTTTGAAAGGTTAGTGGTTTCCCACATAAGACCGCCATAATAAGATTTGATTAGACCTACACTATAGAAATTATCTCCTGTACCATACGTTCCGTTATCATCCCCTGTAGCTACATAAATAACTCCGGGACTTTTAGGATAAATCGCAATATCCGAAACTCCCTGTGACAAAAAGTTTGTGAATGGAAACGTAGTCCATGTCTGCCCCAAATCCGAAGACCTCCAGACACCTCCTGTTGCTGTTCCTGCCCAGATGATATTTGGATTGTTCGGATCGAACCTAACAACATTTATTCTGCCTAAGCCCTGTTTACGAGAACCATTATACTCCCCGGGTTCATTCACGGGACCCAACAACTGCCATGTTTGGGATTGCATTTTCTCATTTTTTCCTTTAACAGTACTTAAGTAGTTTTCCCATTCATTCAAAACCATACTTCCTTTTGGGATTCTGCCATCAGGCATTAATCGTGTTTCCCAAAAGTGTTCCCAACGTTTATATTGCTTCCACCCTGCCGGTTTCTTTTTGCCCGGGTTATTAATACCTTCAAAGCTGTTCCAGTGTTCGTTGTATATCTGCGTTATCTGCTCAAAGGTTGGGTTCTTCAACGCATCAATTTTTTGTAATGCTTCCCCAATTTGTTTAGTATCTTTTGCAAATGATAATGTGCTAAATAACAAAGTCAATACAATAACTAAGATTATATTTTTATTCAAATTCATTTAATGTCCAACATAATTGTAAATAATCAATCTTTAAAATTAATAAAGTATTTTGATGTAATATATTGTATAATGGAAATAATTATATTAATTAAATTTGAAGTAGGGGTTCAACATTTTGAACCCCTACATCTTGCAATTAATGGGAATAACTGGGCATCGAGCCAAATAATCATATTACTATTACCGGATGATTTAAACGATTACGTGCAAATGAAACAGCCGATTTTATATCTTCGAATTCAAGGTCAGGCATTTCTTGTATTATTTCTTTAAATGTTAGACCTGTACTTAATAAATCCAATATATCAACTAGCCTGATAAACATTCCCCTTATACATGGTTGTCCACCACATTGTTCAGGATTAACCGTAATTCTCTGTTTTAATGAATCCATCTTATTTCCGTATTTATTTTATTTTTCAAACGATTTAATAAAAAGTCAATTGCATTATTTTATTTTTTGATATTATTCTTCTTCCATTTCTATTGCAATTTTAATAATATCTTTGAAAATTTCAACTTAATGCTTCACTATCTTCTTCACAAACATCTCATTTCCAATTTTGGTATTTACAAAATATATTCCTGCCGGTAACTGCTGTAAGCTTATCTCATCAATATACCTCTCCCCAATTGTGAAATCAGGAATTTTGATAACAGTATTGCTTAGTATGTCTTTTATCTCAACTGATGCCTGCAACTGATTGATATTACTTGTATTCTGAATTATTTCAAGTGTAAATTTATCCGCTGTGGGATTCGGATGCAGGTTTATTGTCGTTTTTAAATTTAATTCATCTTCCACACCTACAATTTGAACATACATAGGTTCGGACATATTAGCACAATCATTTTCGTTAGTAATCATAACTTTGTAATTACCGCTTGCTTTTGCAGTGTATTCCCTTGCTACTGCTCCGGCAATTTTTTGGTCGTTGAAGAGCCATGCATACGAATTCGCTTCTACTGAGCATGTCAGAGTATTAACCTCTCTCCATATTGCCGGTTGTTCAGGAGCGGCTATTGTGAAAACTTCAAATACAGGTGAAGTTTTTCTGCAACCTTCCCTTGTTATTCCTGTTGCTGTGAATGTTCCTGATTCCTTAACGTAAATTGACTTACCCATTTTTCCATTTGACCATTCAAAATCCTGGAAATTTAATGAAGGTCCTGCATCGAGCTTTAAACTGTCTCCCTCGCAGAATGAGTTCTTACTCAATGAATTTTTAATAGTTACATTTGGCGGTTTAATTACAGTTACAGTGATGTCTTCAGATGTTGCAACACATCCTTTGTCATCTTTTACTGTTACAGTATATAGACCTGTTTCCCAAACCGTAATACTTTTTGAAGTTTCGCTTGTTGTCCATTCATAACTTACATAATCTCCTTCTACAGATATAACAACTGAGTCTCCATCGCAGATTTTATTAGCTTTGCTTAGTAAAACTTTTGGCGGGTCAATAACACAGTCAATAATCTTAACTTCCCAGAGACCTCTACCGAATGTAGCGGCTCTTAGTTTTCCGCTTGCTTCGTGAATATCAAGGTCCTGAATAACTACATTTGGTAAACCTTGTCCGTAAGGCTCCCATTTTTCCATATCGTCATCCCTGAAGTATACTCCTACATCAGTACCTACGAACAACTGATTGTTTTTACTGTTCCTGTTGTGAACAATTATTGACGCAGGTACGTTTGGAATACCCTCTGCATATTTTGTTAAACCCTTATTATAGTAAAAGACCTGTTCCCCTTCAACAAAAGCACCTCTTGTAAACCAGAATATAAGCGGGTCTTTCGGGTCAATTGCTATTGAAGTCAAACCTAAGTCACCATTACCTGTTACAACAGTTTTCCATTCGCCTCCACCGTTTGTCGTTAACCATATTGCCATAGGTTTAATGACATAAATCACATCATGATTTGCTCTTGAAATTGCTATATGCCTTATCGGTTCACCATCGGTAAAATTTGAAATTTTAACAAATGGGTCTGCACCCTTTCTTCCTGCTTTCCAAAGGTTTTCATATCCGGCAAATATATTATCGGGAATTACAGGGTCAATTGCAAATGGAGCAACCCATGCAGCTTTCTCCTTAGTTTTTGTTGTGTCAAGTAATGGACTGAACGAAGCACCGCCATTTCTTGATACTGCAAAATCTCCATAATAAATTGAACTGTACATAACCTGTCCGTCAAATGGGTCAATCCAACAGTCCATTCCATCTCCTCCACGTACATAATTCCACTGATTGTTTTTATAAATACTTGTACCATTATCCTGTGACCCGCATATTACAAGACCGGGATCATTCCTGAAGCTGTGAATTCGATAGAACTGTGTTACTTCAAGTCCTTTACTTAAGTCCTTCCATCCCTTTGTTGATGAGTTGTATCTGTTCAATCCTCCGTCATTACATGAAAACAGTAATCCTTCTGATGAGAATTTTAAGTCGTGATGGTCTGCATGGATATATGGTACTCCCTGAGACTCATACCTTGTTGTCCAAAAGCCGATCGGCTCCCATGGCTGATTATTTGCCCTGAACCGGAATATATTTACTCCGCCTATATATACATCCATTGGGTTTGCAGGATTTGATGCTATACACAAATCATAAAATCCCTGACTTGATGAATTTATACTGTCAGGCATATCTGCGCGTGCATTCAACAAATCCCATGTGTAATTTCCTACCGTATTATCTAAAGTCTGTGCCATATAAAACCATTGTTGCCCGTCATCAGGTGTATAAATCACCGAATGCAGTCCTCCGCCATTTGTTGCATTTAAGATATACACATAAGTTGGATTATTCGTATTCACAGCAACCGCCATTCTAATAACATCACCATAATTGAAGTCAAGTCCCCTGTTAAATGTTACACTGTCTCTTCCTGCCCTCTGTATAATATTCACACGATATAATCCATAAAATGAGTTTGTTCCGTCACCATATAAGAATGCCGCCCATAGACGGTCAGGGTCATCTGTCTTGAACTCCATATCACGTGTATATGCATTTGTCAGAGTATCCCATGTATCACCGCCGTCTTCAGTCAAATACAAGCCCCGTGTTGTTGCCGCAAACACTCTGTTCGTATCACGCGGGTCAACAAGTAATCTGTTGATTAATACTCTGTCTGAAATTTGCTTTGCAAAATTTGTTACCTTCCATGTATCCCCATTATCGGTTGACTTAATTACTCCAATAGTATAACAGCTTATTCCTCCAAATGCCGCATCTGCATCTCCTGTTGCCGCATATATTATATTTGTGTACGTATTCGATGTTTTAGCAACCGCTATATCTGAAATTCCAATTGACAGGAACTCGGTAAATGGAAATGTTTTCCATGTATTTCCTGCATCGGTGCTTTTCCATACACCTCCAAATGCCGCACCTGCCCACATAATATTTGCATTTCTCGGATTAAACGTGACACAGTTGATTCTCCCAATTCCTGTTGGGTCCAAATATGAAGGATGTGTAGGTTGTGTCGAAGGTCCTAATGGCAGCCACTGATTATCCTGCTGGGTTCTTTCCTTTTTTGTATCCAATTCTTTTTGATTGGCTAATTTTTCATATAAATCAACAACAGATGGAATATTTCCTGAAGCATCTACCCTGTGTTTCCAAAAATACTCACTTCTCATATAAGGTTTCCAACCTGACCCTTTCCCTGGTTTTTTATCTTTCCAATATTCTTCGAATGAATTTTGAATTGTTTTCGAATCAACAGTTTGATAATTAACAGGGGCAATCCATTTTAGTGAATTATCTATATTCTTTAAATTTGCAGGTTGAATATTTAATGGATTATCCGATAAATTACTCTTCACAATATTTTCAACTTTAAACTTATCCCGTTGGGGTTCAATATTTTGAACCTCTAAAGTTTGAGAATAACTGATTTGACAACTCAACAAGATTGCAATAAGCAAAATCATTGAGCTGTAATATTTTCTCGCCTTTAATAGATTTTTCATAACCATCACCTTTTAACAATTTTAAATTATATGCGAATTATATTAAATTGTAATATAATGAATTTTTAAGATATTCTTAGTAGTAAATTTGCTCAAATTTTTAATTTAGGGGCTTAGGCATTTAGACTTTTAGGCTTTTAGGTGTTTAATTAAAAATTATCAATTAGTAAATAACTCCTTGCAGAAAATCAAACCAAATGAAACATATCCTTCCCGACTCCGCAAATCGGACATACCCAATCATCAGGTAAATCACTAAAACGAGTTCCGGGCTTAATCCCTGCAGTCGGGTCTCCCTCCTCCATCTCATAAACATATCCGCAAACCGAACAAATATACTCCTCATTATCCACTTGTTCGGGAACTTCCTCTTCATTCGTAATTAACTCCTGTCTGCTTAAAACTTGAGACGGTGCATCCTCTTCAATCGTAATTGGTAATTCGTAATTCTTAATTTTATAAGTTGGTGCATTCTTAGGAGAAAGACCTTTAATCACATTTCTGTAATATGCATAAGTTAACGGTGGATTATCCTTGTTAATAAAGTCAGCATCTTTGACTTCACCAACAAAAATCATATGAGTACCAACATTAATCTCCTTAACGACAGAACATTCGATAAAAGCAATAGTCTTATCAAGGACTATAGGTGCACCCGTAATTCCTGCTTTATAAGGAACATCCTTAAATTTATCAATATCTCTGCCTGACTTAAATCCCCAATGACCAATGTAATTCAAATCAACATCTTCCTGAATGATAGATATTGAGAATACTTTACTTGATTTGATATAATCTGTAGTAAGATTATCCTTATGAGTGCAAACAGCAAACTGAGCCGGCTGGGCAGTAACCTGAAAACAGGTGTTATTGATATGTCCGTTATACTTATCTCCATCTTTGGAGCTTAAAATAAACAAACCATAAGTAATCGTAAAAAATGCATCAGTATTCATAAAAATCAATATATATATTAAAAATAATTGACAATTTAATAATATTTGGATTGTTATGAAAATAATTTGTGAATAATTAAGTCTTTGAATTCTAAATTTCTATTATTATTATTGTAAAAATATTATTATTGTAAAATTGTAAAAAATTTGAAAAATACAAAATTAGGAACATAGATGAGTTTTGCAGATTACGAGGATTTCGGGGAAAATTATAAAAGCGACGAGATGGAGGAACAAATCCTCCGCTATAGCCGTGCTATTCGAAAAAAAAGGTGGATGGGAAAAGGAAGAATGGAAAAAGGAGAAGGAAGAAGGATTAACGAACAATGGTCAACGGTTAACAGCGAAGGGTTCCATCGGGAGGAACAGGATGAGCCAATAGACCTGCCCGGACTTGAAACAGTCGAAGATATAGTTTATTATTGTGTCGAAAGAAATAAATTCAAAGAAGCAGAAGATTTCTGCGGACTTTGGACCGAACTTGCACCCTATTCATCTGATGCATGGCAAAAACTTGGAATTGTACTCAATAACCTCAATAACTTTACCGCCGCAATTGAAGCTTTCGATAAGTCATTGGCTTTAAATCCTCACGATTGCGAAACGATGACAAACAAGGCAATTGCTTTAGAAAACAAAGGAAGTTTCCGTGAATCTTTAAACACTATCAATGAAGCTTTGAGGTACGACCCAACAAGTGAGGAAGCACTGTTTCACAAAGCGGTAATTTTGAGCGCAAATAAGAAATATATATCTGCAATAGAGATTTTCAAATACCTGAGTGAAAATGACAGCTATCGCCGTGACTGCTATATTGAATTAGGTATCTGCTATCAAAACTTTTCGCAATTCAATCAGGCAATCGAATATTATGACCTTGCAATTAATGAAAATCCTTATGATGTCTCATGCTGGCACAATAAAGGTTTGGCTTATCAGATGAATCTTCAATATATGAAAGCAATTGATTGCTACGATATGGCATTAGCCATTAAAGAGGATTTCCATCTGGGATGGTACAGCAAAGGAAATTGCCTTGCCTTGACAGGTAAACTAAACGAAGCTTTGGAAAGCTACTTGGAAGCGGCTAAGTTTAAGCCGGATGATATGGATACATTATACAATATCGCAAATACCTATACAGACTTAGGTGACTACATGAAAGCAATAGCATATTACAGTCATCTACTGAATTTCAACCCAAAACATTTTGGAGCATTCTTCGGAAGAGGAGTTTGCTATGATGCACTCGAACGTTATGAAGAAGCTCTCATAGATTATAATTCTGCACTTGTCTTCAATCAGAAAAACTCAGAATTATGGTATGCTAAAGGCGACTTGCTTTACAACATGGACAATAACAAAGGAGCAATATTTTGCTACAAAAAAGTTGTCGGACTCGAACCGGGTAATATTGAATGCTGGCTTGATTTGGGTACGACTTATATGGAAACCGACGAAACAGCCGAAGCTCTGATTGCATTTGAAAATGTTATAAGTCTGAGTCCCGAATGGACAGAAGGATATTACCATAAAAGCAAACTATATATTAAAAGAGGAGATATTGCTCAATCAGCACATTGGTTGCATTTGGCAATATTATTTGAACCAAAAAAAGCTGATGAATTTGAACGGGATTTCTATGATTTCGTTGATAAAGCTACCATAAGTGAACTAAAATCAGCTTTGTACAAATTGATGCCGAAAAACATTTAGGTGTTTAGAGGTTTAGACATTTAGGCATTTAGGGTTTTAATTAGTAATTAGTAATTATCTAACGACTGTCGACTGTTGACTAAAATTATCTATTGATAATTAAATAAATTTTGTTAATTTATGCAACCAAAATGCGCTTTATGTGTTATTTAATTTAATATGTATGTACAATTTTTAAAAAATAAATTTACCGGAGTGTAAAATGAACAGATTAAAACACTTTTATATGATATTTCTACCTGCAATTATAGCTATGCTATTAATTGGTTATGCTTGCCAGGATAACACCTCTGCACCTGTTGACCAAACAAGTGATATTGCAGGTCAAATACTGGACGAGCAGGATATTCCGGTTCCCGGAGCCATTCTTCAGGTATTTACCAGTGGCGGTATTCAGGGATTGATAGACAAAGATACTACCGATGAAGATGGATATTTCAGCTTATCAGGTTTACCCGAAAGACAGGATAATTTGAAGCTGAGAATTGACCATGAGGATTTTGCACCTTTTGAAATACCTGTAACTGACGCTGTTCAGGGAAAAGACAACAAAAAAGTAGGAGTTAAACTGCTTCATGATTCTACTTGTACCGGAATCCTGGAAGTTAACGTAAAAAACATTAACGACGAGTTAATCCCTAATGTTGAAGTCCGCCTGAACCGTGCTGATAAATTAATAAGAAAAGCCAAAACTAATGAATCTGGAAAAATTGTATTCGAACATGTATGCCCGGGAGAATATTGGGTACGTCTTGCAAAAGACGGCTACAAAGTTATTGAGAAGGAATTTGCAATGGAAGATGGAGAATCAAAATCACTGGATTTTGAAATGCTCTTCTCCGAAGATGATTCATGTTGTAACGGTATAATCAACTTCACTGTGTTGGATTCACTCACCGGTAACCCTGTGGAAAACGTTAAAGCCCGTCTATGGAAAGGTTCTTCAAAAATCAGAGAATTAATGACTAACGCTGATGGTAAAGCTGCCTTTGAAAGAATTTGCGATGGTGAATACCAAATATCATACTTAAAAGAGGGATACTTTGGTGAAGAATTTAACTTCACTATGGACTGTAGTGATACTTTAAACATTACCAAGCAAATTTTAGAAAAAACAAATAGCGACAGCTGTTGCAATGGTATAGTATATATCTTCGCAAAGGATTCTGCAACTAATTCAGCTATTTCAAACGTCCTATGCAAGCTGTGGGTTGACGGAAAACAAGTATCTGACAAGAAAACAAGTGAAAGCGGTATGGTAAGCTTCAGTGGACTTTGCCCCGGCAAATACGGCTTTTCAATGCATCACGAACAATACGGTGCAAAGGAATTCAATTTGGAACTTGAGTGCAATGATACAGTAGAAACTCACAAAGCATTAATCAGATCTTTGGAAGATTCTTGCTGTGATGGTGAAATCGAAGTAACAATTAAAGACAAAGAAAATGGTGAAAGTCTCAACAATATATTAACGAAATTATGGAAAAACGGTAAATTATTAACTAAGAAAAACTCCGAGAATGGGAAGAGTAAGTTTACCGGTTTGTGTATGGGAGAATATCGCATTGATTTAGTAAGTGACAAATATGAATCAATTGGATTTGAAGTAAAAGTTGAATGCAACCAAAAAGTACAAATTACAAAAGAACTCGAAAAAACTTCTCAGGATGACAGTTGTTGCAATGGTGTAGTAATTGTTGCTCCAAAAGACAAAGAATCAGGAGAATTAATCAGAGGTGCTCTTGTAAAGATCTGGTTTGGGGATAAAATTGTTTATCAGGAAACTGTACACGAATCTGCTCTGATTATATCAAACCTATGTGAAGGTAAATATCAATTCACATTCATTGCAGAAGGATACAAATCAGCAGAAGAAGATTTTACTCTCGGTTGCAACGATACACTTGAATTCCCATTCTACATGCAAAAGCTTGAAAAAGACACTTGTTGTGATAATATCTTAATAGTAATTCCAAAAGATTCTCTGTCAGGCGAAGTATTGAACGGTGCTAAAATCAAATTATGGCTTAATGGAAAAGTCATTAAAGAAGCAATCGTTAAGGAAGGTAAAGCTGTAATTGATGGCATTTGTAAAGGTAAGTATGGTGTTGATGTTATAATGGAAGGATATAAAGCCATTGAATTTCCCATTGAATTTAATTGCGGAGAAGAAAAAACAGTTAATAGAAACATGCTTAAATTAGAAGACGAACCTTGCTGTGACGGTAGATTAACTATGAAAATCCAGGACAGCGAAAGTGGCAACCTAATTAAGGGTGCTGTAGTCAAACTCTTGAAAGACGGTAAAGTAATTTCATATAAAACACAGGATGGTGAGGCTGTTGTTTTTGAAAAATTATGTCAGGGTAATTATCGTGTTTTAGTGCTTGCCGAAGGATATGAAGGTGCAGAATTTGACCTTGAAATGGGCTGTGATGAAGTAAAAGTTGTTGAAAAAGGATTGAAAAAGAAAAGTGATGATTGCTGTAAAGGTAATCTCTATATAGTAGTAAAAGACTCTACATCAGGAAATCCAATAAAAGGTTTATCAGCTCAATTGTGGCAAAATGATTCCAAAAAAGCTTATGGAACAACAGGCGAAGGTGGATTAGTGAAACTTATTAATATTTGCCAGGGTACTTACGTCCTCAGACTCGCCGGTGATAAATATAATACAAGGGAAATTTCATTGACTGTTGGCTGTAACGATACTCTTGAGCTTCACTATAAAGTGTTAGCAAAAGAAGGTCAGGATACATGTAACACAGCTGAGCTTTATCTCTTGGTAAAGGATGCTGAAACTTACGAACACCTTGCTAATGCTCAGGTAAGAATTTATGATATGGAAAATAATCTTATTGCTGAAGGCACAACTAATGAAGATGGTTACTACACAAAAACCAACTTAAAAGCACCTAAGAAATATAAAATAGTTTCTTGGAGAGAAGATTACACAGAAAATTCTACAACAGTAGAATATGGAAAGTGTGAGAAAAGGGAAGCTGTACTGAAGTTACAGAAGAAAGAATAATTGAAAAAAATCGGATTTAATATATTTCATAAGCCCGATATCATGTCGGGCTTTTTAATTATTTAAAATATTTTAAAAAAAATTTTTGGCTATTCATTAAAATTTCATAAATTGTTAATCTAAATTTTTAAAAAAAATAAATTAAAGAAGTTTAATTATCTTAAGGTAATATATAAATGAGAATTTTAGTAATTGAAGACGAGCGCAAAGTTGCTAACTTTATAAAGCACGGGCTTGAGGAAGAAAGATATATTGTAGATACTGCATATGACGGTAATACAGGATTAAATATGGCTATCAACAATCAGTTTGATGCTATATTACTGGACGTAATGTTACCCGGCAAAGATGGATTTGTTGTACTCAAAGAACTTAGAGAAGCTGGAATATTAACACCAATTTTAATGCTTACAGCAAGAGGCTCGACGGATGACAGAGTTCAGGGCTTAGACCTTGGTGCTGATGACTATTTGGCTAAACCATTTAGTTTTGAAGAATTGGCGGCAAGATTACGCTCAATATTAAGACGCACCGGTCCCGATAAATCAACCAAATTAAGATGTGGTGACTTGACTCTTGACACAGTTTCTCACTTTGCCTATCGTCAGGGACTTGAAATTGAACTGACTACAAAAGAATATGCCTTGCTTGAGTACTTAATGAGAAATAAAAATAAAATATTAAGCAGAAGCACAATAACTCAGCATGTCTGGAGACACAATTTTGACCCGGAATCAAATATTATAGATGTATATATCAAAAGATTACGTTCTAAAATAGAAGGTGAAGATAGTTCAAAACCGATAATTCAAAGTATTCGAGGTGTTGGTTACAGACTCCGTGACATACCTAACGATGATAACGGCGGCGATTAAAAGGTTTTAAATATTATTAGATTTTGAGCTCCTAAGGTTAATGATTTTAATTAATTAATTCTACATTCTTTATGGAATCAATTATTGATTTTACGAATTCGGTTAGCAATTTCTTAAACGAAATTCAAAAAATGTTTGATGTTTATCAAAAGCAGAATTTTCCCGAAAGAACTCCTGAATTCTTCTGTCTTGAATTAAATGGTGAAGCAGGTGAACTTGCTAATGCCGAAAAAAAAAGATGGAAAGGTAAAGTTGTTGATGACAATATCTTCAATGATGAAGCCGCAGATGTACTCATTGCATTAATGAATTATTCTAATTCCAGAAAAATTAAATTAGGAAATGCTGTTCGAACTAAGCTTTTATTAATTGAACAAAAGCGTAAGGAATTGGCAAAATCAGGGGAAAGCTTTTAATGCTACATTGTTAAATGTGTTTAAAGTAGTTAGTTTTGAAAAAATTTGGGGATTGATTAAATTGAATATAATTTCACTCGTTTATAATGTAATAGCCATCCCTTTATTGTCATTAATTATGACCATATTAAAACCATTCAACCGGAAATTGCGCGAGAGAGAAGGTAAATGGGAAGATGTTCTGAGTAGCTTTAAAGTTAAGAATTTCTCGAATGAAAAATTCAGAATTTGGTTCCATTCTGCATCCATGGGAGAGTTTGAACAAGCAAAACCAATCATCGAAAAACTTAAAAAAAACAATCCCGATATATTCATTATCGTATCATTTTATTCTCCGTCAGGATATAATAATCAAAAGAATTATAAGCATGCTGACGCTGTTTTATATATGCCATTTGATTCGAGAGCAAATGCAAAGTATTTTATCAAAACAATAAATCCTGATTTAGCAGTATTTATCAGATATGAGATATGGAGGAATCATTTAGAGATATTACGCAAGAAACAAGTGCCTGCAATACTTATTTGTGCAACTAAACCGAGCAGGAAGTATTTGTATGAATGTTTTTTGATAAGACCTTTCACAAAAAGTAATTATTCTTACTTTACTAAAATATATACAGTTTCTCCGGAACATACAGAATTTTTCAATGAACTGAAAACAAGTACAAGTATTACAACATTAAACGATACACGTTTCGACAGAATTATTGAAAATGTTGAATACTTCGAAAAAAATAAACCCTTACCAACAGGATTATTCCACGTAGGAGATTTTGTGTTAATTGCAGGAAGTACATGGGAAGAAGATGAAGATTTGTTGATTGAAGCGACTAAAAAATTAGAGAAAGATATTTATGCAAAACTGAGATTGATTATTGTCCCTCATGAACCAACTGAAAGTCATATCGCAAAATTAAAAAGGAAATTGCCAAACAGCTTTTTGTTAAGTGAAATTGAGAATTTCCTAAAGAATGAGAAAGATATGAGTATAGTTGAGAATTTCATGGGTAGAAACCATATAATCACAGATAGCATCGGAAGACTACTTTCTCTTTATTCATTAGGGGATGCGGCATATATTGGAGGAGGTTTTGGAGCTGGTGTACACAGCGTTACTGAAGCCGCAGGATATGGCTTAGCTCTCGCATGTGGACAAAAAATGCTTAATTCACCTGATGCCGTCAAATTAGAATCATATGGAAGTTTGTCTGTTATAAAAGACAGTTCATCATGTTTTGAATGGCTAAGGAAAATTACAACAAACGATACATATCGGGCTCAGGCAG
>CAZEHW010000025.1:0-21349 GCA_964511865.1 uncultured Hyphomicrobiales bacterium | reverse complement strand
AAAAAACACACCCCGTCCCGATAAATCGGGACACCCCTCTCGAGAGGGGAATTTTTAAAAACTTTTTGCAAAGAACGAGACGGACTAATTTACAATGTTGATGTGAAATATAATTTATTTTATTTTTATTTTGTTTCGGGAGACGGCAGGCGGCAGACAGCAGACGGCAGACGGGAGACGTGAAACGAAAGAAATTAAACGCAAAGCTCATTGTCAGAATCGCAGATTTTCGCAGATTATTGGATTTCGCTGATTTTTGCTGTCAGTTGTAACAAAGACAGAACGGAAAACCAATGTCTGAACCGCTGATTGAAGCTGATTAAACTGATTGAAATGATTTTTTTTGTCGGAATTGGAATTTTTGGGATTTGTGGGATTGACATGACCATAACACACCCCCTAGCCCCCTCTTGATAGAGGGGGGAAAAGCCGCTTGCAGAGTTTTGCTGTCAGTTGTAACAAAGACAGAACAGAATATGTAAATCAATAACCTGTCCAATTCAAAGTTAATAAAACGGAGTATCTTGTCCCATATTTTATTCTTACATAATCCTGAACGTAGTCCCATTCATCATTATCGGCACCAAAAAGAAAATCCAATTCAACATCAAAATGTTTGCTAAATTCATAACCACCACCAATTGTTAGTCCATATGTAAGGTAATTATCCCCATACTCTAATACGCCAAGATTATTATACCCAATACCTGCAGTCATAAAAAATGAATCTGATGAATCACTGAAATAATAAGATGAGCCAAGCCCAGCATTGCCTAACATCAAAATTCCGTGTGGATAATCTTCTGAATAAAAGCTCATTTTACTAAACCAATATAGTATCAAATTATCGTTAAAAGCATATCCTATACGAAAATTCGTAGCTATATTTAATATTGAAGAGTAGGATTTTGTGTATTCAGTTCCTAACCATGTGCCATGTGACTCATTTACCTGAAACCCTTCATATTCTAAAAAGGAGGGACCAATTCCAAATCCAAATATGAATCCTTCACGATTATCATCCCAAGCAGATAAGTTTAAATTAGTAAATAAGCAAAATAAAACTGTAAGAAATATTAATCTATTATTTTTCATAACAACTCCATAAGAATTATAAAATTACTTTTCCATTTCCTTGACAATTTTTACTGTTTCAATGCTCACCGTTGTCACCCGCATCAGCAAATCTATCACTTTTTCTTTATAATCCGAAAATTTGTATGTATTAAATTTTTCTCGGATTGTTGGATCGTCAATTTTCTTTTCTTTATACTGATCAAGTATCCATTCTAAAGCACAACGATTACCTAACATATATTCCCATGCTTCTTTTGGAACTCCTTTTAATGAAGTTTTCTCATCTAATATGATTATACCATTTTCTTTATCAGCTTTTAATTTTGGATTCGGAGTTCTTGGCTTATCAAATCCATTATCAATGATCTCTAACGGATATTTTTCAACTTCTTCAAAATTGATATGTAAGTCCATTAATTCCTTACCCCATTTACACCATTTCCAGAAATCATCATAAAACGGTATTCGTGGGAAATCTCTTTTTAAATTCAACTGGTATTTTTTTCTGTATACAGGATTATGTAGTACTCCATACACATAATGAAATATATCTTCTTTTGTGATTTTTTTGTCATTATAATTCTGGTGGAACTTTTTAAATCCCCATTCTGAAATATTATCTTTCAAATCTTTATCATTATTCATTCTGTATAATGGTAAACATCCAGAATCTCCTGTACAATGTAGGTCAAATATTTTTTCTGAAGCTAAAATATGAAAATTATCTGATGCTAGTGAAAATATAATAAATTTATTTTTTTTATTTTTCCAAGGTATATGATTTTCAAATTGACCTCTTAGATCAATTGGGAAAAATTCATAATATAAATTCAAAGTTGAAAAAGGTCGAAATAGTACATTTATAATATTTTTTTCATTAAAATTAGCAAGTTTAAATTTTAATAGTTTGTCACGCTTCAATCTGCTACTCCATTTTATATCAAAAAATTCTTTTTCAAAAATAAAAGATTCAGATGATTTATAAATTTCTTTGGGTGTTAATCTTGATAATTTTTCTTTATAATAATATTTTTTCCACATAACAACTAACTCGTTGTATCTAACAATAAAATATTTAAGCTTATTTGATAAATTTACTTGACAGTGATCATATACCCACTCATCTCTATTAGTACTGATTCCGTTTGAATATCTATAAAACAAGGTGTCATTAGCCTTTATTGATTTAGTTAATTTATTTTGCTTATCAATTGTTTTTAAGAATTCAGAATATTCATTTTTTTCAATTGTATTTATTTGATTTATCCATGTAAAATCAGAATCGGGTAAAATATGATTGAAATCAATATTTCCAATTTTGTTTTCTAAAAGAAAATCAAATTTTTCTTCTTTTATTGTTAATTCAATGAGAGATTTGTAATTGATTACACATGCTTCGGAGCATGATTTATCTTTTATAAAGAAGGAAATTGCTACCCCAGTTTTTATATCAAAAACGTTACCTTTTTGTTTTAACCTAATATCTCCACCTAAATCAATAATATTTAATTCTTTAAATTCTGAATTTACAATTTTTCTAAATCCATCATCCTGAACTTTGTCAATGAAAGACCTGTTGGTTATAAATGCAATTATACCATAATCTTTTATTCTGTCCGATGCCCACCTTATGAATCTTTTATACATATCATATTGTTTTGATTTTTGGGCTTTGCTTTTTTCGACATAAGTTTTCTTAATTGCTTTGTCAATTTCGGGATATTCCCTGTTTTTGTTGTTTTCGTTTTCGTTAAGCTGGTTGGCATTGTAAGGCGGATTGCCGATTATAACCGATATTTTTCTTTCGTTCTGCTTTTTGATTCTTTCGCGGTTTTCCACTCCAAGCCCGAAGTCCATGCCCTCTTGCTTTCCGGCGAATGTGAAGCCGAGATTGTCGAGAGTGTCCACAAAGCAGATGTTTTTGAATTCTTCGTATTTTCCCATCTTTTGCTTGTAGGTATATTCTATGTTCAGGTTCGCAATGTAGTAGGGCAGTATTTCAACTTCGTTTGCGTGTATTTCGTTTTTGTATTTGTAATCGAGTTTGCTTTTGGGCAGGTATTCGATTAATTCGGTTATGTATGTGCCTGTACCGGTTGCCGGGTCTAAGATTTCCACGTTTTTGTCCTGAAGCATTTTGCCGAAGTGACGATAGCAAAGGTAATCGGCAGATTCGAGCATGAAGCGTACAATTTCGTTTGGTGTATAAACCACACCGAGACGGTCGGCTTTTTTCGGGCTGTATGCCTTGTAAAAATTTTCGTAAATGACTTTAAGGAACTTTTGTTTTTCGCTGTGGTTGGCAATTCCCGAAGCACGGGACTTAATAATCGAATAGTAATGATGCACGTTTTCGAGGAAATTGCGTTTTGTTGCACCAAAGAAAAATGTATTCAAAACACCCTCGAGCTGTCGTGCAATATTGTTTTCCCTGTGGAATTGGTTTTCGTCGAATACGGTATTGAAAATATCTTCTGTCAGGATGTGCTGAACGAGCATTTCGCGGACATCTTCGAGAGCCATATCGGGGTTAATGACCTGTTTGCAAAGCGAATAGAATTCATCTCTTGACTTAATGTATTTTTTATTTGTTTTTGCCTGTTCTTCGATTAAATCCCTGAGAGCTTCAGCCACACGGGGAATATCTTCTTTGAATTTTTCGATAGCTTCCCGAAATTCACGTATTAAGGGTCTTTCGTAACCGATAAACTTGTTAAGGATTTTATCCAGAGCAGACGGGTCGTCCATATCCACACGCTCGACAGCGATACCACCTTGGTAAAGCACTGCGGTTTTGGAATCTTCAAATAAGATGTTGTCGTTGGGATAGCCCTTGTCGAATTTCTTTTGGATTTCTATATCAATATCGTCGGCTTCATCTTTGCTTTCCCAATAGCCCCAATCGAGTCGGAGTGAATCTTTTACAGTGCCGTCAGGATAAACGAGTTTTCCATTTTTAGTTTTGTAATCAAGTTCGGGAATGAGGAAGAATTCTTTTTTCTTGCAATATTCATTCAGGAGGTTTTGGAAAGGAATTCTTATAGTTGTTTCCTTTGAGGAGCCGCCGAATTGAATCAGCCGTTCAACTTCTCCGTAATATTTTTCAATCAGAAATCGTGACATAGCAAAGATAAATAATGAATGAATTACAAAAAGTCAAATTTACGAAAAAAGATTTGAATACAAATAAGATACTGAGATTCCACATATAAAAAAAACGCCCATGAATTTAATCACGTACGTTTATTTGTTTCTTTTCAAGGCTTTTCAAACTTAAAATTTAAAACTAATAAAAAGCTGATTTATAATGCTCGATTTCAGGCGGCTCGCTTTTGAAGTCAACAGTAATGACATCGAATCGGCTTTCGACATCGCTTAATTTGTTTACGTAATAATATCCTTCTGCCACTCGTTTCAGATTTTTTTGTTTTCTTGGAGTCATAGAATCAAGAAGATTAAAATCGCTGTCCGGTTTTTTGGATTTCACTTCCACGAAAACAAGGACATCCTTATCCTTTGCTATAATATCAATTTCGCCTAATGTTCCGAAGTGAAAATTCCTTTTAACAATCGAATAGCCAAGTTCTTCGATGAATCTGCATGCGGCTTCTTCGCCTTCAGTACCCTTATCTCTTGTTGATTGTTCCTTCTTGTCATCCATAACTTTAGTTTATAAAGAATTAATGTTAACTTGTTACCAAATCAATACTATGAAAATTCAGAATGTATATTATAGTTCTGTCGAGAATTTATTGCTATTTTCGTCAATTTCAATTGGATAATTCCCGGTAAAGCAGGCATCGCAATAATGGACTCCCTCGTCATGAGGTACAGATGCATGCAGTTTTTCTAAAGACAAATAATGCAGGCTGTCAACTTCAATTGCTTTTCCTATTTCTTCCTCATTTTTGTAATGATTAGCAACAAGTTCTTCTCTGCTCGGGAAATAATAACAAGGAAATTTAATCATTGGAGAAGTAATCTTCATGTGAACTTCCTTAGGACCTGCCGCTTTAATGACTTTAATCAAATTTTTTGAAGTTGTACCTCTGACAATTGAATCATCAATTACGACAACTACCCTGCCTTCGAGTACGCCACGTACAGGATTGAACTTAACTTTTACCTTAAAAATCCTGTTGTCCTGCCCGGGAGCGATAAAAGTTCTACCTACGTAGTGGCTTCTTATTAAACCAATTTCGTATACGGTCTTATATGATTTTTCATTATTAACCTTTGCAAAACCCAAAGTAGCCGTATTTCCGCTGTCGGGAACGGCTATTGCGGTAATTCTTGAATCTTTGTCCGTTTTTGCAGGGCTTTCGTGAGCAAGGTTTTTTCCGAGTTTTCTCCTGACTTTATCTACATTGTGATTGAAGATTTTACTGTCGGGTCGGGAAAAGTAGATGTATTCAAAGATGCAGTGCTTGGCTTTGGGAGTTACATCTTCAATTTTATATGATTTGATTTCTCCTGTTTCGACAGTATCCTTATCAATAACAACTATTTCGTTGTGGTTTACTGAACGGATATATTCGGCATTAATAATATCAAATGAGCATGTTTCAGAAGCAACGATATACGAGTAACCGGTATCTGTTTTTAACCTTCCGATGCTCAGCGGTCTGAAGCCGTGAGGGTCACGTGCCGCAATCAAAGAATCTTCCGTTAAAAGTACAAGCGAGTATGCACCCTGAGCAGTTTTCAGAGCTTCCTTAACTCTCTCTATTTTGGTCTTTTGTTTACTCCGTGCAATTAAATGAAGAAACAATTCCGTATCTGAAGTCGTTTGAAAAATAGCACCTTCATCTTGTAGCTTTTTCCAAAGAAATCGTGTATTTGTCAAATTTCCATTATGAGCTATAGATAAAATTCCGCTGTGATATCTCATTGTAAAGGGCTGAATATTAGCTCTTTTGGAGGCACCTGTAGTTGAGTAACGGTTATGTCCGATAGCAGATTTTCCTTTTAGCACTTGTGTTAATGTTTTCGGGTCAGAAAAAACATCAAGCACCAAACCTTCACCACGTGTATAGGCAAATTTATGTTTTTGTTCTTCTTCGTCCCAATAAAAGCTGGTAATACCTGCCGCTTCCTGACCGCGATGCTGAAGAGCATGCAATGCATAATAAGTCATGATTGAAGCTTGCGGATGGTTAAAAACACCAACCACACCGCAATTACAACGAGGTTTATCTATTTCTTCTTTATGTTTATTCATATAAATCTATTAAAAAACAAAGTAATCAACCTAAAGAAATACCAAAAAACTAAATTACAAAATTTCGTATTAAAAAAGACTTGAAAAAGGCAAATGTGGATAAAAAGCTAAAAATATTTTGAGAATCCGCAAAAAGAGTTTATTTTTGTAATTCTTATTTTCTATTTTCTATTTTCTAAGACCGGTCAGGTAGCTCAGTTGGTAGAGCAATGGACTGAAAATCCATGTGTCGGCGGTTCAATTCCGTCCCTGACCACATACCCTTTTCACTAACTACTTTATTTACAAACTACTTAATTTTTCAAAAAAACAGTCAATTGACAGTTTCATTGACAAAGTAGTTGAAAATTAGAACTGGTCTATGTTTTCATGTGTAATCTTGGTCAACTATTACAAATAATTGATAAAATTTAAGACCTTATATTCCTATTCAGTTTTCCATCAAAACTAGCGATACCCATTTTTATAGGTATAGAATGGTGCGTTAGGATGATACCATGCCTCAAATATTTGGAACATCCGATAGTCCAAAACGAATTTTTGAATGAAATTTGTTTGCCTCAAAAAAGAATAAATTCCAAAAAAACGAAGACATATATAGGTAGTAAGTTACCTTAGATAATTTTTATGTATGATTTGTTGATTGATATTGATTGATAATACTTATCAAAGATAATCTACCTTTTCTCCCTTACCTATATGTCTTCGTTTTTTAGTTTTCATTTTTTCATGATATTTTTTTTAAGAATTGAATATATAATAAAAGAAGATAATTTAAAAAAAAGAAAACAAGTCATGTTTAGAGAAAACACCAATTTTGCAGCAATAGTTCCCAATGGTATTATTGAAATACTTAAGGAAGATAGAGCATTTAAAAACCCAAAACTGCTTGAGAATGCCCTTTTATTCATCACCCATTTAAAACTGCATAACCAAATTTACAAAGATACAGAAGAGCGAAACCCTGCTATCGGGTATCATTCGGACTTGCTAAGAGCAATATTTTCCTCTGATTATTTTATCAGTTTAGTCAACCGATTAATCGAATTATGTATAGTTGAAAAGACCGGGTATTATTCACCCGGAAGCAGATCTTATCAATACAAACTATCTGATAAATATTTTTTTGAGAAATCTACAATTTATCGATACAAGTACAAAGGTGTTGTTAAAAAAATTGTTAAAATAAAAAACAAATTTTATAAGAATAATTATCTTAAATTAGACCCACACCTGCAAAGTCAGTATGATAATCTGCAATGTATGTTTATTGATAAAGAGGAAGCTGACAAGTGGATTGATGAACAATTCCCAATTTGGAATGAAGAAAACAGCAAACTATCTTCTGATAAACAGAAAAATATCATCCTGCGGAAGAATTATTATCATGATTCTGTTAATAAAATTCATTATGGCTTTTTGCATAACATATCTGTTTCTCATTCTAATCTAAGGTTAAATTCAGTAATTACAGCATTCCCCAAATTGCTTAGAAAATTTCTTTATATTCAGGATGCCTTAACCGGAATAGAAATTAATAAGAGTATCGAAATTGACGGTTCAAATACTCAACCTCTTATGCTTTGCCTATATCTTGAGAAGTTCGGATATAGCATAGAAACTGAAATTAAGGAGCTATGTTCAAATGGCTTACTTTATGATACAATAGCTACTGAATTAAATGAAACCAGAAGCTGGGTGAAAGAAAGAATGATGGACACTTTGTTGTTTACCCGGACAAATGGTAGTTATACATATAAATTCAAAATATGTAAAAGTCTTTATGAAGATATTAGAAAATTTTCTAAGCACTGTTTAAATAGATTTCCACTATTCTTTAAAGCTTTGTTAAATGAAAAACAGAAGTTAGAAACTGTTGAGAATAATTCCCAAAATTGGATAAATCCGGGTGGTTCAGAATTAGCAAAAAGAATTCAAATGATGGAATCAGAAATTTGGATTCATACAGTTCTGAAAGAACTACCAGAAAATTTATTCTATGCAACAATACATGATTCTATAATGGTTTTCGATCCAACAATTGAGGATATAATAATTACCAGAAATAAAATTATTGAGGTTGGATATAGATTACATGGTATTCACTTACCTCTGAAACTTGAATTCCATAACATTGAAGAACAAGAGAAAGAGCAATACTTAGAAGCATTTAAGCATGATATAAAACAGGAACTTAATAAAGAATATTCTGAGAAAAAATTAAACTCAACATGTTTAAGAAAGTTCAAAATAGACGATTTGGACGTTCAGGACGAACAAGAACATGTAATAACAGAAGTTAGTTTAGACTTGTTAGAAAAGTTGTATAGGAACGAGAATGGAGTATATGTAAAAAGAGCCAACCCAAATGAAATTGTTTGAATTTCTTTTTCGATATATTTTTTTCACTTATTTCAACAAGACACTACGTTGTCCTACTTAATTTCTTATATTTGCTTTTTTAAACATTTGAAAAAGTAAAACATGAATACTCGTACATTTGAGGAACTTGAAAAGAATTACTTTAGTTATTTCGGATATTTTTGGTGTCAAACTATTATATCTGTAGGTGACGTTTCAGAAATTGAAAAAGATTTTGTGAAATTAGCTTTTGAGCTAAAATTAAATTACCATAAACTTGAATTCCCTCATGATATTACAGTCTTTGATTATTTCATGTTAGTGATTAATCCTGATAATATGACGAAGGAAATAAAAGAAAAATTATTCGATGATATTGAGATTGGAAACGATTCTCTTTGGGAGGGAAAAATATTATCTCTATTTACTAAAAAACCTGATTTTGATATTCCTGAATCAAAGTGTATTTTAATTCCTGAAGAAAAAATTGATTATTCTTTTCTGAAAAGAATGATAATAAAGTTTTTAATAAATAAACATGGTTTATTTTGGCTTGCTGAACCGATAGATGAAGTTGTGTTATAATTTTAGGAAATAAAATCATGGAAAATTTAATTGATAAAGAAATTCTCGATAAGATTGAATGGGTGGCAATTACTCCCGAATTTTCACTTAAAAAAAGACAATATCAATGGCACGAAAAAGTATTGATTAATTTTAATACACGAACTAACGAGTACAAAGAATTAAAAAGGATCTGTAAAGAATTGGACTTACGGATTTATCAAATGGATTGCTCTTCGGACATTGCAGCTTATCCGTACTTTTTATTGGTTCTCAATCCTGATAACTTTAGTCAGGATGATTCTGATATTCTTCACGATATGCTGAAGGTTTACGATGATAAAGAAATTTCAGTGCTTTTCACAAAACAACCGAAATTTAAGTTAACAACCAAATTGAAAAAGTTTACAATTAAACAACCCAGAGTTTTCAACTATGATAACTTAAAACTCATTATCCTTAACAAAAGAAATGCTCTGTTAAGAAGAGGGAAAAAAAAGATTTCATACGATAAAAAGTTATATAGGATGCTTTACATTATGTTAAATCTTATGGATAAAAGCAAACATATAGCAACTCAAGATTTATGTAACGAGTTTCATGTTTCTGAAAAAACAGTTCAAAGAGACATAGATATGCTTAGAATACTTGGAAATGATATAAATTTTAATAAGAAATCAAATGAATGGGAATTAGGTTTTTCAAAATATCTTTTTGATTTAACATATTATACAAACGATTCTCTTACCAATAAATAGGAAAAATGAAAAAATATCCGATTCCACGACTCTTGTTTAATAAGTTGAAAGATAATGCCCCAACAATAACAATCAGTGAAGATTATGGCAGGGGTCAGGAGTATTTTGGAGATTATGATGAAGATGCCAGTGGATATAAAGCTGTTATGATTTATATCCAACTTGGTTTATCGGAATACGAAGATTTAATAAAGGAGGTTGTTAACTTAATATTAAAAGTTCAGGGCTGTTATAGCAAACATTATCCTTTAGTTGTTGCTGCGTTTGGCAAAGGCAAAGAATTTATACATGATAGAAAATATTTTGAAATGGGCTTTATGAATGACTGGATGGCAAATACAAAGATTAGTAAGGTATTAGTTGATTTATGTAAAAAAGAGAAAAGTGATATACCCGCTATTATACCTGACTTTTTTCCAAAAACAGATATGAGAAGTTTATATGATGGTAAAATGAAATTTGAAACTGGTGATTTAATGGTGATTATTGGAAAAATAGATGAGGTGTTCTTTTCTTCTGAATTACAAAATAGGTTTAAGGCATGGATGAAGAAAAGTATTCTATTCGTTGAAATTGATGGAGAAAATGTTAATTGGAAATTTAAGAATTATGAAATACTATTTTCAGATGATAGTAAGGCTAAATCATGAGAAATGACATTAGTGAAATAATAAATCGTATTTCTGACAAGGATATGGAATTGGCTAAATTATTTGAATATTTTGCAAATGAATTTTTAGAAATGGAGAAACTAACCGAAAATTTTTCAAAGAGATTTTCAAAAAAAGCAACTTATAGTAGTAACAGAATTATTATCAATCATGAACTATTGAAGAGTCAATTGAAATATCTTCCCGAAGTTGCAAATGCAATTATTGACATAGGGGCAGCTCAACAATTTAAAATTAAGATTCACCCTAGTTTAATTAAAGAAGGTCTTTTTAATTTATATTCTTCCGAGAAAAAAGAGGAATGTGATTCCATTTGTGTTTGCAAAGCATTTGATGAATGGAATTGTGATAAATTAGGATTTAAGGGAGCAGCAAAGTACTTATTTAATTCATATTTTATCAAGAAATCAACTTTAATTTTGACATTTGCCTGGGATGAATTAGACTTTATTAAAAAATTCAAGGAATGTTTTGATTCTTATGCTTCAGAAGGAAAAACAATTTGTATTGTTTTAGTTACTTTAGACGGAATGTCAATTCAATATTTGAGGTAGTAATGAAAAAGTGTCAATCAAAAGAGGATTTTGTTTTTTGAAATTGATGAAACTATGGTAAATTGGAAATATAAAAATATTGAACAGAAATTTTTTATTAATTTTAGGAGTTATTATGAGAAATAACATTGATGAAATATTTTCCCGAATTGTTGAAAAGGACAGAGAATTAGCTGGAATATTAGGCAATTTTGCAGAGAGATTTTTAGAAGAAACTCATTATAATAATGAGGAAATTGATGGCAATCATAAACGATCGAAACGACAATTAAGAGATTATCCTAAGTTAGCAAACGGTATTATTGATAGAATCACGAATGGGACTCAAATTAATTTATATCCAAGCGACCTTATTGGAAAATGTCATCCAATTTGTGTTTGCAAAGCATTTGGGAAATGGAATTCCTATAAATTAGGATTTAAGGGAACAGCAAAATACTTGTTAAATAATTATTTTAAAGGATGTGGTAAAATTAATAAATCAATATTAATCTTTACTTTTGCTTGGGATGAATTAGATTTTCTTGAAAAATTCAAAGAAGAATTTGATAATTACACCAGACAGGGCAAAACAATTTGTGTTGTTCTTATTACTTTAAACGGCATGTCAATTCAATATTTAAGGTAATAATGATAAAGTGTCAATCTAAAAAGGATTTTATTTGTTGAAATTGACTGAGAAAATGTAAATTGGAATTATCAGAATTTTGAAATGAAGTTTAAATCATATATTAATAAAGGTAAAATAATGGAAAAATGTACATTCCCAAAAGAAATTGAGACTTTATGTCTTAGGACTTTTGAAAGACTTATTAACATGAATTATAATCCAGCCAGTTCTAAATTTATTTTTCCGAAATACTACTCAAAAACAAAGAAAGATGGAATTAGGATAAGCGAACAAGAAGCAAGATTTGCCTTCTTTAGTGAATTAGAAAAATTGAATTGTTTAGATGATAAATGTAATTATTCTTATTCAGTTGAAACCCCAACAAAAAATCAATACAAAGATTTTTCAACAGACAAACCAAAAGTATGTTTGACTTATGAACCAGGAAAAAAATCTGGTTCAATAGATTTATCACTATATAAAAATATTAACATAATCGATATTAATTTAGAATTTAAAGCATACAATGTTGATATAGATTCAGATTTCATTAAATTATTTGCTGAAAACTCCAATGGATTATTTTTCCATATTCTCGATTCAGTTGGTAATAAAACCCTTACTGTTAATGAAGTTGACACAAACAAAAAAAAAGAAACAGGAGTGTTAATTAAATATAAATCCAGTATTACAGAAAACTCATTAAAAAGACAATTAGAAGCTTTATGGAAAAACGACTATAATATCAATTCCAAAAAAATATTATATTTCTTTATATGTTCTTTAAAACCAGTCTTTGCAATTTACAAATGCGCAACTAAAAATGAAATTCTTACTAATACTAATTTTTTTGATTTTGAGTATATTATCGAAAACGGTGATATAAGAGTAACAGAGTATAATCATTGGATTAAGATATAATAGACAAATGAACCTAACAATCCATCGAGGCACAAACGAAATCGGAGGTTCTTGTATTGAACTTTGTTCCGAAAATACTCGTATTCTAATTGATTTCGGCATGCCATTAGTTGATAAAGCAGGAAAAGAATTTAGTTTCAAACCTTTTGAAAATATGTCAACTGATGAATTAATTGAAAATTCCATTCTGCCTGATATTCCGGGATTATATAAACCTGAAACAAAAAAAGTTGATGGAGTGATTATTTCTCATGCACATGCAGACCATTACGGATTATTGAATTATATCGGCTCTCATGTAAAAGTTTTTATGGGTGAAGCAACAAAAGATTTAATTGACTTATCAGGTATATTTACAAAACATAAAATAAAATTCCATAATGTCGAACTTTTCAAGAGTACAAGTGAATTCAAAGTAGGAGATATAAAAATTACTCCCATTCTAGTTGACCATTCTGCTTGCGATGCCTACATGCTGCTGATTGAATCCGCTGGAAAAAGAATTATTTATTCAGGTGATTTCCGTTTGCATGGCAGAAAATATTATATGATGAAAGAACTTTTAAAGAATCCACCAAAAAATATAGACTATCTAATCATGGAGGGAACTCAAGTTGGAAGAGGAAAGATACAATCCAAAACAGAGGATGATATTGAAAATGAACTATTACCAAGATTTAAAGAAGGTAAAATAAATCTTGTTTTCACATCAGGACAAAATCTCGACAGATTAGTTTCAATTTTCAGGGCATGTTTGAGAGCTAAAAAAATATTAGTAGTTGATGTTTACATAGCACTTATTCTAAAGACAATGTCGAAATATGCTGAATTTCCTTATCCATCTCAGTCCTACAATATGAAAGTCCTGTATTCAAAGTCCTCAACTGACAGAATAGCTAAAATTGACAATAAGCGAATTTTATATGAATTCAAAAATTTCAAAATCAAGAGAGATGAAATAAATAATAATCCAACAAATTATGTTATGATTGTCCGTCCATCCATGCTATACGATTTAAAGAAAATACCAAATCTTAAAAATGGTAATTTCATCTATTCAATGTGGGAAGGCTATAAAGACAAGAAGAAAACAAAAGAATTTATGGATTATCTAACTAATCTTGGTTTCACAAACAATGATATTCACACAAGCGGTCATGCAGAAGAAACATCTCTAATTGAGTTTGCAACTTCAATACAACCGAAAAATATAATCCCGATTCATACTTTTAGTAAAAGTCAATATCAGACTATATTCAAACAGAATGTTTTATTATTGGATGATAAACAAACAATTAATCTATAGTTTTCTGCAAGCTAAATAAGTTTCAGCTTCAATTTCAATTTCTTCCTGAGACTTAATTCTATTATTCTTGTTTAATACGAAATTTTCTAAGTCTTCTTTTTTGTAATAGATAATTTTCCCATTTTTATAGAATGAGATTCTATGCTGATTGTTATATCCATAAAGTGTGCTTTTTGATATACCCAAATATTTACTTGCTTCATTAATTGTCATAAAAGGTTTTTTGGAATATCTTGATGTTTCTTCTTCGACGACTTCTCTTATTAGACCTTTTAACTCATCAAGAGTGAATAGTTGGACCGTATTCATGAATCCTCCAGATATTTATAAAATAATTTTAGTAATTCATTAACACAAAAATACATATTGAGCAGAAATGAATAATGTTTCCATCAAAACTAGCGATACCCGTTTTTTATAGGTTTAGAATGGTGCGTTTGGATGATACCAAACCCCAATTAGCCGGAGCACCCGGAAGCTTAAAACGAAATTTTGACTGAAATTTACTTTCACTTCTTTCTTAATAAAACATAGAATTTCTGTGCCATTTCGTTAAGGTTGAAGTTTTATATTAATAACAATTATAATTGTTCAGTATAAAAGTCAAATTCATTAGGAACGAAGTTTATCATTCAAGATCAATGATCATCACCAGTCATTTTCATTGCAAGTAAGTATTCTTCTTTGAAGTCAAAACCTAAATCCATAGTATGATTTATCTTTTGGAATGCAACATACATAAATGTTAATAGCTGTAATGCAGAAAACTTTTTGTTAGGAATTGTGTGTAAATTAAATTTTTGCTGATGGTTGGTTGTATCAAGTCCATATCTACCTAAAGTAGCAATTTCAAATCCTACTTCTTTAATAAATTCCTCTGTTTTTCCTCTGAACGTATCAAGGGCATCAATACAATACAAAGTAATGGTCATTGTCCCATCAGCAGATTCGGAAAATTCATTTTGTTTGCTATTCTGCTCGATGGCTTCCTTGTCTTGAAAATTATATGGGTCAGTTTTAATCTTTTCCATTACTTCAAATATATCATTCATAGATATAGATTCAATTTGTTCCGGCAGTAGTTCAAAGTAATTGTCAAGCTTCAACTTTTTGCTCCAATCCTTAATTAACTGATATTCAAGTCCACCTGTATTGGAGTTTCTTTTCTCATACCATTCATCAAATAGCTCTTTAGCTATCTTTTTATGGTTATAGTTAACTTTTAAACCAGCCATTAAATCCATCCCGAATAAATCTTGATATTGTAGTAATTGAACCATTATTAATATTGTATTCGTATCGGTAACAAATTTGGGTATCAATTGATTATTCTGATTAAGTTTTATGCTTTTTAAATAATCTTGATAAAGTTCAAGTAAGGAGATAAATTGAATCGGTCTTAACTCAGGAAAAGTATTATACAGGTAATCTTCAATATACAAATCAATTGGGTTGTTGAATATTTGCATATTCAAACCCTTATATAGATGATTATTTAGTTCAGCTATAGCTTCATCTGAGTAATCATTCATTTTAAGTTTTCTTTTAAATGATTCAGTATCATTCTCAAAGTTTATCTTATGGTGTTCTTGAAGTGTAAATAAATAATTATTATTTGCTTTTCTTGCATCAAAGACAAGTTTAAGGTGGCATAATTCATGCATAATAAGATGAACAATACCTTTTCTGTTCATCTTGTATTTAACAACATGCTGTTTGGCATTGCTATATTCTGCAATTTCGATATTTGAAGGTTGTTTTGAATTATTATCTTCGATAAAGATTATTCCTTTTTTCGATTGTTTCTCTAATTCATCAGCAAAATTCAAATATATTTTTTCACTACTATTTTCCTGTAAATATTTATTTGTACTATCATTCAATAGTTCAAAGCAATGGTTGTAAATGGGGTCATTAACTTTTGATTTTTTCAATCCTAAAATTGCATAATCGAAAGCTTTCAGGAAGTCAGATTTTACAAAACTTATTTTTGATAATCCGGCTAAAGTATTAGGATAATCTTTATTAATCGAATATGAATATTCAAAATATCTTTCTGCTTCTTTAAAGTTCTCTGCTATGATAAGATTTGCACCAATATTATTGACTGCTATATAATCATTGGGGTCAATTTCAAGTGCTTTATTATAAAAATCAATTGCAGTATCAATATCATTTCTAATTTTAGTATAAATATTTCCTAACATGATAAAAGCATTTTTATTTCGTGAGTCCCACTTGACAGAATCTATCAAGCAATTTATTGCACCTTCATTATCACCTTCATCTGATAATATTTGACCGTAGATTCTATGATATTCGGAGTTGGTTGGATTATTGTTGATTAAGACATCCAAAATCTGTTTTGCATCTTTTAACTTACCTTTTTCACATAAAGAAACAGCATTAAACCAGTCTTTTTCTTCCTTTAGGAATTTTTCAAATTCAAGAGTAATGTATATGTCTTTATCTTTAATTTCAATTGTAGGCTTATAAATTTTATAGGTGTAATAATCGCTTATCTCTTCCAATAAAATATCAATACTATTCCCAAATTGCTTAGCACGTGGGAATAACTCAAAAATAACATCATCAATATGATGAATAATAACCATAATTGCTATAACCTAAAAAATAATGTAAACACAAATATAAGAGATTTCGTGGAACTATTGGAAGATTTTAAGAAAAAATTTATTACTTTAGCTTTACTTGACTTTTTTAAATATTACTTTTGTGTCTTAGATTTTGACGAGGTTCAATTTTAATATTGAATATATAACATAGTTCAAGAACAGGACTTAGTCTCTTTAGAATTGAAATGGTGTAGTTTCATGTCAAAGTCCTTCTGCAAGTCAGTTTAAATTTCTAAGCACTTTTCCCTGAATAATTTTTCGTAATTTTAAAAAGATTAACCTTACAATTATTAAAAGTAAAAATGTCAAGTCGGTAACATTTTCAATTGAAATGCAGACCTTGAATCTATCAGTCTTGGTATTGAAGAAACATTAATAATAAAGAGGAATTTTTATGAGAAATGAAGAAATTATTGAAATGCTTGAAGAAAATGATTTACCTGAACATTTTCAGATAGTTGCTGAGACGTGTGGGATAGAAACGGCACGGATTTTGATTAAAGAGTTGGGAGGAATATCATTAAGTATTCCTATGGTAAATTCTTTGCGTTCATTGATTGAAAGATTTATATCTGAAAATGCAAAGGATATACCAATAAAGAAAATTGCAAGGGATTTAGGTATGAATGAAAGAGTTATTGTTAAGATTTTTAAAGGTTTAGGAAAAAAAGACATTTAGAGAATGATAAATAATAAAAAATTAATTATATTGTATTGTTTGATTGAGAAATTTTTGTATTTATTAAGTTTATTATAATTAAATGGGGTAGGATAATGAATAAGTTAAATTTTCTTTTTATTGGTTTTTTGGTTATAATTTTATGTAATTGTAATTCAAAAAATGAAATTAATAATAAAAAAACAACAATTACAATATCTCAATGGGGTAAAGAAAATTATCTGATTTACCTTCCTCTTTATGTAGCGATCGAAAAAAAGTTTTTTAAAGAAGAAGGATTAGATATAAATTTAAAGTATTCAGGAAATGATGATCAAGTATTTGCGACAGTAATAAAAGGTGAAGCTGAATTTGGTGTTGGGGATCCAGTTTTTACTGCTATTGCAAGAGAACAAGGTTTTAAGGGTAAGGTTATTGCTACTATTGTAAACGGAGTATCGATTTGGGGAGTTACTAATAACCCCAAAATAAAACCAATAGGAAAATTAGAAGATTTGAAAGGTTTGAGAATTGGTACATTCCCTGCTCCATCGACTAACTTTACATTAATGAATAAAACTATTAAAGAGAATCACTTGATTTTGCAAAATACTACGATAGTTCAAGCTCCTATTGGCAACCAAATTGCTCTACTTGAAAATAATTCTGCAGATATTGCAATGGAACTCGAACCATCAGCAAGTTTAGCTATAAGCAAAGGATATAGATTAGTATTCTCTTCACCAAAATTTCACGGTGAATTTGCTTTTACAGGAATTACTACATCAGAAGAATTTATTGAATCACATCCAGAAATAACTCAAAAATTTGTTTCCGCACTTGAAAGAGCTGTTCGATTTTGTCACAATAATAAAAATGAATTAAATGAAATTGCAAAAAAATTATTTCCAAACATCACTGGAAATGTTATAGAAATGGCAATTAATAGAATGATTAATGAGAAAGTACTCCCAGAACACATAATCACAACAAAAGAAGCTTGGGGAAAAGCAATTGAAGTTCGTAAAATTGTAGGGGATTTAAAAAATACTACTAATGCTATGAAATCAGTGGAAAATAAATTTGCGTTGAAATCACAGAAAGATAAATAGAATGTTTGAATATTTACAACAAGAGATAATTTATGGACCCGTCCATTCAAGACGTTTAGGAAACTCCTTGGGTATCAATTTATTTCCAAATGATTCTAAAAAATTTTGTTCATTCAATTGTAGTTATTGTTTTTTTAAAATACCCAGCAATTCCGCGGATGAAATATTTGAAATTGCTGATATATCTGAAGAAAAGGTTATCAGCGAAATTGAAAGATGGAAACTTAATAAGCAAAAGGCATTTTCTGAATCAGATTATATTACTTTTTCAGGCAATGGAGAGCCAACAATACACCCTAATTTTCCAAGTATAGCTAAATCATTATTTAGATGGAGAAATACAAATGCAAAAGATAAAAAACTGGCTATTTTTACCAATGGGAGTAAATTAAAAGACGAAAATGTTTATGAAGCACTTTTAAATTTTGATGATATTTTTATAAAATTTGATGTCGGATCTGAAAAAGATTTTAAAAATTTATGTAAACCAAATACTAAATTAAGCTTTGAAGAATATTATAACAGTGTCAAGTCAATTGTAGGAGATTTTAAATCAAAGAATAAAAATATAACAATACAGACAGCTATTGTGCAACAATATTCTGATAAAACACCTAAGGGAATAGATTTACAAGCATTAATAAAATCACTTAAAGATATAAATCCTAATACAATCGATTTTTATGAGTTGAATTTTGATGGTACAGAACATGAAAAATACGAGTATTTTGATAATTTAAATTATGTTCAACAAATAGAAGATAGTTTTAAAGACTTTCAAATTGAAAGAAATTTTTGGATAGAAAAATTTGAAACATTTCAGACTGTGTATATTCAATACGCAGTCGATAGTCTATTATATGTCCCTGTTTATATAGCTGACAAAGCCAATCTCTTTAAAAAAAATGGCATCACTCCTGAATTCCGTGTCCCTAAAGATGGAGATTTGGGAGCTATTAAAGCCTTAATTAAAAAAGAAACAAACTTTGCACTTTGCGATCCATTTGTGATATTTTCAAACGGTATAAGTCCAGCAGATAGAGAAAAATGTTCACTTGTAGAGATAATTATTAAAAAAGTTGGTTTATGGTGTATTTGTGACAGTAGAATTAACAATATTGAAGATATATTCCAGTTGTCAAGAAATATTCATACATATTCAAAAGGAAGTACTGCAAATAAAATAACCCAATCCTTTAATAAGAAACATAAAAAGAAATTATATAATTGGCCCCCAGGAGAAGAATTTTCAAAGTTTTGTTTAGAATCAAATCCTAACAGTGATGCTTTTATCGACGATTCTGTTATAACAGCTGATATATTAACAAGCCAAGTATGTAAAAATTGTTTGATTCGCAAGAATAGTAGCTCTGAAAAAAATATTATATCTTTTTCATTAGATAAACAAATTAATCCATTTTTATTCACGGGTTTAATAGTAAATACTGATTATTGTAACAAAAATCCAGATTTAGTACAAAGAGTTATTAAGTCGATTAATGAAGCAATAGAAATGTTTTATAATAGAAGCTATTTAAAATATAGAGAATTGGATTTTATTGAATATTTATCTAAAGTAATTAACAGTAAATCACCAGTTTATTCAAAGTGTCGTGCTAAGCCTGATATTACTAATGATATTAAAAATTGTTTGGACAAATTGATTGATGAGAAAATATATGAGCCAAAAAGCATATT
The DNA here is from genome assembly GCA_964511865.1 of uncultured Hyphomicrobiales bacterium. Classification (GTDB taxonomy): domain Bacteria; phylum Bacteroidota; class Ignavibacteria; order Kapaibacteriales; family UBA2268; genus ChocPot-Mid. Next base: position 1,202 of record CAZEHW010000025.1, on the reverse strand, counting down.
CAATACAACTGCCCTACTTAAAGCATTTAAAATACATAGTAGTTTTAATAAAAATATTAAGTTAAAAGAATTTCGAAAATATTTAGACCATTATAATACTAAGAGTATTATACATCTGAAAATTTTGAAAATATTATTAAGTTCTTATTGGGTGGCAGAAAAATTGCACCCAACAAAAAAAATATATACCGTGATATTTTTATTTATAGCTCTAATTCTAAGCTATATCTTCTGGGACCTTGATTTAAAAATATTGAATATCATAACTATACTTGGTCTTCTATTAGGACTAATACCTTTAATATATGATTTAATCGGAAATAAAAAATGAAAAATTTACAGAAATTACTAAATAACAGAATATTGGAAAAGAGTATAGGTACGATTCTTTTTGAAGATATGTTTCAAAATGATGGAAGATTTGCTTTTAATTATGACAAATTTCTTTTTGAAAATATTTATCAATTTGAAGATGGATTAACTATTTATAAAGGGGGAATTACTAAATTTATCAATTTTATTAAAAAATATTTTATTTCCAATAAAGCATTCGAAGATTTTGAAGAAATGGCATTTCCAAGAATTATACCCGAGGAAATAGCCGAAAATTTCAACTTAATAAAATTATGGCCTTATTATTTATTAAAAGTAAATGCTTTCGATAATTCGCAATACTCCCCAACTATTGGAAAAGATAAAATTTATATTCTCGATCCAATGCAATGCCCATGGTTTTATAAAATAATAAGTGAAAACTATAAGAATATTAATTTCCCATTTAAAGTTAAAGAATCATTGGGTGGGTGGTCATTTAGAAATGAAACTCAAGAGAAACTTATACCACTTGAAAAAGATGTGACTTTTATAAGAAACGAATTTGTCTTCGCAGGTTCAAAGCATGAAGTGATTTCAATAAGAATTAACTTAATTATTGACTTTTGCAAGTTACTTAAGAACCTAAAAATACCATATAGATTGTCTATTGGTGATGGTTGTTACGATAGTATGCCAAAAGATTTTTCTGATAGATTAAATTGTTCTGAAAAAATTTGTGATTTACCTGTTATAGACATTGAAGTTTATTTACCTTATAAAGACATATGGCTAGAAATAGCTGGTGCCAGCTATTTTGGTAATGAAAAAATTATTCGTTTTAATAGGAATATTTCAGAAATTGAATCAGGATGTTTTGGTGTTGGTTT
>CAZEHW010000024.1:0-21433 GCA_964511865.1 uncultured Hyphomicrobiales bacterium | reverse complement strand
CTTAAAACTAATGACCGACATTTACGGCATATAAAAAAAAATAAAAGATAAAAAAAGATAAAAAAGATAAAAAAAGTTAAATAAAACTCAGTACCTGCATTGCTCGTGCCGAGTAGTTTTGGCAAAGAGCTGACGTCCAAGTCTTCGGAATGAAGATTTGCTGTTATTAGTAGCAGAAAACTGAAAATCGAGTATAAATATTTCATAGTTTTCCTAAATTTGTCAACCTTATACTTATATAACACAAAAATAGGAGAAATGTTACACTTTTTTTTAAAAAAAGTGAAATTTTTTTTAGGAGAAGGGAAAAAGGATCGGGGGAAAAGGAGGAAAAGAAGAAGTAAGAAAGATCAACCTTCAAGTTTTTTCAGTTCTTCTATGTCGTCTTCATCCGGGTCTATAAACATCTTGCGAATCTCACAGTTTTTGTGATTGTCATCATGAAGAGTAAAAACTTTTCCATTATCGTTAAGTTCTGCAAAATCTTCAAATGAAATTGTTTTGTAAGTGCTTGAAGCAGGAATATATGCATGCACAAGTTTTTTAAATATATCAGCTTTTAAGATTTTTGCCTTTCCTTCGGGAAACTCGATTTCTGCATTCATCGAAGGATACTTGCTTAAAATTTCGATGTAAGTGTTGTATTCATAAAGCAGACAGCATTTCAATCTACCGCAATAACCGCTTAGTTTTGTGACATTATTGGAAAGCTGTTGAACACGGGCATGGTCTAAAGTTACATGCGAATTTTCATGGGCAAATGAAGCACAGCACAAAGCCCTGCCGCAGGAACCCATACCGCCTATTCTTTTTGCATCTTCACGAGTACTTATTTGCCTCAGTTCTATTCTTGTTTTAAAAGCTTTTGCCAATTCTTTGACGAGCTGGCGGAAATCTATTCTGAGAGGCGATGTAAAATATACAGTCAGACGTTGCTGGTCGAACTGCCATTCTGCATCAGTGATTTTCATATCCAGATTCAATTTTTCTGCCCACTCTCTTGCACGTTCGAGTATATTTGCGTGAGTATCCAGATTATGCTTGTACCTGTGCATATCTTCAATTTTTGCATGACGAAGAATGCTATACTGAGGTTCCTTGTCTTTATAGAATAATTTCAGCTTGGCTTCGGCACATTTTCCGAAAGCAGTTACAGTACCAAGGTCTAATCCGTTTTCAACTTCAACAACGACATACTGATAATTTACAAATGGCAGTTTTTTATTATTTGAGTAAAGCTGACGGCGTTTGTTCTTAAAAGCTATCTCAACCAAATCGGAAACTTCATTAATTTCATTAAACTCGGGTTTTGCTTTTGAGACATTGAATTTTTTATAATATTCCTGATTGATGAAAATCTGCGGTGGAAAGTCCTTGTGTTTAATATTATATTTTTTATAAGTATCTTTAAGCGGTTTAAGATTTAATGGTGCTTTTAAATTTTCTTCTTTCTTCCGGGGATTCGTTGTTTCAGTTTGTTCATTCTGCTCAGTACTAATCTGCGGTTCGTCTTGCTCCGGTTCTTGTTGGTGTATATGGCTTTGCTCATTAACAGGAGGATTATCCTTAAACGGAATTTGTGAACTGTCAGCCGTTATTTGGCTATTGCTTTCCCCTAAATCACTTTGGGTAACAGCATTTTCCTGTTTCGGAGTTGTATCCGAACCTGAATTATTATCTATATTAATCATTAAATTACTATCTAAATAAAAAAATCTATATCAAAGTCATTGAGTATTATTATTATATTTTATATTTTTTTTATAAAACAAATATAATAATAAAGTTAGGTAAATGACAAAGAATATATTTTCTGTAATGTTAAATGTTGTTAGAGAACAATATGCTTCTGCGAATTTTTACAAACAAATTAATCAGAAGAAGCTGTTGATTTACATTCCTCCTGTTATTTTTAATTGCATCTTCAATGCAGGTAATAGAATAGCTCAAATCTTTTCCGTTAAAATTTTTAGCGAAGTTTTGCAGAAAAATTAATTGGTCAATATTAATGATGGTTCTTGCCGAATCTGTATTAATAAGATTGAATGCATCTCTTAACCAAAAAAGGAGGATAAGAAGAATTTTATCAATATAATTTTTATCTTTTTCCGCTAAAACAGGTTGGAGTTTTGTGATTAGCTCAACACGATAAACCCTTTTCTTTAAAGAAGTTCTCAGCAAGTCAACAACCTGATTTCTAAGAGATTTCATACCCTCGTCCAATGACTCAACTGCCTTAAGGTAAGAACCCTGACCGATAGAAACTGCCAATCTTGCCTCAGCAGAATCCAGATTAAACTTTTCAACCAGATATAGCTCAAGTTCATCGTCGGGCAAAGTCTGGAAAAATACCTGCTGACATCTTGACAGAATCGTTGGCAATATCATTTGCGGTTCAGATGTTGTCATAATAATTGTCGTATTCGAATGAGGTTCTTCCAATGTTTTCAAAAAAGCATTAGCCGATTCACTTGTCATTTCCTCAGCATTAAAAACAAGTATAAATCTTCTGCCGCCGGAATTAGGAGCCAAAGACAATCCTCTTTTTACTTCTCTTATCTGAGCAATTTTAATTTGAGTAGCTTTTGGAATTTGAATTTTATAGTAGGGATTAGCCGCCTTAAACGCATTTTGTTCCTGAATTTCCGTAATCTGGTCGTCGCTTAATTTATCCGATATATTGTCTTTTCGTGTATCCATGCTTTTGGGAGCGGGCAGTGAATAAATCATCTGAACATTCGGATGCTGAAGTGATGACATCATTCTGCAACTCACACATAGTCCGCAGGCGTCAATCTTTCCATTGTTTACAATAGGTTCTTCGCAGTTAACTGCTTTTGCAAACTCAATAGCAACAGCTTCTTTTCCGATTCCCTCGCTACCAATAAAGCAGTATGCATGAGCAATTCTGTCCTCGAGCAATGCTCTTTGGAGTAAATTCTTTACCGTTGTTTGCCCTATTATATTTTTCCAAGCCACTTTCTTTAATTGATAATTGAAATTTGATAATTAACCTAACTTTCCTTCTCCAATTGTGCAAATTAGGAAATAAAAAAAATGTGGGCAAATTAATTGAGAAGATTGCTTGATGAAAAAATTTTATTATTATCAACTCTTATAATCAAAAAAGCCCATCGGCAAAGAAGGGCTTTATTTACTTTTTATTGCAAAATATTTTGAATCTACTGGTTCATAATTTTTAAATCTCTCATGATTGTAGTTGCAATATTTTCATTATAGTCTTTAACTCTCTTTGGAGTCAAAAATATTTCTATAAGCCACCAAATCCCTAAACCACCACCTGTAAGCCAAAGAGCAACTCCTAAACCTGTTTTTCCCAATAGAAAAAGCTGAATCGGAAATAAAATGGCTAACACCATCATTACTCCTAAATTTTTACTTTTTCTTTTGTATTCTTCCACAAACTGAGATTGGTGTTCAGTTGATAATTTTGCCAAAGATGTCTTAACCATATTTGGCAATTTGTCCGCAACCGATGATTCAATTTCTAAAGACATTATAACCTCCTAATATTAATGAAAAATTTATATCACCCATTTATAAATTAAAAAAGGGCATTTTCACATTTGATGCCCTTCAGTGAGGTAACGACTAAGAAACCCGAATTGAGAAGCAAAAAAGGAAAACGCCCCGATTCCTCGGAGCATGCCTTTACTGCTATTCTCAATTCTAAAATTTAGTCGTTTTTCACTGAAGAACGCAAGTAAGACCACGCTTACAAATATATTTTAATTACGCATTTACCAAAACACGCTTTATTTTTCTGACTCCTTTCATCAATTCGTTATAATTTGATTCCATTTTTATTTTATTTTCAAGTTCATCTAACATGAATTCAATGTCCAGCTTGGTCTTTTCTTCCAAGTAGGCTTTCCTGAAAGTTAAATCCTTCATGCTTTCTTCCCAATATTTTTGTGCATTGTTCATTTCTTGTCCTTATAAATTTCTTTGATTCTAATAGCTTTATTAATTTCATTATCCGGTGTTTTGTCTGATTTCTTAATAAAGCCATGAGTAAAAATAATGTTTTTGTCAGACATAAAAAAGTATAAATTTCTCGATGTAGTATTTTTCAAATTTACTTTCAGTTCAAAAATTCCATCTCTAAGATATTTTGATAGTTTAGGATTCGGAAAAGCTGTAATATTTAAAAGTTCAACGAGTTTATCAATATATACCTTGATTTTTGCTTTGTCTTTAGCATTTAAAGAGTCGAGGAATATATTCATCTCGATTTTTCCATCAATCTCTGCGAAATCATATTGAAAAACTTTATCACTCATTGTACTTTTACTAAATATTTATGTTTATTTTAATTTGCAAATTAGGAAATAAAAGAAATGTAAGCAAATTTTGACTAAATTCCCCAATGTCATAAATTTCATTTTCATTCGTTAATTATTATTCTAATATTGCTCAAGAGTAATGTTTTTTAATTAGTATAATGAAATTGAAATGCCGGAAAAAAAATCAAAAAGTAAAATAAATAAATCTTCCGATGAAATCATGCGTGAAGCTATTGCTGTATCACATGAAGGTTCACACTGTGCCCACAACAGAGGTGCGGGATGCTCGGTTGAGCATATTGATATGAAAAAATCAAGTAAATTCCCTGATCTATCCAAGGGCGACTTCCGTACTGCTCTAAGATATATGCTTTTAGCGCGTAAATCAGACGAAAAGCATTTCACCTTGGTCAAACAAGGAAAATCATTTTTTCATATCGGTTGTAGTGGTCACGAAGCTATGCAGGTCGCTATTGGAATGGCATTGCAACAAAAACATGATTGGGGCTGGACATACTATCGTGATGCCGCATTTGCTTACAGTATGGGAATGACAGCAAAAGAGTATTTTTTACTTGCTACCGGAAAACCTGAATGCCCTTCAACAGGCGGCAGACAAATGCCCGGACATTACGGTAATAAAGAACTGAACATGCCAACTTCTTCTTCTTCGACAGGTACTCAATATCTTAATGCTGTTGGTACTGCTCTTGCATCAAAAAAACTCAAAACAGACGAAATAACTTATGTCGCATCGGGCGAGGGAACCACAAGCCAGGGAGAATTTTACGAAGCAGTTAATTGGGCAAGCAGGGAAAAACTTCCCGTGCTTTTTGCTGTTCAGGATAATGGCTATGCTATATCTGTTCCAAGGGAAAAACAATCCATGGGTGGTAACGTAGGACATACTTTTTGTTGCTATTCAAATTTGAGAATGAAAACATTTGACGGGACAAATTTCTTCGAAGCATTCAAAGCTGCAAAGGATGCTGTCGAGCACATTCGCTCAGGCAAAGGTCCTGTCCTTTTGCATGGTATGGTTGAGCGACTGGTTCCGCATTCTTCCAGCGATGACCAAAGAAAGTATCGTGATTCAGATGAATTGGAGTATGCGAAAGCAGAAAAAGATTGTATTGAAATATTAAAGAAACATCTGATTGAAAATAAAATCTTTACTGTTAAAGAATTAGAAGAGTTTGAAACCAATATAAAAAATGAGATAGATGAAGCGGCTGATTGGGCAATGTCAAGACCGGATGCCGTCAGCGAAAATTCAACAAAGCACATATTCGCTGATATTAAGACAAGAGAACTCAAGTACTCAACCAAAGAGCCGGAAACAGGAAACAAAGTTGTGATGGTTGATGCAATTAATCATGCCTTGTCCGAAGAATTAGAACGAAATGAGAAAATGCTTGTTTTCGGACAAGATATTGCAGACCCGAAAGGTGGTGTATTTACTGCAACCAAAGGTCTTTCTAAGTTCGGTGAAGATAGAGTTTTCAATTCACCATTGGCTGAGGCATCAATAATCGGAGTCGCTTTAGGTCTTGCTGTAAGGGGATTCAAACCCGTTGTTGAAATTCAGTTTGGCGATTACATTTGGCCTGCTTTTCAGCAAATCCGAAATGAACTAACAACAATGCGATTCCGTTCGGATGGTAACTTTTCCGCACCTGTTGTAATAAGAACTGCTGTCGGTGGATACATTCACGGAGGTCTTTGCCATTCGCAAAATATTGAAGGATTTTTCAGTCATATTCCGGGATTGCTCATTGCATATCCCAGCACAGCGGCAGATGCAAAGGGACTTTTAAAAACTGCATGCAGACTTCAAGACCCTGTATTGTTTTTAGAACATAAAGGGCTTTATAGGTTGCCCTATTCAACCTCAATCGAACCCGATGAGAATTATTTGATTCCCTTCGGAAAAGGAAAATTTGTTAAGGATGGGAAAGATTTAACAATAGTAACTTGGGGAATGACTGTAAAAGATTCACTAAATGCGGCTAAAGAAGTTGAGAAAAGAACAAATAAAACAATCGAGATTATTGACCTGAGAACGATAATACCTTGGGACAAAGAAATGGTGTTCGAATCACTTAGAAAAACTAACAAGGTTCTTATAGTACACGAAGACACAAAAACTAATGGCTTTGGCGGAGAAATAGCTGCAACAATTGCTGAGGAAGCATTCAAATTTCTTGATGCTCCTGTCATTCGTCATGCCGCGAAAGATTCGCATATACCTTATGCACCTGCTTATGAACTTGACGTTTTGCCGACTCAGGAAAAGATTGAAAGGGATATAGAGAAGATTCTCAGTTATTAGTAGAAAGTTTAAATGAAGAAAGTTTTAATTTTTCAAACTTTACAAACTTTTCACTTTCTACTTTAAAACTTCAATCTTCTCCGCTTTCCTCACCGTCGGTGTTTGCAATATAATAAAATACAAACCTGAACCGATGTCATTCAAATCTGCATCTACACTGTAAATTCCTTTCCTTACTTCCTGACTTAATATCGTCTTTATTCTTTCTCCGAAGGAATTGACAAGATAGATTTCTGTATGTCCTCTTTCGATTACTTCATAATCAATTGTCAATTTGCTTTCTGTAGGATTTGGTCTGAGCAGTTGCAAATTAACCTGACCGCTTGTGTTGAGTAGTCTTGGAACTCCGCCTTCCATGCAAACACCAGCTAAAGTGAAGCGACCGTTGATAGAACTCACATCAATAATATTAGGATACGTCTTAATGTTTTTTAAAGACAACTGTGTGCTTGTATCATTTCCCAACGTAACGTAGAACTTACTGACAGGTTTGAAAATATTATTTTGAATCCTGTCTTTCTTCCATGTCAGGTTTATCCAATTATCATTTTGATTGTGCTCAACACTCTCGATAATCGGCACCAATAGCGTTGAATTGAAATGTAATTCGGCATCAATAGTATTTATATTTACCGAGTCCAGATTTTTAGAATCATAGAGATAAACAGGTATTTCGATTTGCTCTCTCGGCTTAGCGGTAAATGAAGAATCAATTTTCAATGTTGCATAAGCTTGAATCTGATATGGTCGAATTGTAATGATTATTTCAGTTGAGTCCTGGCAACCTGTACTTGAAATTGTTTGTAGGAGCTTTACTTTACCAATTGAAACAACTCCTGAAGAATCCCATTCGACAGTTACTATTTGGTTTGTAGCACCTGACTTGATTTTTCCTTTTTCTACAAACCAATTATAACTAACTCCATTATCCAAATTGGATTCGTAATCACATATACTTTGTTCAACCACCTGCTCCGAGCCGCTTGTAATGATTGGTGAAGGTAAAGGATTGACAGTAACATTCAATTCAGTTGAATCTTTTCTTCCATCCTTAGTTTGAATAACTTTTACTTTTCCGGTTCCCGGAGTATCCCAATTCACTTTCAAACTGTCAAAATTTTTGAAGCCAAGTATTTTGCCACCAACAACACTCCATAAATAACTAATGGAAACATCTTTGATGCAATTATAGATGATTGTTTCCCCTTCACATAAACTTGTATCACCCGTTATTACAGGTTTTGAACAATCCGAAATAGTAATATTCTTTTCAGTGGAATCAACGCAATCTGCAGAATTAGTTTGTACTAGTTTTACAATACCGCTACCTGCAAGATTCCAAAAGATTTTAACGGAATCCAAGTCATTTGTACCAATAATCTCTCCTTCCTGAACAGACCATGAATGAGATAAACCAGTTTCAATATTGCTTTTATATGTTGTAGTATCACCCAAGCATAAATCTGTTTTACCTGTAATGATTGGTGAGGGAAGAGAAGAAATTGAAAATATTCCTGATGAATCCATTTGAAGGTTTAAAGAATCTTTGACACATCGAACAGATAATCCTTCTGATTTCGTAAACGTATCCCAATAAAAATTAGCTTCAGTATTTGTTAGATTTCGGTAATATGATTTTGAATCGTTCATTTCGTATTCTGTTGATGTCCACCAAGCACAAGTCAAACCAACAGCACCAAAAGAACCATCAACAAAATAGCGATAACCGCAAGGCAAAGCAGAAAAGCCAAACTCGTTCGTTGCTCCTATATTTGGGCTTTTCCAATGAGTTATTCCAGTTTCTTTTAATTTACCACCTGCCTGTTCCCACCCACCAAGATAATTCTCTAATTCCGTCCATTCAATATCGCTTGGAATATGCCAGCCAGTTGGAGCTAATCCCATCGAGTTATTCACAGCATGCCAATTATAAAGTTTTCCATAAATTGCACCATTAGAAGGTTCATTATTATAATAGCACCATGCACCAGTTGTTAAGTTAGTCCATTCAGAATTATTACGTATTTCAGGTATCGAATCACCAGTTCTATAATGGTCAACATCGAGATTTCTTTTCATCCAAATTTGATTTCCGATTTTCACTTCTAAAGAAGTATCAATGACCTGAGCAGAAATTCTGACAGTGCAATTCGTACTTGGAGTATTTGGTACAGTCCAGTTATATTTCAAACCGGTTGCTGAATCAGTGATATTAATCCAGTTTGTTCCTAAGTTTGTGGAGTATTCAAGTTTGCATACAGTATTTGAATCAACACCATCCCACAGAATTTCATATTCTGTATTAGGACATAGAGTTTCGTTGTTTGAAAGGTTAAATAATCTCAAGTTATTTTGAGCAACTATTGAAAATTTTCCGGAAGTATCTACCAAATTACTTATTGAAACATCCTTGATACATCGAACAGAATACCCTTCCCTCATGTCTGCCGAACCTCTACCGATTGATGTAAAGTTGTACCACATGTTTCGGTACCAAAGAAAAGTTGAATCAATCAAATTTGAAGACCACCAATATCCATCATCATAAATATCATAGAATTGGCCATAATAACTCCTTTTACCACCAGGTAAAGCAGTAAAACCGGTTTCATTAGTAGCTCCCTTATTTGGTGCCCGCCAATGTGCGTTACCCGTTTCTTTCATCTTACCACCGGGATCGTCCCATGGTTCATTACCCAAACAAAGCTCCAATTCAGTCCATTCGGCATCTGTTGGAATGCGCCAACCTTCAGGAGCTAATCCTCTTTGGTCGTTTACGGCATACCAATTGTAAAGCTTACCATAATGAGTACCATTGCTTTTCAAATTCGAGAAATAACACCAAGCTCCTGTAGTTAAGTTTTCCCATTCATTTGCATCTTTCACTTCAGGAATAGGGTCGCCATTCCTATAGTGGTCAACATCGAGATTGATTTTCATCCAATTTTCAGCACAGTCTTTTTCGTAAACAGATATTCTTGCTAAACAATTTGTACTTACTGTATTTGGAACTTTCCAATTGTAACTCAATCCTGAAGCAGTATCAGTAATTTCGATCCAGTCTGTACCACCATTTGTTGAATATTCTATCTTCACTTTTTCAGAAAAGGATACTCCTTCCCATTGAATTTCATATATATCATTTGGATTTAATTTTTCGTTATTTCTCAAATTAATAAATCTGATATTTTGTATGGTTTGTGGGCTAATAATGAAAAGACCTGATGTATCCATTTGAATATCCTGCGGTTCTTTGATGCAACGTATAGAATATCCCGCTCCCTTATTTTCTGCATAACCTCTTGTAATTCCATCTCCACTATAGTATAGATTTCTATACCATGATGTTTTTTCATCATACTCTGTACAAGTCCACCAATAGCCATCCTCATAAATATAATAGAATGGGCTATAATAACTTCGATATCCTCCAGGCAAAGCAGTAAATCCACTTTCATTAGTTGCTCCATCATTTGGAGAACTCCAATGAGCTGTTCCTGCTTCTTTAAGTTTACCTCCCCCTCCCGAAAACACTCCCCCAAGATAAATCTCTAAATCTGTCCAGTCAGCATCTGAAGGAATACGCCAACCTTCAGGAGCTATTCCTCTTGGATCACTGACTGTATACCAATTATAAAGTTTTCCATAAGTAGTACCAAATATTTGTTTGTTCAAATAATGGCACCAAGCACCGTTAGTTAAATTTTTCCATTCATCATCATCCTGCACACAAGGTATAGGATCTCCGTTTCTATAATGGTCAATGTCCAAATTTTTTTTCATCCATATCTGGTTACCAATACGCACTTCCGTATCATCATCAATCTGATTAGTATCAATAAAGTTGTATTTTATTCTTACTAAACATTTGTTACTTGGAGTTTTTGGGATATGCCATTTATATTTAAATTTTGTTGCAGTGTTTGTAATAGGCATCCATGAAACTCCCCAGTTAGTTGAATATTCAATCATCACAGTATCTTCTATTGGCATTCCTTCCCACTGGATTTCAAATATATCCCCCGGATGAAGTGTATCACCTGTTTTAGATTCTTGAATGAAATTGTAGTTGCAAGAAATTTTTCTTTTTTTGATTTTTCGATAGAAAACAACAATTCCCCTATATTGAGTAAAAGCAGTATAATGCTTACCAATACTATAATTCTTTTCATATTGAAACCCAAAATCTATATTAATAATATTAATTTCAATATTATGAAGTCCAAATATAAATAATTTATGGCTAAAACAGAATATTTTTTTGTCAAAATCTATTGTCTGTATGTTTTTCCAATACTGCGATTGATTCTATATGAGATGTGTGCGGGAACATGTCAACAGGTTTTAGTGATTTAACATAGTATTTTTCAGAGAGTATCGCACAATCTCTTGCCTGTGTTGCCGGATTACAGCTTACATAAACAATTCTTGGCGCTTCAACTTCTAATAAATGATTCAATAAATTAGCATGAATACCTGCTCTTGGAGGGTCAATAATAATTACATCAGGTTTTTCTAATGTATGTAATAAAACAGGAATTTTCTTGTCGTGCAAATCAGCACAAATGAAATCGGCATTGTCAATTTCATTTTGTTTTGCATTATTTTTTGCATCAGCAACAGAAGATTCAAAAATTTCGATGCCTGTGATTTGTTTGCATTTTCTTGATGCCGGCAGTGTAATTGAACCTGTTCCGCAGTATAAATCCCAAACTGTATTTTCAGGTTGAATACCTGCTCCGGAAATAATTTCAGCAATAAAATTATTAAGCTGTTTTGAATTTGTTTGGAAGAATGAATATGGTGATATGCGAAAATCAATACCTAAAATTTTCTCAGTTATAAAATTATTTCCTTTAAGAATCAGAGGTTTTTCTGAAGCTACAGGAGAACGTGTGTCATTTATTGAGCGACCGATAACAGAAAGCCGATTGTTGTTTTTAACAAATTCGTCATCATACCATTTTATAAAATCACTTTCGTTATCTGTCCCGATTTTATTTGTTATTAATATAACCATGATTTCATTATAAGCATCTGAAGTTCGGATAATCAAATTTCTCAGGAATCCTTCGTGTGAACGGCTGTTGTATGCAGATACTCCAAGTTCAATTGCCTTGTTTCTGATTGTTGTGAGAATTTCATTTCCAAGACTATTTTGAATATGACATTCTTTTACATCAAGTACTTTGTCGAATCTGCCAGGTATGTGGAGACCAAGAGCAAAATCTCTGTTTTGTATTTCCTGTTCTGATTCAATTTCTTCTGTGGTTAGCCATCTGGAATTACCAAAAGAAAATTCCATTTTGTTCCTGTAATTATAGACTTCCGGAGAAGCCAAAGTTTCTTCAATTAATTCAAAAGGAATTTTTGCGATTCTGATAAAAGCATCTTCCACCTGTTGTTTTTTCCATTTAAGTTGTTCGTTATAATTGAAGTGTTGCCATGAACAGCCACCGCAAACACCGAAATAATCACATTTGGGCTCTGCTCTTAAGGACGAAGGATTTAGTAAGTCTGAAAGAACACATTCGACATGATTTTTTCTTTTTCGCCGTACCTGAGCTATTACTTTATCACCGGGAACTGCTCCTTTTACAAAATAGACCAGACCTTCTTTTCGTGCAATTGAAATACCCTGAGAACCGATAGCTTCGATTTCTAACTCTACAAATTCATTTCCATTTTTCATTTTTTTTTTCTAACAAACTTATCATTAAAAAACATCCTTCGACAAGCTCAGGATGACTTGTAGAAAGTTGACAACTATGTGTTGAAGATATTGTTAGGGAGTTAGGGGATTAGGGGTTTAGACTATTAGACTTTTAGGCAATTATGCTTTTAGACTTTTAAACTGATAGGAACGGTGGTACTTATTTTAGGACTCTGACTTCAACCTCAATTATACCGGATTTTATCATATCCAGTTCTTCTGCGGCGGTACGCGAGAGGTCAATAACACGACTATGTTTGAAGGGACCTCTGTCGTTTATTCTTACAATAACGGATTTGTTGTTTTCAAGATTGATGACAAGAACTTTTGTACCGAATGGTAATGTTCGGTGAGCGGCTGTGAAGTCTTCCTGGTCAAATATTTCACCGCTTGCTGTCTGCCTGCCATGAAATTTATCAGCATAATAGGATGCAACTCCGGTAAAAACTTCTCCTGTGAAATCATCTTCGTTTAGCTCTTCCAAATCGTAATCTAATTCGGATGTAGCTTTAGTTTCTGACATTGCAACAGTTTCCGGTTCAGACTTGATTAAATCTTCTGATGTGAAACGGACAAATGAAGTACAGGATGATATTGTGAGTATCAAAGTTAATATTATAAGTTTATTTTTAATTCCCATAAGTTTCCTGATAAAAAAAAGAATTTGTTAGTGCTTGCCCAATAATAAAAAAATTTAACAAATGAATCAAAATGATATTTTAAAAATACATAAAATCCTGATATTATTAAAATACATTGTTTAAAAATCAAAACAATATTCCTTCGTTAACTATTTATTATTAATTAAATTTCAAATATTATATTTCATGAAGAAAATTATTAAACGAATAGGTTTTTCCTTTGGATTATTTGTAGTTGTGTTTTTGCTTTTAGGCGGTTTCATTGGCTGTTGTTCCTTTTCTGTCCCCGGTTACAAAGGTCCGGTTTCTGACCATTTTGACGGAAAGGAATTTTTCAATCAGGGTAATGTAAAATTAAAAGATGGTTGGGATATGCTTAAGTGGATGACTAAGCGTGACCCCGGAGAATGGCCTGAATGGGTTCAATCCGAGTATGGACCTAAACCACCTGAAGCTGTAGGCATCGGAGAATTACGCATTACTTTTATCAATCATTCAACGGTATTAATTCAAATGGATAGTTTGAATATAATTACAGATCCCGTGTGGTCTTACCGGATTAGCCCGGTTGATTTTACCGGTCCTACCAGAAAAAGAAATCCGGGTATCAGGTTTGAGGATTTGCCAAATATAGATTATGTGTTGGTCAGCCACAATCATTATGACCACATGGACATACCGACTCTGAAAGACTTGAAAGATAAATATGATCCGGTTTTTATTGTTCCGGTCGGCAACAAAGCTTTTTTGATTGGAAAAGGTATCACAAAGGCTTATGAATTGGACTGGTGGAATGAAATGACGCTTGAACAGAACGCAAAACTTACATTGGTACCAGCACAGCATTTTTCAATGAGAGGAACATGTGACAGAAATACAACTCTTTGGGGAGCTTTTGTAATTGAAAGCCAGGGCGGACCTGTTTACTTTGCAGGAGATACCGGATTTGGAATTCATTTTCAGCAAATCTATGATAAGTTCGGTCCAATGAGATTTTCCATGCTTCCTATTGGTGCATTCATGCCTGAAGATTTTATGGCTCCTGTGCATTTGTCTCCGGCAGAAGCTGTAGATGCTCATTTAATTATAAAATCTCGATGGAGCATGGGAATTCACTGGGGAACTTTTCGTCAGGCAGACGATGGTTTAAGAGAACCAATAGATGCCTTAAAAGAAGCTATTGGAAAAAATGGTTTGACGAGCAAAGACTTTTCAATTTTCGAACATGGCACCGGGTATATGATACCTCCATTGAAAGAGACAGCTCTGAATAATTATTAATTACAAATGAATAGATGAAGCATTTAGGATTTATCTGTGGAAAAATGGCTAACATTAAGTATTTGAATTCTCAAAATTTTTTTGTAGCTTGAAAATAAGTTAATGACTAATTTTAGTTATTTAATGATACCTTACAATTTTAATTTTTACTGATATTTTTTTTGAAAGATGGCAGACAAGACTGAATACCTTGTAACAGCGAGAAAATGGAGGCCTTTGAGCTTCAAAGATGTTGTGGGACAAGAGCATATTACTGTAACACTGCAGAATGCTATTAAAACAGGCAGGATTCATCATGCTTATTTGTTTAGCGGACCCCGTGGAGTCGGCAAGACCACAACAGCGAGAATTTATGCAAGAGCATTGAATTGCCTGAATCCAAACGGAACAGAACCCTGCAATTCCTGCGAATCCTGTGAAGCAATCTTAACCGGCAGGTCAATGGACATTATTGAAATTGACGGTGCTTCGAACAATAGTGTCGAAGATGTTCGAAAACTAAGAGAAAATGCGAAGTATCCGCCGATTTCCGGGAATTACAAGATGTATATTATTGACGAAGTTCACATGCTTTCGACATCTGCTTTTAATGCTTTGCTGAAAACATTGGAAGAACCTCCTCCCCATCTTCTTTTTGTGTTTGCTACAACAGAATCTCATAAAGTATTGCCTACAATCTTAAGCAGATGCCAACGATTTGATTTCCGGAGAATGGAGGTTGATTTAATGGTAAAGCATATCAAACATATTGCCGACAAAGAGAATATTAAAATTGATGAAGACTCTCTGATATCAATAGCTCGCAAAGCTGACGGTTCAATGCGAGATGCACAAAGCATATTTGACCAGGTTGTGGCTTTTTGCGGAATGGAAATCAAATATGAGGATTTGTCAGGAGCTTTGCATCTGATTGACCAGGAATTTTTCTTCAGGATATCAGGAGCTATTCGCGAGCAAAATGTGAGTGAGATGTTTACAATGACATCTGAAGTTATCAATCAGGGATATGACCTGCAGGAATGTATGTCGGGTTTACTGGAACACTTCAGGAATATACTTTCTGTCAAAGCAGGTGGAACTACAAAGTTGATTGAAGGTTCTGAGAAGATTAAACAAAGATACAATGAAGAATCTGCCTTGTTTTCCAAAGCAGATGTTTTGAGGTATATGAATCTAATTGCAACATCAGAGCAATCCCTGAGGTATGCACCACAACCAAGAATCAGATTTGAACTTTTATTGGTACAGATGGCACAAATGGATTCTTCAATAGAAATTTCTAAACTTATAAGGGAATTGAAGAAACTTAAAAAAAAAACATTTAACCAATTGACAGATGAAGGGACAAAGGAGAATGGAGAAGGGAAAAGGGAAAAGGGAGAAGGGACAAAGGAGAATGGAGAAGGGAGAAAGGAAAAGGGAGAAGGGGTGGATGCAAATAAACAAATTGAGTCTAAGAGTAAAGTTGCAGAAGAACAAGCTGAATACCGTCCTGAGACAACAAATGATGTCGAAAAAATTATGAATGGGGGCAAAGTTCATCAAGCAGCGATTGGTTCTGTTCTCGCTGATGATTTGCAAAACGGGTGGGAAGATTTCAAAAAGGAATGTGCTACAAGTAAAAATAATCTTTTTGTTCTGACTCAGTCAGATATTGTCATTCCAAGATTCTTCTCCGGAGAAATTGTTCTGCAATGTAAGAATGATTTTATGCTGGATAGTTTACAGAGCAAAATATCAAATTTAAAAGAATTGGTTACACAGTTTTATCATGCTCAGGTAAATGTCAGACTGGTAAATGACGATTTTAAGCCTGAAGAAATCACAGAAAAAAGTAAAACTAAGCATAAAGGTGACTATAAAGAACAACCTGAAAATCAAGAGAAGTCTTCAAACAAGGAAAAGCAGGTAAAATCGTCTAAGGCAAAACAAATAAGTGAATTGTCTAACGTTGAGATAACGCCTGTCGAGGAAGCTCTAATTGATATGTTTGGAGCCAGGCAAATTAAAGTGATAAAAAATGGCAATTGAAATTTTAGAAGAATATTTAGAAAAAATTTATAATAAAATTGTAGGAGAAAATACAATGGCTTTGCAAATTGGCAAAAAAGCACCGGCTTTTACAGCTGAAATTGAAGCTAATAAGAAAATATCTTTAGCGGATTACAAAGGGAAATGGGTAGTTCTTTATTTTTATCCCAAGGATGATACTCCGGGATGCACAAAAGAAGCATGCAGTTTCAGAGATAATATGGATAGAATTACTAAAGCTGGAGCTGTGGTTATTGGAGTTAGTCCCGATGCCCTTAAGTCGCATGATAAATTCAGAGATAAATATAATTTAAATTTCCATCTCATTAGTGATTCCGATAAAAAGATTTGTGAAAAATACGGAATACTTGGTGAGAAACTGATGTTTGGAAAAAAGGTTCATGGTGTTATCAGAAGTACGTATATCATCAATCCTGAAGGAGTTATAGCTCATGTATTTCCAAAAGTCAATGTCGAAGGTCATGTAGATGATGTGTTAAATCATTTGAAACAATTACAGAAAAATATTAAATGATTAATTGGATGGTTATAAAAACCATTCACACTTTTACTGAAAATGATAGACACTCATGCACATATTAATTTTGAAGCTTTTGATGATGACCGTTCGGAGATGATTCAAAGGTGTTTTGACAATGGTGTGGAATTTATTGTTATTCCGGGTGTTGAACCAAAGGATTATGAAAGACTTTTGGAATTAACCAATACTGATGAACGTCTGTTTTGCGGAATGGGTGTTCATCCGCATAATGCTCAGGACGCCAGTGAAGAAGTATTTGAAAGAATAATTGAAAACACTAAGAATGAGAATGTAAAAGCGATAGGTGAAACCGGTATAGATTATTACTATGATTTTGCACCTAAAGATGTACAAAAAAAAGTATTTAGAAGACATCTTCAGATAGCAAAACAAACAGGTCTGCCTGTAATTGTACATAACAGGGAAGCAGATGACGACGTTCTTGATATAATTGAAAGTGAGCAGGATGGGAGTTTGAGAGGAGTACTGCATTGTTTTTCAAGTCCTGTGGGAACAATGGAAAAAGCCATTGACATGGGATTTAATATTTCTTTTACCGGGAATATTACTTTCAAAAAATCAGAACTTGATGAAGTAGTGAGAAAAACTCCTTTGGACAGAATTATGCTGGAAACGGATTCTCCTTTTATGACTCCGGTTCCAAACAGAGGCAAAAGAAATGAACCGGCAAATGTGAAATTTGTTGCTCAAAAAATAAGTGAAATAAAATCAATTTCAATAGATGAGGTAATTGATATGACAAACAAAACAGCAAAGTTGTTTTTTAATTTATCCTCTGACAAACTTAAAATGGCAGGTTTGTTGGTTATTATGTTTTTTCTCTCGATATCCTTTGGTTTCGGGCAATCCATATTGAAGGATATTCAAAATGAACAAACACCGGAAGATGAGTTAGTTCATCCATATCCTAAATTTATCGGCATTGGACCTGTTATTGGTACAAATACCGTTGTTGAAACATGGTATATTGATGGACATGAGAAAGATGATTCTTATGATGGTTTATTTGCTTATGGTGGAGCTTTAACTTATGGTGTTTTTGATTATTTGGTGGTGAAACTTGCTTATATGTATTCAAAAAACAAAAAAATAGCAGAGGAATGGAATAATGAATTAGCACCAAGCATTTATAAATCTTTGGAAGTTTCTACTCATTGGATAATAAATCCCTATTCACGAATAAATTTCTTTGGTACTGTAGGATTTACCTCATTCAGCAATTCATACAACAATGAACCTAACTCTCAAATAGGGTGGAATGCAGGGCTTGGAATGTTTATTAATATTCCATCGAATTTTGGATTATTCAATGTTATGGCTGAATGGCATATAAACTTTGAAACTCAAAAGCTTGAAAAATTTTATGATGAAGATGACAAAACAAATGATATTTATACAGATACAAAATCCTATTATTCAATACCCAGAATAACTTTGCTTTATTATCCGCCAATTAAAAAGTGGCTTGGAATGAGCAGTGAATAGTGTGTGTTAAATAATTTTTCTAAGCTGAATTATAGTATTTCGAATAAATCACTAAAATTTACATTTTAAAAAAATCAATTTTTTTTATTTGATATTTGATAATAACTATCGTCTTAAAAACTCTACAAACTTTAGCAACTTTATCTTTCTTTTTCGTAAATTGTAAATAAAAAAAGAGGAAAGATAAGAATGAATAGCATTTTTTCTGTGATTATATTTTTTGCAGTGAGCAACTTACTTGCACAGCCAATTACTGCTCCGATTCAATGGCAGGGATTGGATTCATTATCGAAATTTTATTCCCGTACGGGCACATTGCAATGTACCCCTACACAAACAGGGGAGTTTGATGATTTCAAGGGTGAAAAAATACTCGGTAAATTGATTGATGATCCACGTGTTAATTTTTCTACTTATTTCGGTGGTAACGGTTATACCTGCTGTTACGGACTGGCGGTTGACAGTAAAGATTTTATCTATATTAGCGGCTATACCGGTGCAACGGATTTGCCGACAACGGAAAATGCAATACAGAAAACAAAATCGGGTGGACATGATGCTTTTATTGCCAAATTCACTCAGGAAGGTCAGCCGGTTTGGATTACGTATTACGGCGGTTCAGGTACAGACGTTGCACTCGATATGGTTTGCAACAGTGAGGATAATTTAATTATTTGCGGTAAGACAAATAGCCCGAATTTGCCAAATGCACAGGGAGAATTCAAAGGTGATGCCGATTGTTTCCTGTTGAAACTTGATGAAAATGGATATTTATTATGGTCAAAATACTTCGGAGGGGATAGATTTGATTCCGCAGAAGGAATTGCCTTGACTTCCGATGACGGATTTGTTATAACAGGATATACGACGAGTCACGACCTGCCTGTAAGCGAGAATGCATTCCAAAAGGAAATCAGCTTGTGGTACAATGACGGCACAGATAACGATGCGTTCATATCGAAATTCGATAAAGACGGCAATATGGTTTATGGCACATATTACGGAGGCAAGGGCTATGCTGTAGCCACATCTGTAGCAGTGGACAAAGAAGACAATATCGCCATAACAGGTTATCTTTGGCGATGCAATGATTTTTCGCTATCGGACAATGCTTTTCAAAAGGATACAACAAGACAAGAAAATATATTCTATATATATTTTACAAATTCCTGGGAGAGGCAATATGCAACTCTATTTGGAGGTGATGGCGTTGATATTGGATTTGATATTGATTTTGATGAGGATGGAAATGCTTATTTTTGCGGTTATACCGATAGTGATAATTTTCCTGTAACTCCAGATGCACATAAATCAAAATGGGATTCTTATGATTCTTTTATAGCTAAATTCAGTAAAAATGGCAATAGAATTTGGTGTACCTATTTTGGAGGAACGGGAGGAGAAAGGGCAATGTCGATTGATGTTGATAACTACATTTGGATTTGTGGTTGGACAATGAGTACAGACTTAGAATCATCTGAAACAGCCCTGCCGAATTTTTATCCTGATGATGAACAGCCAAATATATATTTATTGCAAATGGGATTGGATGGTTTTCCGATATGGATATCATATTATTCAGGTAATGCAAATGATTTTGGATATAACATAATTACAAATAATAAAAATATAATCTTTACAGGGGAAACATTCAGCGGTAGATTTCCTGTTACAGCAAACGCATTTCAAGAATACTATTTAGCCGGTGGTGGTTATATGGGATTTCTCGTCAATGTTAATGTTGAAGGGACACCAGTAAAAGATATAAAAGATGTAAATAATATATTTATTTATCCTAATCCTGTATATGAGGTTTTATATATAAAAACTGATTTTAGTGATTATAAATTTTCCATATATGATTTATTGGGACAAAATTTATTGAGTTCACAAGTTAATAATTCAAAAGAATTAAATAGAATAAATATTTCGATGTTAACTGCCGGTTTTTATATTATACAGATAGAAACAAATTTAAATATATATACAATTCCATTGTTAAAAAAATAAAAAAAGGTACAGCCATGAAAACAAAATATTTAATTTTTCTTGTACTTATTGTTTTTTTGAGTACAAACCAAAGTAAATCGCAATCATTCACAAAACACTACACATGGGCTTCTGAAAAGCACATGGACCCTGGTGAGGATGATAGAAGACTTCCCTTTAAATACTCTGATATCATGCATATTGTCAAGGGAGATTTTAATGGGGATTCGATTCCGGAGTTGGGATTGATTATTAATAAAAATGGTGTTTTTAACTTATTCACAATCGAATCTCGTGGCTACAGAATACTCGACCCGATAAATTATAGGATATTATGGATAAACAAAAAGAAGGATGCTCACTTTACCCAACAACTCCTATTAGGAGGTATTCCTCCAATATATATGCTTACAAGTAATTTTGACGGATTGGGGAAAATAATCGAAGATAGTTATAATGGAGTTATTGACCTTGGGGACATGACTATCGAAGAGGAGTTTGATAATATCAGACTTGAAATATATCCAAACCCAGCGGATAATATCATCAACACAATAGCACGATATCCAGGTTCATATATGATAGAACACCATGACAGTTATAATAAAATATTAATTCAGCTCTTTAATTCAATTGGTGATAAACTATTTGACATTGAAGTTAATCCTGGTGAGTTAATTCAAATTCCAACAGATAAATTCTCAAATGGTTTATATTTCATAAGAGCAGAAGAAAACACTGATATTTGGTCATTAGAACTACCATTATCAACAGTAGAGAATGTAATAATTAAGAAATAAATATATTTAGGGTTGCTTAAGAAATTGAGCAGCCCATTTTGATTTATAATATTTGAATATTTATATACAGAATAAAAAATTTATAAAATTTGAAAGGAGTACACTATGAAACGTAAACTGTTTTTTCTAATCGCTATCCTGCTCGCCCTCGCAGGGCTGGAGCAGTTAAAAGCCAACGATATTGACACCGTTTGGATGCGGTGGACACATAATGTTAAGCATATTGATATATCATCGGATTCAAAGTACATCGTTACTAATGATGATGGAAATGCTATTATACATGATTTAT
>CAZEHW010000023.1:0-21643 GCA_964511865.1 uncultured Hyphomicrobiales bacterium | reverse complement strand
GCCATATTAAAATATTTCCCTGCCGATGATAAAGGAAATATTATTTTACCGTTGACTAAAAACTTATTCGGAGAAACAGATACATTGGTCTATTTGAATTCAAAAGGTAAAGAAATTTGGAAAAAATATTTTAAAAATTCAAGAATTATCAAGCCGCCTGTATTTTCTAATAATAAAATCTATGTTATCTGCCTTGAAGTAATTGGTGAAGAGAAATATCCCGCCATTTATTGTCTTAATGACAAAGGTCAGATAAAATGGAAAAAAGAATTATCACTTCTGCCAAGATTTTTATCCGTTGATTCGGATGACAATTTGTACGTTGTGGCTTACAACAGCGGCATGGGAAAGCCGGTTTCAATGATTGCTGTCTTTGACAAGTACAGTAAAAAGGTATGGGATAAATATATTGAAGTTTCAATAACCTCTCCCTTGATGATAGCTGAGAATATAATAGCATTTGCCGGTTCAGACGAAGAAGCCTCCGGTGTGTATTTTATGAGAAAAAACGGGTTTCTAGAAAATGTTGTCTCACTTTCGGAAGCACCTATTCTAAATTTGCAACCTTTGGTTACTCCAAACAGGCAGATTTTGTTTGGAGGGGCTGAAAAATTGCAGATTTTACGAATTGCGGAAACACCAATGAAAAAATTTATTCCATGGTAACAAATTTTTTTATATATTTACATACTTAATAATGTTAAATTGTTTAGAATAATAGTAATGAGACTCGAAACAGGTCAAAATGGTAGTATAATAACATACAAAGGTGTAACTCCAAATATACATCCATCCGTTTTTATTTGTGAGGGAGTCAAAATTATTGGGGATGTGGAAATCAGCGAGGACTGCTCCATTTGGTATAATACCGTAATCAGGGGAGATGTTAACTACATAAAAATTGGAAAGCAAACAAATATACAGGACCTTTGCATGCTCCACGTTACTCATGATACTCATCCCTTGATTATTGGCAATAATGTTTCAATAGGTCATTCAGTTAAGCTCCATGGAGCCACATTAAACGATAATTGTCTAATTGGGACAGGATCTACTATCCTTGACGGGAGTATTATCAATTCATATTCTCTTGTTGCAGCAGGTTCAGTAGTTAAAGAAAACTTTGTCGTACCTGAAGGAACTTTGGCGGCAGGGGTACCGGCTCAGATTATAAGAGAGTTAACTTCTCAGGAATTGGACAGAATTAATGAGACAGTTAGGAATTATCTGAATTATGTAGTTCAATACAGAAGCCAACTTTAATACCATTTTTAACGAAAAATATCTTAATTTGCACTTTATTTTTTTACTAATATATTTTTTTTAAACCATGATTAAAAGTATGACAGGTTTCAGTAAAGCTGAAGCCAAAGATAAGGGTTATATAGTATCTGTTGAAATTAAAAGTTTAAATGGCAGGTTTCTTGAGATTAACTCGAAACTTCATAGGAATCTTGTACACAAGGAATTCGAGATAAGAGATATTATCAAAAAGAAAATCAACAGAGGTAATATTTTTGTTAATGTTACTATTGATTTTGATGAATCTGTCCAACCTTTTGATATTGATTTGGATTCTGCAAAACAGTATTACAACAGTCTTATTAAATTAAAAAACAAACTGAAAATGAAAGGTGATGTAACTATTGATAATTTACTTCATTTTTCAAATGGATTTATTGTTAAGTCCAAGACAGAAGATGCTGAAATCGAATGGAAAATCACAAAAAATGCACTTAGCAATGCTTTAAATGCTCTCGACAATATGCGTAAAAACGAAGGACAGCAAATCGTTAAGGACATTAGCTCCCGGATGAAAAAAGTAGCAATTGTATTAGAAAAGGTTGATGCTCTCGGCTTGGACAAGATACCTGCAGAAAGAGAAAGATTGAGAATGAGAGTGGCACAGCTTTTTGAGAGTGACGAAATAGACGAACATCGTCTTCAGATGGAACTCGTTTTGCTTGCAGACAAACTTGATTTTTCCGAAGAATGTGTCAGAATGCGTTCCCATATTAAGTTTTTCAACGAAGCCATAAAGGACAAAACAGAAGATTCCATTGGCAAGAAAATCAACTTTTTGCTTCAGGAAATGAACCGCGAAGTCAATACCATCGGCTCCAAATGCAGTGATGCCGAAATCGCACAGCAGGTTGTTTACATGAAAGAAGAATTAGAAAGAATAAGGGAACAGATTCAGAATATTGAGTAATATAATTTTCTCTGTTGTGAACATTTCATCAATATCAATCTTATTAAAATAATTTGTTTTTTAATATAAACTTCTTATATTCAAAGATTGATATTTGGGAAATTTATGAAAACATTAAAAGAATTTGGCGAATCAGGCAAATTGCTAATTGCGGCACACAGAGGTTCTTCGGGGCATGCTCCCGAGAACACCATCTCTGCTTATCGTTTAGCTTATGAAGAAGGTGCTAACATGATTGAAACGGATTTGCAGTTTACCTCCGATGGATACATAGTTGCAGTGCATGACCTAAAGAATTATGAATCAAGTGGAGCAAAGAATATTCATACCTTGTCAGATTTCAAAAAGCTTGATGCAGGATTATGGTTTGACGAAAAATTCAAAGGAGAAAAAATTCCTCAGCTTGAAGAAATTCTTGACTTTGCAAAAGATAAATTATTTCTGAATTTGGAGTTAAAGGTCAATAACAAACCAATAGAACCACAGCAAATCGAGTACATGCTGAATATGATTTATAAAGCCGGATTTGAAAAATTTCTAATGTTTAGCTCATTTAATCAAGGATTGTTAAAAATACTTAAAAATATTGATAACACAATCAATACAGCTGTTATCAGTATTCCCGGTAAAACTGCTTTACCATCAGTGAGTTGTGAAGAAACAAATGCAGATGCATATATTTGTTCCTTAAACGAATTGAATGATTCTATAAATAACGATATTATCAATAATGCTCTTTTTCTGGGAGTCTATTCAGTTGATAATTTGGAACAATATAAGTTTGTAAAAAATTATAAAATCTCTGCAATTGGGACAAATTATCCCGGGATTATCAATAAATATATCAACGAAGGATTGTAAAAGAAACTTCTTTATTATTAAATACGTGGAGGTTAATCTTTGATTATTCATTACTATACTTTGTATCACGTTACCCAAGAACTGCAATCATTAGTCGGTTGCAAGCTGGTAGAATGTTTCACTCAGGAAAGAAACTCACTTGTAATGAATTTCAGTGATAGTATGAATAATTATTATGTTCAGTACTTTTGCTCTCAACCAAACACTTCATTATTTAGCAAAAATAATTTCTCGAGAGCTAAGAAGAATTCAAAGGATTTATTTGGGTCTGTTGTTGGTGAAGTTCTGCAATCTGTAAAAATTCACGATAACAATAGAGTAATTGAATTAAAGTTTATCAATACTTCCGTATATGTATTTCTCTTTGGAGGACCGAACAGCAATTTAATAGCCGTAAATAAGAATAATAAAATTATTCATTCGTTGAAATCTCCAAAAGTAATAGTTGGTAATAATCTTGAATTACCTAATCCCAATCTCCCGGACTTTGCAAAATTCTCAAAAGATACTAAGCTGTTAGACGCCTTATCAAAAAGCAGTATTAATCTCGGAGTTTATTATGCTGAAGAAGTATTGGAACGCATGAATATTAGTCCTGAACTTTCTTTAGATGAACTTTCCGAATCTGAAACCGGGAAACTGCTAATTAATGCTAAGGAAATTCGTGAAGAATGTCTTCAAACAAAAGAATATTTTATCTGTGAGACCGATACCGGATTATTGTTGACTTTAATCCCATTGTCGAAATATCCAAATATTATTCAAAAATTTTCTTCTATCAGTGATGCAATTGGTAAAAGAGTTGTAGCTGATATCATGAAAATGAGCTATCACTCCCTTTTCAAGGAAATTTCTTCGAATCTTTTGCGGCAAAGAAAGCGATTGGTAAAAAATATTGAAATTATTAGAAATGAAAATATTATTATTGAAAGAGCAGACAAATATAAGTTATATGCTGAGTTATTACTAGCTCATCCCACACCAAAAATCAAATTGGGGAACGAAATTAAATTATTAGATTACTTGGGAATTGAAATTCAAATACCCCTTGACGAGAAATTGACCTTAGTAGAAAATTCCAACAAATACTTCGTTAAAAGCAGAAAAGCAAAAGAAGAATTGAAAATCAGAAAACAGCGTTTACCTGATATGGAACTGAAGTTACTTAAAATCGAAAATGCCTTGAAACTTTTAAACGAAGCCGAAACTTACAGAGAATTAGAGAATTTGCAGAAAAATATAAAAGAAATCAACGGAAGAAAAATAATGGATGAAAAAGATAGTATATCATCAAACTTCAGAGAATTTAACCTTGGAGAAGGTTATCTGCTCTATGTCGGTAGGAATGCCGCGAACAATGATGAATTGACGATGAAATTTGCAAAACCAAATGATTTATGGTTTCATGCCCGCGGTTCAGGTGGTTCGCATGTCATTTTGAAAGTACAAAAAGACAAGAAACCACCGAAGTATATCATTAAAAATGCCGCCTCTGTTGCCGCTTATTACTCTCAGGCAAGAAATGCAAAATACGTCCCGGTCGCTTACACTTTCAAGAAGTATGTCCGGAAACCAAAAGGTGCTAATATCGGAAGCGTGGTCATTTCAAAAGAAGAAGTGATTTTGGTTGAACCCGCTTTACCGGATAACTCGAATAATGAATAATCAAAATTGAGATTCTTTCGCATTTTTAATTTAATTTGATTTTTGTTTTCTCCTTTTTTTTAATTAATTTAACTAATTGTTATAATGCAAAAAAAATAGGAGATTAATCATGAAAAAGTTTTCGTTGTTTTTGGTCTTAACTGCTTTGTTGATAAGTATCCATTATTCTTCTTCAGGTAGCTCACCAATTATTATTGATCACAGCTGTTGCGATTTATCAAAGATTCCTGAGAATTATATTACACAAGCAAAACAAACATATCGCATTGCTTATGGTCACACTTCACATGGTAGCCAGATAGTATCCGGAATGTCATTGATTCAATCATCCTTGTTTTCTTATGGAACTGGTACGGGACAACTATATTTCAGGGATAATGGTATTCCAGGCGCAAGTGACCTTGGAA
This sequence comes from uncultured Hyphomicrobiales bacterium, assembly GCA_964511865.1. GTDB lineage: Bacteria > Bacteroidota > Ignavibacteria > Kapaibacteriales > UBA2268 > ChocPot-Mid. The sequence continues at coordinate 16,498 of CAZEHW010000023.1, read as the reverse complement.
ATCCTGATAGAACGACATGGGCATCAGCTACCCGTAATTTACTTAACAACAACACCAATAATATTAATATGATAATATGGTCCTGGTGCGGACAGGCTAACACTACAGAAGCAAATATTCAGATTTATCTTGATTTAATGAACCAGTTGGAATCCGATTTTCCGAATATCAAATTTGTTTACATGACCGGACATCTCTATCCTCCTTCAGGTGGCGGTTGTGAGGGGGGAAACAATAATCTTAGGAATGAACAGATACGTCAGTTTTGCTTAAATAATGGTAAAATTCTTTTCGACTTCGCTGACATCGAAAGTTATAATCCTGATGGGGAATATTTTCTGGATGATTGTTCAGACGATGGATGTAATTATTATAATTCACAGGGAGCCAAAATTGGAAATTGGGCAGTTGAATGGTGTGCTGCAAATCCCGGACAATGTGAGGATTGCTCTTGTGCTCATTCTCATTGTCTTAATTGCCAGCAAAAGGGTAAAGCTTTTTGGTGGATGATGGCTCGTATATCAGGATGGGATGGTATTCCCGGCTCAACTATAGCTATACCAACTTTGAAAAGCCCCGGCTCAGGTGTTGTTGATAACGATGGTTCAGTTGATTTGGAATGGAATGCTGTAAATAGTGCGGTTGATTATAATGTTCAGGTCTCTGATGATATTGCTTTCTCAACATTAATTACAGATGAGTTTGTTGTAGCTACAAGTTTTACTGTTGATGGATTGGAACTCGGAAAAAGATTTTACTGGAAAGTTAGAGCAAGAAGTTCCGGCGCTTTAGGAGAATGGTCATCTGCAAGTAATTTTATTACACGACTTTCGACACCTCCTTTAAAATTCCCTCTTAATAACGATAAAATTGAAGGTACTGATGTTTCACTCGAATGGGATAGTGTTTTAAATGCTGAAGAATACGAAGTTCAGGTTTCGGAAGATACTATTTTCTCAAATATTACTGAAACTGATAAAGGTCTGATTTTAAGGTTTGTTCCATTCAAACTTGTTGTTGGAAAGACTTACTATTGGAGGGTTAGGGCAAATAATAAGATTGTTCCGAGTTATTGGTCTGAAATAAGAAAGTTTGATTGCCTGGACTTTGAGCAAAATGAATTATCCATTAACGTTGATAGTATTAATTTCGGGAATGTTGAAATTGGTTCTGATTCAATTATGCCATTTGTTGTTACCAATATTGGTGATGTTCAGGTTGATATAACTGATATTAGATTTCTTGGTACAGGTGCTAGTGGATTTATTCTGATTGATAATGAATTTCCTTATTCTCTTTCTCCTTTAGATGAGAAGGAATTTCAAATTAAATTTTTACCGGCAGTTACTGGGTTATATACAGCTGAAGCAAGCATTGTGAACACTTCTTTTGAAAGTCCGAAGAATTTAAATATTAAAGGATTTGCTGTGCCTTCGACAAATGTGGAAAGTAACTTCTCAAATAATTTAATTGAATTTAAGTGTAGCCCAAATCCTGCTGGAAATAAAATTAAAATTGAATTAAATTTTAAGGATAAAATCTCAAATGATATTAATATTAAAATAGTTAATATCAACGGAGAATCTGTTCTTGATATAAATCCCGATAATATCAAAAAAGGTGGTAATTTAATTGTTCAAGATGTATCAGCATTAAATTCAGGGACATATTACATTGTGGTTAATATTGCGGGAAAAAGATTGTCAACACCTATTATTTTAATAAAATAATTTTCACTATTAAAACGATATTATAATATAGCTCAATTTTAAAGAATAAAAATTAGATAGAATGGAAGAAAATTGCAGGATTTGTGACGGAATATCTTTAAGAGAGTTTTCGATAGGGAAGACCTTACTTGTGGAATGTAAAACCTGTGGAGCTGTATTTAATAAAAACATGCCTTCTCAGGATTTTCTGGATAATTATTATAAGAATGAATATAAAATTTCAGAAGCAGATTTTGATGGTTTGGAAAAGCGAAGAATCTTCAGATTTCCTGAACAAATGGAGCTTATCTCAAAAATTATTTACTATAGGAAACCTCCTTCAACTATTTTAGATATTGGTTCAGACCGAGGTTTCTTTCTTGATGAAGCCAGGCGTTTCGGTTTTAATGTTAAAGGATTAGAACCTTTGGAGCAGGCTGTAGATTATTGCAACTCAATTGGTATTGAAGTTTATAAAGATATAAAGGATATCAAAGAGAAATTCAATATAATAACAATGTGGCATTCCTTGGAGCACCATCTTGTCCCAAAACAATCATTGGACCAAATTAGAAGTTTATTATCGGAAGATGGGCTTATTTTCATTCGGGTACCTGCCTTTGACTGTTTTTGGAGAAAAATCTTCGGAAGTAATTGGATCTGGTTCCAACCTGAAAATCATTATTATCATTATTCAATCAAATCACTTAGTTATTTAATTGAGTCTTCCGGTTTCACCTTACTCAACATTGAGCATAGAAAACCGAATAATAGATTAACCAAATTATACAACAGGTTATCAAATAAAACTTTTAAAAAATATTTCGGACAACGAGTCAGTTTCAATAAAAGATTTTCAAGGATATATCAGGACTTATCAGGTGTCGAAATTTTTGCTGTTGCAAAAAAGAATAATGATTTTTAACCTCTCAATTGGAATTTAATACTTACTTTTAAATATTTACTTTTAAGTTTAAAATAACAATCAGTTTAAAAAATAAGCGGGGCTTGTGAAACAAGCCCCGCTTTTATTTCTATTGAATTCTCGCTTCTAAATGAAGCCAAACTCAGATTTATCTTACTATAACCATTCTCTGTTGACCTTCAAAAGGACCGGCTTTCATAATATAGTAGCATGAACCGCTTGCCCAGTTTCCAACAGGAATTGTTACTTCATATCTTCCCGGCTGCATAACTTTATCTACAGGAACAGAAACAAGCTGATTGGCGTTGTTGTAAACTTCAATCTTTGTCGGACAGTCCTGATTTGCTATTTCAAATTCAATAACTGCTTCATCGCCTGTTATCGGATTTGGTTTTACCGCACCCAAGTTAAACGTACCATCAGAGAATATAATCTTCCTGATGTCAAATACACAAGTTCTGTCAATTAATATCGTTGATGTAGCAGGGTCAATATCAACACAAAGTTCATTGTTATCCTGTAGAGCTTGAGCTGATACCTCGAAGTGTGATTCTACTGAATTAAGTTTTGGCAGATATGTTCCAAAAGTTAAAGTCAATAATTCGCCTCCCGCAGGTGCATCAAACATTATATTATCAAATCCTTGTCTTTTGTAAATCTCAATTTCTATTTCACCCATAATTGTGTCAGCACTTGAAGTCTGTTTTGGCTGACCATTTTCGTAACCCTGAATGATATTTTTAACAATCTTATAATCAAAGATATTCTTGTCAAAAATTGAACCTAAAATAATTCCATCAGTATTAGGATCAATAGTCCCATTATTCGGGTCGTATTTTAATTTCAAGAAATCACCGTTATATTTAACGTTAACTCTAAAACCGATAACCTTAGTACCTGTCATAGGACCTGAAGGTAATAATTCGATTTTTCGGCTTATTACCTTGTCTAATTTATAAGGTTCACCGTTAGGATTATTAGGAGGATCAACAGTTAATGCTCTTTGATAATGTACTTCCGTTCCTGTTATGGTAGCAGTTAACAATGAATCTTCATTCAAAGCTGATGTGCGTACCTCAACTGTTGCAGTTCTGGTTCCAGACGTATTCCTGTCCGCTGTAAAGCTGAACGGTATGGTTATCTGTGAATTTGCAGGTATGTCAAATGGAGCTTTATACGCTATATCAAAGTCAAAATAAGAAGCATCGGCACCTGTAATAGTAACCGAATTTATTCTTAAAACAGTTTCATTTGTATTTTCCAAAAGAACACCCATGTTATCATCACTTGAACCAAGACAAATAGTTGTCGCGGCACCTGTTAACTCTGCACTTTGCAATAAACCGTCACCAGTCCAATTGGAAGTAACTGGAGCTTCGGCATCACTGACAGTAGTCAAACTTCCTGTAACAGGGTCACCGCTCTTTGCCGCGAATTCGCCGTCAAATGTTATTGACTCGCCCGGCTGTAACACAACAGGAAGAGTAAATCCACTGTTAAATACAGGAGCTCCCTTGTCATATCTGAATGGTTCAGCAAATGTTGACCAATCAGTACCTGTACTAATATCAGTATGGATATTCAATTCTGTTAAACCTGTTATTGTTACTGAATCACCATACTGCCAATCAGCAATAGCCATATTTGTTATTGTTACAGGCATAATAATTGAATTGTTATAATCATCTTTAATCATTGAACCAAAGTCCACGTCAGCAGTTAATGTTCTCGGAACAATACCAACACCTTGTAATGTAGTTGTTACTCCTGCTATCTGAGGATTTGTTTCATACCTGAATTCCAAATAATGCTGACCTGTCTGTGTAGGTTGGAAAGTAACCTGAACAATTACTTCCTCACCTGGATTCAAAGTTCTAATTAATTGAGTTCTGTCGAAATTAAATGCAGAAGTGTCACCTACCACTTGTGTATAAATTAATCTATTTATAGTTACCGCGGCAGTTCCTCCATTATACAATCTGATAGCCGTATCAGCATTCATTGCATTGATTGTTGCTGGATATGGTGGAATAGGGAATGTAGTTGGTCTGTGAATTCTTTTCCTATCCCAATTATAACCCGTTGCAATCAAGTCTGATTTAATACCTGTTCCATCAATTAAACAAACACTGTCTATCGGATTGTTATTATTATATCGTTCCTCCTTTATTGTATTGCTGATAAATACAATTGAATCAGGATATGTTTTTTGTTCATCAGGAGTAAATTTTAACTGGAACTCACGCTTTTCTTTTGGTTTTAAAAGAAGAGGTGTCGTTGGTGTTATGTTTACATCAACCAATTCCTGTGATTCATAAATCTTCAAATTGCTTACTGCACCGGTAATAAAAGGACCATTATAATCATAAACCTTAAGCAGTACGGTACCTTTATTTTCTATAGTGAAGTTACCATAAGCACTGCTTCCCAACATGGTTGGCGGGAAGAGCCAGTCAGATACGTCAATAATTGGTGAACCAACCATTGCGTAGGCAAATGATTTATACCAGAAGTTACAGGTATCACCCAAACCGATTGAATCCCAAAATTCTCCTTCAGCTGTTGCATCAAATCTAACAATGAATGGGAAAGAGTCCAATGGCTCAATTCTTATACCGGGATCCGAAGGACCGCCAAAAACTGTTGGTAACGGATTTGTTCCTGTTGAATCCCAAATTGTAAATCCCTGTGGTTCGCCAAGTTTATCTTTTTTCTTTAACTCTAAGTACTTAAGATAAGCGGCAGAAGTTTCAGACTGATTTACAACATAATACATTTTATCTGTTTTTTGTCCAATACTATGCAAGCCAAAATCCTGAGTTTTTGGTACTATTGTCAATTTTACTGCAGCGTATTCAACAATAATAGTTGTATCATTTCCTGCACAATCTGCAAAAGTAACAACTGCCATTGCATCTTCTCTGTTATCAATGATTTCAAGTCTCCAGGGAACTGTTTGAACCTCGCATGGCATAAAGTCACCATGATAAAGTTTGTAGTTGTAGCTCTTATCGGAGTGCATGTAAATAGTACTCATGTTTGTTCTGTTTGCTTCTTCATCAGGTTTATCAGTTGAGTATTCTGTCTTTTTTACATTAACTGTTCCGTCACAATCTAAAACCCAAACTGGTTCCGGAGGCACAGTATCAACCTTAGTTAAGTCTCCTAAAGCAACTGATGTTGGAAAACCATAAGAGTCGCACCATGAAAATCCATATGCATAAGCTGTAAACGGATTGTCTGCTTTGATTTTATATACACCATCTCCGGGGAGTAAAAGTGTTTTTGAATAGTAAATTTTTCCATTTTCTACTTTTACGAAAGGGTCTCCTGGAACTGGTGACATAGCATTTATCTGTGTCCATTCAAATTCACCTGCTACAACCTGAGCAAACATTAAATCGTCAGGGATTGTACCGTAAGGAGTTGCTTCATAACATAAGTTAAGATAGTTATATGGGAAGCCAAATCCACCTCTGATTCCGGGTGTATTGAAAATTATTTCTCTTTGATACTGTTCGAGTGGTGTCAGTACTAATTGGAATGGGTCACTGACTATATTGTCATCTTGTTGACCGCAGTTGTATTGAGTTACCCCAATTGGTTTGTCTCCACTGATAACGATAGGTCTAACAGGACCTTCGTCAGCACGAAAAGCAAGATAACCATCTTGTTCCTGACCACCGGCATAGCGTAAGAAACCAATTTGAAGATGGTCTCTGAAGACTTTTGTTTTAGCTTCCTTTGAAAAGACTTTAATATAGGAGTTCTTTAATCTGTTCACAATTCTTGTAACATGATATTCAGTTCCCCATGAGCTGGTAGGTAACTCCATTTCTTCGATAACATCACAACATCCGCAATTTGTAGGAATATATGCACAGAAGTTACCTGATACCACTGAAACTGGTTTGCTGGATTTAATTATACTACCGCTCAATTCCGCTTTCGAACCTAAACTGGAAAGCAATAAAACGTCTCCTTGGTTTAAAGACCATGTTGATGTCTGTCCCGGCAATAAACCACTTACAGTTTTCGACCATGCAGTTCCACCCATAGTAAAGAATACTTTTGTTTTGTCATAAGGAGCTGTTATAGCTGTATAACTTGGTAGCCATTGAATGTTATTATCAGCAACATCAGCATATGAAGCTACAATATATTCCTTACCTAATGCAGGAACAGGGATTGCCAAAAATCCATCTGAAGTATATTGATAACGTGTAACACCATAGCAAATAATTGGGTCATTTGCTATTACGTGTACACCTGCAGATTTCCAAACTTGATCGGGTTCGGGTATATCCCTGTCAGTTTTTCTATATGCTTGCCCAATAGAAGGAACCAATGTGAATTCTATAATGTCGTTAGGAATTGTCTTTTGTGACTTCATATATCCTTTTCCCTGAACTTCAACGGTTACAAGTGTTTCTACACCTGATGATATGTAAAGTTTAAGGTCATTCTTTGCATGAGGAGTTTCCCAGCAAGGAATGAAAGAAAAGTAAAACTCCCTTCCAACGTTGTTTGCACCCAACATTTTCGGTAGGTTCTTCTTGATTTCCTCCTGTGTAAAATCCTTTGCACCTGCCGGCAATGCCAGTGCCAACAATAGAATGATAGCTAAAATATGTGTTATCCTAAATTTCATAAAACCTCCAATATTTATTTTAAAAAATATATTTTTTATTTTTTGCACAGTTTCTACTTATATAACACATGAAAAGCAAAAATGTTACACTTTTTTTTTAAAAAAGTGAAAATAATTCAAAAAAAATTCAAAAAACAGTAAAAAACATACATTTTTTCAAAATTTTGCCTCTCACAAAAAGTAAGATTACAAAAAAAATCGCTAATTTCAAAATTAAATAATGTTTAACATTAATAATTATATATATCAAACAAATAGAAATTTGTCATTTTTTCATACAATATTTCGATTAACTCTCTTATTATTATTACTCTTAACCCAACTCAACATAGCTAATACATAAATTCCTAAGGAAAACAACAATCCTGACAGAAATCCGAAATTGAAAGAAATTAATAGGATTATTCCCGAACCTAATATTGCTGATGAACCATTTACGGCAAAAGCCCAATCTATCATATCACCAATCTTAATACCGGCTTTTGGAAACGGCATACCCATAAAAAATCCAAGCGGGGTTATCATAAATATTGTTAAAATTATTCTTAAATAAACACCAAGCCCACAAAAAATATAAATCAATTTTGTATAAACGAATATTTCAATTAACAGAAAAGAAGCAATGAATATAAAAATTGTAGTTAAGGAAAACCTGCTTGAGAATTTACTTCCAAACCCGGATGCAAAAAGCAATACCGATAATATTGTTATAAGACTATAGACTGATGTTCCTATAAATAATGTATATTTTTGAATTAATATTACTTCGATTGACATATAAGCAATACCAATCAGTGAAAAATATAACCATTGGGAGAATTGTAAACTATTTTTCTTTTTATACTTAATAAAAGGCAATAAATTTAATGGAATAATTATTAATATTGAAACGACAATTATTAAAACAATAATTAATTGTGACACTGGGAAACCATAAAATTCATCAGACGGTAGAACTTTTTCAAAGTTAGCTTTTTTTAAGTTCCTCCACAAACCAAGTTGAGCAATAAATGGTTTGTCATCAGTGGATGGTGAAATGTCTATTTGTGCATTATAGGATGTCTTCTCCCATCCGTTTTCAATAATTTGAGCTATAAGATTATTTTGAACTCCCGGTACAAGAGGATAAAGCAATCGCAAACGATTCTCATTCCCATATTTCAATTCATCAAAAGCATAGTATATTGTTCTGTTATTTAAAGGTTGTTTGGAAATCAATACTATCTTTCGATGAAACTCCGCACTTTCATACACTGCTATATGTGATTTTGGCTGTTCAATTCCACTTGCTTTCAATGCATCAATCACCGATGACACTACCCTGGGGATATAGCTTTGATGGTCAATAATTATATATCCTTTTGCAGATAATGCATTCCAGAAATCAATGAAAGCTTCTGTTGTAAATAAATAATTTTCTGCTAAAGCAAAAGCACCTGATGCAAGTGCTGCGTATGAGTTTGAATTTCTTGCAAAAATAATATCAAATTCTTTATCAAATTTTCTTATATAAGCTCTCGCATCTTCCGTTATAACTTTGACTTTGGGGTTCTTATAAAAATTTCCGGTGAATGAAGATAACTCACCTTCGGTCATTAAATAATTAATATGAGGATTGACCTCTACAGCGTGAACTTCAGAAGCATTTCCAAAAAGTGCCTGCATGACATCCATACCGCCACCGGCACCCAAAGAGAGAAAAACATATGGGGAAGTTTTTTCCAAAAGATAACTAATATTAATACCATAATCAAATTTCATTGAGTCAGGTCTGTCAAAGTTTCCATCAAATCCGATTACTGTTGAACCCGATGTATTATCTGTCAGTAATCCTCGGTAAAATTGGTTGTACTCATAAATTTTAATTTTTGCCATTGAATCCCAATGCTCATAAATTATTGGGGCTTTTTCTAATGTGGGCTTCTCAAGTATATCCCTTGAGAAAAATGAGAATACAATCATAGCACTTATTAGCAATACAGATATTATTTTAGAATATTTTCTACCAACAAGAAACACTCCGATAGCAATAGGGACTCCGGACAACGCAGCCGCTACGGGAGTACTTAGCAGGTTCATCATAACTAAAGCAAATCCGCATCCAATACCTGCTCCTAATAAATCGATCATATACAATTTCGGAAGTAGTTCTCTATTGTCTCTGAAAATTTTCGCTATTGCAATTCCCGAAAATAAAAAAGTCGATGATAATACAATAATCGATAAAAGCAACTTTAATATTTCAACAATATCGCTGAAAATCAACGTAAAGTCTAAATTAATAACAAAAACCAAAGGAGGTCCAATAAGACACGAAAAAGAAGACAACAGCAAAATTGATGGTAGGTTCAAATTAGAAACTTTCTCCGACATTCTGTTAATTAAAGCCCCTATACCTAAACCTGCGATTGCTAAAGATAAAATCAAAAAAGCGAATGTATAATAAAATTCAGCAGAAAAAATCCTTGTCCATATCAGTTCCAAGGACAGTACTGTTAAAGATATTAAAAAGACAATCGGGTATTTATACTTTTCCATAATTTATTTTTAATATAAAAAAATATCAAATTAATTAAATTTTACTTAAGGTAAAAAAATATTATTAAAAAAATAGTTCCGGATTAAATAAATATTTAATATTTAATGTTTTGCTTAGTACTAATTAGTTCGAAGCTAATATTTCAATAATTTTGATTTCAAATTACAAAATTTGCAAGTCCTGATAATTATAGTTAATTTAATTTTTATAATAATTACTATTGAATAATTTAAGTAAAAATTCTTATAAGGATTGAAATGAAGATATTGAATAATAGCATAATTTGTTTAATGATTCTATTTTCCCTATCCTGTACACAGGAAAAACCGGAAGAGCAGGAAATAAAAAAACCTGAAAAACAAAAATCTACAGTTATTGACAAAGACAAGCTCATTAAGGATTTGGATGTCATTATATCAAAAACTCCTGATGATGCTGATTTAATTAATGACAGAGGTGTCCTAAAAAATGACTTAGGAAGGTACAAAGAAGCGATTCAGGATTTTGATAAAGCTATAAAAATTAAACCCGGGTTTGCAGAAGCATATAACAACCGGGGAATGGCAAAAGATGTTCTTGGCGATTCCATCGGAGCTTTAAATGATTTTAATAAAGTAATTCATTTAAACAAGAATTCATCTGAAACATACTTCAACAGAGGTAGAATTTACCAGCGTCTTGGGGAAAACAAAAAAGCTCTGGAAGATTTTACAAAAGCACTTAAGCTAAATAATAAATTTGATATAGCTTATTTAAACAGGGCTTCGGTTAATGAAATATTAGGTCGAAATCCTGAAGCTATTTCAGACCTGGATTCCGCAATTAATATCAATCCGGCATATATTCAGGCATATTATAAAAGAGGAGTATTACTGCACAAATCCGGTGAAACCCAGAAAGCTATTGATGATTTTGATGTAATAATCGAGATGAATCCAAAAGACCATGAAGCATACAACTATAGAGGAAAGCTAAAAGGTGATTTAAAGCAATATACTGAATCAAAAAGAGATATTGATAAAGCAATTAGTATTAACCCAAAATATGCAGAAGGTTTTTATAATCGTGGTGTAGTGAATGACGCTCTCGGTGATGTTAAATCTGCACTGAATGATTATAATAAAGCAATCGAACTAAAAAAGGATTATACTGATGCAATTTACAATAGGGGTACTATCTATATTAAATTAGAAGATTATGACAAAGCAATAATTGATTTTACATCAGCAACAAAATTAAAACCTGATTTTTTAGAAGCATATATTAATAGAGCAGGATTAAATTATTACAAGAAGAAATATAAAGAAGCTTTACCGGATTATAATAAAGCTTTAAAGTTAAAACCCGATTTTCCTGATGTATATGTCAGCAGGGGAATGGCTTATCATCAATTAGGTAGAAAAAAAGAAGCTTGTGCGGATTTTAAAAAAGCATTAGCTCTTGGTTATCAACCGGCATTACAATTAATAAATCAATATTGCAAATAAAATGAAATCTTCCAAATATATAAATATAGCATTAATATCATTTTCATTAATTGCTTTAGAGCTTGTTTGGACAAGAATATTTTCCGCTGAATTTTATTACACTTTTGCTTTCATAATTTTATCTGTTTCAATTTTAGGTTTAGGTTTAGGTGGGCTTGCATTAAGATTATTTAAAAAATTAAACAATGAAAAGTCATTTAGAATATCTTTAATTCTTTCCGGCCTATTTATTGTTTTTGGTCCTATACTAATATTTCAAATTAATTTGGACTTTTCAAGGTTATATCTTGATTTTTTCATGACACTGAAATTTGTACTTGCGGTAATTGTTCTTGCCTCATCTTTTTTTTGTGGTGGAATTGCACTAACTTATATATTAAAAACGAACAGTAAAGCTCTACCAAACATTTACATGGCTGACCTTGTTGGTGCTGGATTGGGTGTTATAATGGTTATGTTTTTAATGAATATCATAGGTACTCCAAAGGCGGCAACTCTTATTGCAATACCAATTTTTATTGTTGTTTTCTCAAATTCAGAAAAATCAGGTAAGGCAATTTCTGTTTTACTAATTATTATATCACTGGTCACATCTTTATTTTCTGATAAGCTACTTGAATTAGAAAGAAAAGACAGGGGAAAAATACTAGCAACTCACTTGTATGATTATTCAAAAATCAGAATTGTTTAATACAATGATTATACACGTGGTATAAGAATTGACAATGCCGCACAAACTTCTGTTTACAAATTTGAAGGTGATTTTAACAGTACAAAATTCAAATTTGATGTGAATGTTGCAAATCTTATACATCGTTTTGATTCATGCAGGTTCCTTTCGCTCGGAGCCGGCGGTGGGGTGGATGTTTTGCATGCTCTTCAGGAAGGAGCCGGTGAAATTCATGCTGTTGAAGTTAATCCATATATTAATTATTTGCTTGAAGAGGGTGATTTATCTGAATTCTCAGGGTTAATCTACAAAGACCCAAGAGTTAAGGTAATAACAGAGGATGCCAGAACATACGTTAAAAGATTTAAAAATAAATTTGATATTATTTTTGCATTAAGCTCAAACTCTTTTGCGGCACTTGCTTCCGGAGCATTTGCACTCGCTGAAAATTACCTATTTACGACAGAGGCAGTTACTGATTATTGGAATGCAATGAGTGAGAATGGTTTTTTGGTTATTGAACATCATTTTTACATTCCTCGAATGATAAGTTCTGTTATAAATGCTTTAAAAGATATGGGAATCAGTAATCCGAATGAATATTTTGCTGTCTACAATCTTCCATATTTGAAAAGAAATGTCCTTCTTCTATCTAAGAAGCCTTTGGATGAGGGAACTATACGAAGAGCTTTTGGAATAACACTTAATTTCAGGGATAATTATATTTATCCATTATATCCTGCTCATGATTCAATTTATTCAAATTTATCAAATCAAATTGTTCTTCAAGGATGGAAAGTTTTACAAAAAGATGTTAAGGTAGATATTTCTCCATGCACTGATGACAAACCTTTTATTGCTCAAATGGGTATGTGGAAAAATTTAAATTTATCTAAAACGGAGAAATTACAACATTTTGAATTTATGGGATTTCCTGTTTCAAAACTTAATATTGTAGTCATTTTAGCAATAGTATTGATATTGATAATACCCCTCAATATCATTCCTTATAAGCTCAGTAAAGATAAACTAAAACTGGTTCCTTGGCTTTATTTCTTCGCTATCGGGATGGGATTTATGTCCTTAGAAGTAATTTTAATGCAAAAATTTACTTTGTTTATTGGACCATCAGTTTATAGCTTATCTGCAATTTTATTTACATTATTAATCTTTTCCGGAATTGGAAGTAGATTTTCTGAAAAATTTAATATAAATGTAATATTTTTAGGAATTGTTGTATGGGTATTGCTTGATATATTTATTTTAACCCCCATAACATACTCATTAGGCAATTTGGAAATATTTGCAAGATTGATTGTTACATTAATTTTTATTGCTCCTCTCGGATTTTTGATGGGAATGCCATTCCCAAAAGCAGGATTGAAAGTTGGCAGTCTAATTGATTGGGGCTTTGCTGTTAATGGTGCCGCTTCAGTTTTAGGTTCAACCTTAATAATATTAATTGCATTGTCATTTGGATATACCATATCACTTATTGTTGGGGCGATTTGCTATTTGTTTGCATATTTGTTGATTTCAATGAAAAAGAAATGGTAAAAAATATTCCTTAAGGCAAAATGACATTTTTATTTCATAAAAATATTATCAAAACTCTAAAAAAGGTTGTAAATTTGAAAAAATTGTTGCTCAAATTATTTACTTAGATAAAAATAAAATTAATAAAATTGATATTTAAATGAGGGAAAAAATGAGTGTATTATCTTTTAATAACATTGAATTTTCGGTTGATAAATTAGGCTATTTATCAGACCCGTTGTTGTGGAGTGGAGATTTTGCTTCAGGAACAGCCCATACTCAAAATTTGATTTTAACTGATGAGCATTGGGATTTGATTAATTATATCAGAGAAAGATATTTAAAATCAAAATCATGTCCAACAATATTTGAAATCTGTAAACATAAAAATTTGACTTTAAATAAATTAAAATCATTATTTCCTCTTGGTTATCAAAGGGGTGCATGTAAAATAGCAGGAGTTACATATATCGATGGATTTATCAATCATCATTATATGGATAAAGTAATTAAAAGCAATAGACCATATGATCCAAATAAAAACTATTTGGTGGATAGTTTTGGCTTTCTTGTTGACCCTACTGAATGGGATGAATCTTTCGCTGTTAACAAAGCAGTTGAAATGAAAATGCCGCATTTGTTAACAGACAGGCATTGGGAAATAATTTATTATCTTAGGGACAAATACGAGAAAACAAATCAGATTCCTACAATTTATCAGCTTATCGAAGAAATGGATTTAGTACTTGATGAATTGGAAGAACTCTTTCCTGATGGGTATCACAGAGGTGCAGTAAAACTTTCAGGTTTAAGGATTAGATAAATTCTCAGTTCAATTTATTTGCCTTACCTTATTGTAATACTGATTTCCTGTAAGTTGAAATTTATTAAATTCAACTTTCTGAAAGGAAATTTTTCAATTTCGATATCAGTGGTATTGGTGTTGGGTCAACATTATTTAAAATAGCAAGAAAATAACTGATCCAGTCTCCAAGGTATATCATATCGAACATCCGAGCAAGTAGAGAATTTGCTTCACTTTCTAATGATATAACCTGTTTAACATCTGACTCGATCAGGTTTTGGAGTGCATCAAATCTTTTTTGCGTTCTTGGGTGAACATTTTTATCTTTCAGGAATATCACCGAAATATTTTTGGAAATATCTTTTGGATAGCTGAAACCATTAATTTCATTGTGGTTCATCTCCGGCAATAGTCCGCCGTAGGCAAGGTGCTTTGCATTCTCCTGAATTTGACGGAGCCATCGTGTATTAACAGATTCCATGCCATCTGTTGAAGAATAAACCAAGGGAATTGTTCCAAGAATTTGCTTTGCTATTTGTAATGCTTTGTTATTATCATCCATTGAAGAATATTCATTGGCTCTTTTTCTGAGCATATCTATTGTTTCATTAATTTCATTTTTAATCTGGCTTTTTATAGAATCAGCAATTAAATCGGTTTTTACAATACTGAGAAGCATTGGGAAAAAGGAATATCCTAAAGCACATCTTGGTTGATAACCCGATGGAATTATTATAACAGATTTATTGTGTAATTGTGCCGAATCGGTTAATTGTCCTCCGCTTGAAATACAGATTATATTTCTACAAATTTTTAAAGCTTGTTCAAAAGCGGAATTTGTTTCTTCTGTCCCACCTGAATACGAACTTGCGATTATATTTGTATTCTCATTAACATAACCTGGCAGTGTATAATTTCTAACTGTGTTAAAAATCAAATCATTTGTTCCTTCCTTATTGGATAGATAAGAACCAAGCAAATCACCACCAATTGCTGAACCGCCCATACCAAGAACAACGAAGTGTTTGGATTGAGGTTTATTTGGAAATCCTTCCGATTTCTCACCTATTAGAACAGCTTCTTTCACCTGCTCAGGAAAAGATTTTAACACATCAAACATATTTTGACTGTCTGTTTCCTTAATATTCTCGTATGTCAAATCAGAATTCATCATTTACCAATATCATAATAAAACAAAATAGTTATTTTCAAAAATACAAATTTATTCGTTAGTAATAAGTTTAAAGCAAAAACTGAAAAAAGAAAATTGATTCAAATTGTCCATCGGTCCTTCCGTTCTTCCGTCCTTCCATTCCATAATTCATAATTTCCTTTCTCCCAACTTTAAAAACTTTATGAACTTTATAAACTTTTTAACTGTTTGTTACGGCTGGTTTTTAACCAAGAATGAAGTATCACGAATCACAGAAGCAGAACCAAAAACCCCTATGCCTCCTTGCATACTGCTTAATCGTGGGTCATAACTTGAATTCACAAAATATTGAAGTCCCCAGTTCAGAAAATTTTTATCAGGATTCCATATTGCAACTTCATGTTTGCCATACCATTTAAAGTAGTTCCACATTACAGGAGTTTTATTGCTTGGGATAAATGTCCAAATAGAAAGTTCACGGTATCTTAAATCATTAGAAAACCTTTTCGAAATTCTTCTGTTCAGTTCACTTGTTGAAGGCTGCAGATACTTGCCGTATTCTAAAGTATCCAGACATTTCACTGATATCATATAAAATATAGTTGTTAATTCCCATTCAAAATTCAAAGAATCAACACTTGGAAGATTTACGGAATCCAGACCTTTAGGGAAATACATCGTTTTCTTAGGTGGAATCACCCAACTGAATATTTTTGGAGTTGTTGTTGTGCCGCTAATAATTTTGTTATCGGGGCAATCAATCATCAATTCATATGTTGTTTCAGGTTTAACCTTATAGCTTGTGTCCGGGTTGAAATACGCACTGTCTTTGAATACAAGTATGAAATTATTGACTCCATCACTTATGGTTACATTTGCATCTCTAACCAAACTGCTGTCATAATTATATGCTTTAGATAAGGGTTGCGTACGCATGACAGCAATATTCCGAATCGGTTCACCAACAATAAGTATTGCCTCAACAAACTTTTCTTCGATGTAATCATTAGGTACGGGGTCTTC
>CAZEHW010000022.1:0-21779 GCA_964511865.1 uncultured Hyphomicrobiales bacterium | reverse complement strand
AATCCCACCTTCTCCGCGGCTTTAGAAGATAGAAGATAGAAAATAGAAGATAGAAAACAAGAGAGGTTTTTATGTTGGATAACAGGAATAATTTGTATCAGAAAGCTTTGGAGTTTTCCAAAGAATTAGTCTTTACACACAGAGAATTGACTAAGAAAGGTATTGAGAAGGAATTGTTAAATCAAGTTCTTCGTAGCGGTACTTCTATTGGAGCGAATATTGCTGTGGCGCAAGGTTCGATTTCTGAAAATGATTATCTGGCTAAGATTCATATAGCTTTTAAGGAAGCATTAGAGACAAGATTTTGGATTGAATTATTATATAAAACCGAAGATTTGGAGAGTAAAAGGTTCGAAGTTTTAGAATCGTTGCTTACAGAAATACAGAAAATATTGTATTCAATGATTAGAGGAATAAACATAAAAAAGGAAAAACAAATACCTAATAAATAAATTCTATCTTCTATTTTCTATCTTCTATTTTCTATTTTCTAAAGCCGCCCGGATGGCGGAATTGGCAGACGCGCTACATTCAGGGTGTAGTCTTCGCAAGGGGGTGCAGGTTCAAGTCCTGTTCCGGGCACTTAATTGAAAAATAAGATACTTACGAGTGTCTTATTTTCGTTTTTGGTGAACTTAAAAATATACCCACACATACATCTTACATACAAATAATTACATTTCTTTGAAATCGTAGTTCTGGACTTATTGAAATGGAAGATAAAATTAGTTTTTGAAGTTAATATTCTGAGAAAATTTATTATAATATTTCGGTATTAATTTATTTCGTGGAATGTATTAATTAAAGCATAACTCAACAATAGCTCCACCATCAATTGCATTATTCATTTTAATCCTGAAATCATGTAATTCTAAAATAGCTTTTGCTGCCACCAAACTAAGCCCCGTTCCTTCGGTGTGTGACATTAAATTTTCAATCTCGAAAAGTTCAAATTGTTTTTCTAATATTTCCTTTGAAAACCCTTTACCATCATCTCTTATCAAGATTTTGAATTTACCATCATCACATTTATCTCTAATAATAATTTTTTTATTTGAAAATTTCACGGCATTTTCGATTATAAAATCAAAAACCTTTTTCATTAGATAATAGTCTGATTCAATATTAAAATCAGTATTGGAAATATCTACCTTTACTTCAATGTTTTTCAATTTTATTTTATCTATAATCCCGATTAAAGAAATATCAATAAAATCGATAATCTTCTCATAGCTTTTATTGACTTTATAAATGTCTGTACCAATACTTGTAATGATTAAAGATATTTCAGCAAATTTTCTAAGTCTTTGTTCAGATAAAAGAATGTCGTCACAGCATTCTATAATTTCGGGAACATCAGTTATTTCCTTAATTAATTTGGCATTTCCATTTATACCAATTAGTGGAGTATTTAATTCATGTGACAGCAGCCCGAGCATACAATTTTTTGTATTTTCAAGAGTAGTTAACTTTTTATTTGCTGAAATAAACAAATCAGTTCTTTCAATAATCTTTTGCTCTAAAAAATTGTTAAAATACTCCAATTGTTTACGAGTGTAATTCAACTCAAGGTGGGTTTTAACCCTAGCTTTAACTATTGGAGGACTTATCGGTTTCCTTATAAAATCTAAAGCTCCTAATTCAAATCCTTTTAATTCATCATCAATTTTATCTTTGGCAGTTATAAATATAACAGGAATTTCATTTGTATCTGGATTTTCCTTTAATCTTTTACATACTTCAAACCCATCAGGTTCTGGCATAATAATATCAAGTAAAATTAAATCCGGTTTTTTTTCTTTCGCTATTTTTAGAGCTTCTTGGCCACTTAGAGCAACGAAACACTCATATTCCGATAAAACTAAAGGAAGTATATTAATATTCTCTGGAATATCATCAACAATTAAAATGGAATATTTAGTTGTATTGTCAAACATTACAGTATCCAATTTCTTTTTTATATTTTTAAAACAAAGTTGACACTATCATTTTATTCTGTGTTCATTTCTTTTTCATCGCTAACGAATTATTAAATGTTTATTTTATTATTTGTAACAAAATAAAACATAATATACATAAAAGAATTAAATAGATATATGACAAATTATTTTATTAATAAACTCACTATACTTATTAAGTAGGATCAAATTTTAAAATTATCAAACAATGAATATAGGAAAAGGCATTAAAAGAATACTAAAAGTATTACAGAAACTAAAATGTCATTTCAATAATTGCCCCACAGTTTTCGCTATTTTTTGCATTTATATTAAAATTGTGCATTTCCATGATCACTTTTGTTGCAGCAAGACTTAAAATCCCTGTATAGGGTAAAATTAATTTTATGTTAACTTTAAACTTTAACTTGGTTTGCATAAATCCTGTCTTAATATAAACGTTATTTTAAATTAAATTTCACGTACAACCACGTACAAATAAATTATAAACAATAGTAAACAACGGGAAAATGTAATTTACATCAAAATTACCAAGTCTTTTATTATCATAAGTGTTGATTTGAAGTATTTTCCAGCTGGTTATATTTGTTTACTGTAAACATTACATTCAGGGTGTAGTCTTCGCAAGGGGGTGCAGGTTCAAATCCTGTTCCGGGCACATACTTGAAAAATAAGACACTTACGAGTGTCTTTTTTTGGTTTTGGGTGAACATAGAAATATACTTATACATACAAATTACATACAAATAAATTCATTTCTTTGGAATCGTAGTTATGCTCAAATTAAGATTGAAAAATAAATTAAATGTTTTTGATATGAAAATTCAAAAAAAAAAATTTATAATGATATTTCAGAATTGATTGATTGATTTTGTTTGGTATGTTTATTTTCAAAATTACAACTCGATAATTACCCCGCCAACTTCATCATTTCTTGCTGAGCTGTTCTAACTATTGTACTCAAAACGAACAATAAAGAACAATATCTTTTTTGTATAGTCTATTTGCCTATAACATCATAAATCTTCTATTCAAAATTCGTTCTTTAGCTTTTTAAATCCAATATTTTGACTAAAGCTCCCCATCGTTTATCAACTTTAAAACCAATTGATTTATAGAAATTCTGCAAATAAAAATGTGTTTTAATTACTTTAATTCCCTTTCCTGCCATTCTATTACAAAAATCGAACAACATCTTAGTGCCAATACCTCTGCCCTTCAGAGTGGAAACCACAACAGTTCCATCGAGAAGTATTTCATTGTTTTCCTTTTCAATGTAGCATATACCACCAATAATATTTCCTTGAGAATCAATGGTTCAATAGTACTTGTCGCTGTCCGAAATAGTTTTCGGATAATTTTCCAAATAGAATAACCTATATAATTGTCCAATTTCTGCCGGGTCAACAGGTCGTCTAATAGTAAATTGTGAGTTATAATTATCTTTGATAAATGTTTTCACAACCACTAGGTCGGAATGTTCTTCATCGGTCTTAGAAACATCCACTTTTTGTCTTCTTTCCGAATGAGGAAAAATCATCCTGCTGAAAATCGCCCTATCTTCTTCGGTGGAAATAACATTTTGCAAATCTGATAATTCAATCATATTAGTAGCAGGAATTTCAATTTCATTTTCCATTCTTTTAAGGAGTTTGTCAAAAGCAGTCCTTGTTTTTTTCTTTGCATCGGAAAAGTATGTAAGCAAATAAAGATAATATCTTGATATTTCAGGATACTCGTAAAGATGGTAAAGTCTATATAATTCATTTATTGTTTCTTCTTTAGCAGTAGCAGTGGCTTGAGGGTTAATCATTTCCCAATTTTTGTATCTTTCTATTGAATTCAACAAAGGCAAGGGTAAATAGTAATGCTGGAAATCATTATTCAAATATGATTCAAGGGAATCTTTCAAAGTACTTCCTATGGGATATTCCAAAGCTTCCATGTCCAGTTCATTGTATAATGTATTTAGAAATACCCCTGCTTCATTTTTACCAAATGCTTCGATGTAGGCATCAAAAATCCATTTTATATCAAGTTCATTAAAACACCAAGGATAATGCGCAATTGTTTTAAAATAGAAATTATAAATTATTGGTTTAATCAAAGATATCGAATTGCTATAATCAGCAAAACCGGACAATGAGAGTATAGTGGAGCCAACATGAAAATCAAGTTCAGGCACAACAACATTGCCCGGGGTAATTGGTCCGGGAATAATTTTGTAACCGCTATTTCTCCAGCACAAAAGAAAAGCAACTATTGCCCTGATATAAAGTTTTCTCCAAACATTAATTTGAAGTTTATTAGCGACAGCAGTTCTTGAGCCGGATAATTCCCTGATTTTTTCCCATGCAGTAAGTTCACTATTATAAGCAGTTGAAATTGCACCCAGATTCGGACGGCAACATCCCAAACGAGGCAATACTCTGGGATAAAAAGGATAACCGGAAATCGCGGCGTGCCAATATGTTTTAGTTAGTGTCTTTTCTTTTTCTTTACCGTTATAGAGAGTAACTAACAAATCAAAATGCTTACCTTGCAGGGTATTAATGCTAAATCTGTATTTTCTGTAATTACTATCTGATTCGACCTTGGAAATCCATATACCTTTATTGGAAACATTTTCCAAAGTGAAATGATGTTCATCAAAAGCGAGTATGATGGATTCTTCAAGAAAGGCAGTTCCAATCAGTACTTTTTTAATAGTTTTTCTTTCCCTAAGTGATAAGTTATTTTCAAAGATTAACTTTTGCTCCCATTCATCAGTACTAAAATTCTGAGTTTCTTTAATAATCCTTTTTTCATAACTTTCATATAATATCTTAAATAATTTTTTTGCAGAATCCGAGAGTTCAGTACAATATTTATGAGTAATCCAACTCGTTAGTTCAGCCCTTACTGAACTATAAAATTCAGGATGGAACTGAGCGAAATCCACCATTAGTTTAAATATACTTGTGAATTGCATCCAAGTTTCTTCAGAGGCGGGCCAGTCAAGTTGGTTCCTATATGACATCATTCTTTGTCTTAATGCCTCAAGTCTTCTTTTCCCTAATTTAGATAAAGCAATATTATTTATTGAGTCATTATTGAGAAAAGTTAAACCCGATTTGACGAATGCCGGAAAAGCTTTACTGTAGTCCGGATTGGGTTCCTCCATCAAAAGTATCCTATAAGCTGTGCATCTGATACTTTCAAACGGATGTCTTGCAAGAGCTTCCAAACGTCTTCTGATTAATTCCTTGATTCTCATTCCGGCATCTTCAAAGACATTACCAATTTTTTGCAAAGCAATTAGTGCGGTTTGCTCATCAGAAAATAGAGTTTCACAAATTAATTTGTTAATTTCAACAAGTTTTTTATCTCTGATTTTTTGTAAACCAATGAGAGAGATAGAGGAATAATTCTTTTTGCCATGAATAGGAAGAAAGACCTGTGTGGAAACACTTCCTGTATTCAAGTCCCACCTGTCAATGCAAGGATAAAACGCAATCAGCGAAGGATTTCCAGCCCACAATCTTGGTTGTCTTATCAACAAGCCAAAATCAATCGAAGAATCATAAATAATATATTCCAGGTCTCCAATCAAGAAACGATCCCTATCGGCAATAAGTTTAAAAGGAAGTTCAGTATTGTTGCCTTTGTTAAACAATCCGTTATCGTTCAGTATAATATCATCTTCCAGTACTCCGAGATTACGATAGAACCAGCGAGGAATTTTTATTATTAATCCCTGATGCTCCAAATCAATATAATTGCTTTTATATAATTCGTCAATTTCTTCCGAGAAATTCTCTTCAATATTTTTTCTTTTATAACTGCCTTTAGCAGTTAATTCATTATGAGAAATATCAAAATCCCGTTTCAAAAGCGAAAAATTAATAACTCTTTCGTAGGTTGCCAACTGCTCATTGGCAGCACTGACAATCCGATGAAAATAATCTCTTGGGTTCTGCTTTGATTCCATAACCTTTAAAACAGGTTCTTCGTAATCAGGTACAATAAAAAGGACATTATATTCCCTTCCATCACCTACTAAAAAAGTTCTTTTTATTCCGGGAACTCCTGAAAATTTGTTCTCTACTTTTTTAGGTGCAATTGTCTGTCCCTTATTATTCTTATAAATATCCTTAACTCTATCTACTATATAGTAATAGCCTTGTCTGTCAATATGGAATATATCCCCGGTAGCTATCCAATTATCATTTTGATTTTCTTTAGAATCCAACTCAGGAGCATTGCTGAATTCATAATATTTAGCAATATAATCACCGGAAATTAATAATTCATTTTTCTTGTTAAGTTTTGTTTTAATGCAGGGTAATGGAATTCCAACGGAATTATTGACATATTCTCCCGGTGGAGTCATTGTTATCCCACCTGTTGCTTCAGTCATCCCAAAACCGCTACATAATTCCACATCACAGCTTTCAAAAAACTTAAATACTTTTGGGTTTAAATATCCGGCGGCAGATAATCCCCATCTTAATCGAGTTCCGGCTGTTTTCCTAAAAGCTTCTATTTGTTGTTCAGGGGAATTACATACAGACATTTCTTCAATATATTTTTCCATTAGTTGTGTCCATCTCAAAGGTATGCTAATAAATCCTGTTGGATTCACTTTTGGAAAAAGAGACAGCAATGTTTCAGCAGAAGGATTCCCAGTGAAAACATAAGTTCCTCCCCAATAAATGGAACCTAACATTTCAAGAAATCTTCCGAAAGTATGGTAAAGAGGAAGAAAACAAAGTAGAACTTCGTCATTGCCGACTTTTGGTAATGCCGCAGCTCGGGCAAATCGTTTTGAAATAAGATTATAATATGTGAACGAAACACCTTTGGGTTGCCCCGTATTTCCTGATGTAAACATAAAAGTTGCTATGTCATCAAGATTTCTTTTAGTTCTTCGGTTTAGTGTATCATCAATTTTTTTCCGATTGAATTTTTTGCAGTATTCATTTAGAAAATAATCTCTTCTATCTGTTGTTATGATTTTATCATCAAGAACAAAAATATTAAATTCCAATTTTCCTTTTTCCCGAATACTTTTAAATTTATTATAACGTTCTTCAGTGTCGGTAACAACAATATTAACATCTAAATTAACCAGGATATCTTTAAACTCTGTAGTATCAAAATGTACATTCAATGTTGTATCTACTATATCATAAAATAGACAAGCCAAATCACAGCATGCACTCTCAGAATTATTTTCTGAAATAATGGCTACTTTAGGTTGTTTTTCTGAAACTGAGTAAAAGCTCGTTGCTATTTCACGAACTTTGTGATTTGTCATCTCATAAGTTAAATTTGCTTGCCCGGATATTGTAGTGTCAATGAACAAATTATCTTTAGGTTTTTCCGAGACCCTGCTTTCAAACAATTCCTTTAAACCGAACTCAGTTCTTCTTATCACATTACAAGCTGTTTCAGCCCAAAAGTATCTTTCTTTTCTGTTGGACAGACTCATCAGGAAATCACTTTTACCTGTAATATTTAAAAACTTGATAAGGGTATCTTTATGATTCTTCTCACAATGCTCAGCTTGTAAGCTGATATTTTCTGAGATATAAAGATTTACCAAATTTAATATACTCTTTGCCAAAGCTTTTTTGGGTTCATTTGAATCTTTTTTTTCCCAAACTACCAATTGCTCAACTAACAAGCTGTGTTCAGATAACTTTTCAACTGTATCTTTGCTTGTTGAATATTTAGAATTATTACTCATAGATTATAGTTGTTATTGATAATTTTTCCAATACATAAAATATTAATTAAAATTGATTTAAACAAATATCAAATCTTGTTACTAATTATTTTACAATACTCAGCTGACAAGCTGTAATGTTGCAACAAATGTACTTCCGGTTTCACAAGTTGTGTCAGTTGTTACAACTGACGCTGTTTCAAAACTATTATCTGAATCTGATTTTCTTCCTTCGGCATATATTTTACCACCATACAAATCCACAATAGTTTTTACCGTAGAAAGCCCAAGACCGGTACCTAAAATACCGCTTGTTTTCTTATTTTTAATTCTAACAAACTTCTTGAACAACCTTTTGATATCTTCCTCTGACAGCCCAATACCTGTGTCTTTTACAGTAATCATGATGGAATCAGATTGTTTTATAATTGCTACATCAACTTTACCATTAGGATTATTATATTTCAAAGCATTTGTAATCAAATTATTAAAAAGGATTTCCATTTCTTCTTTGTCGGCATTGATAAAGACATCCGGTTCTGATTCAAGATTAATTTTAATATTATTTTTGCCGGCATCAGGTAAAGAATTCTCTATACTTAAGCGTGCTATATCGTATAAATTTAACAGCTTAATATCACGGACCCTTTTATTGGATTCAATCTTTGTCATTTCAAGTAAATCACAAATAAGTTTCCTCATGTACTCAGACCTCGAAATACACTTTTTAATAATTTGCTCGTATTTATCAAGTTCATTACCAAGCGTTTTTTCATTCATAAGATTCAAATAGCTCTCAATAGCCCCAAGAGGAGACTTCAACTCATGAGTCAAAACAGCAACATATTGATCTCTTATATGTTGACGTTCATCGCTGATTTTTTTTAATTGCCTAGAAAGAATTAAACTATACACTGCTTTACTGATTACAGACTTTATCTCCTCGCTGTTTATCGGGATCCTAATAAAATCAAAAACTTTATTTTTATTTTTTTCAAAAATAATTTCAAAATTTCTCAAAGGGCTAAGCATAATGGTCAGAGAGTCTTCCCCTTCCTCCATCTTCTCGAGTATATCATTTATGTTAATATCGGGTAATTTATAATCACAAATCAATATATCAGGTTTACCTGCTTTGATTTTCTTTAATGCTTCTTCACCGGATTCTGCTAACTCAATAATAAAATTTATTTCATCCTGAATATAAGGAAGCCGCATTTTGAATTTGTTTAGAGCATCGAGAATCATGATTCTCATATCCAAATCATCATCAACTACTATGATCTTAAGGTTATTCATTAGTTTATTATTTTTTATCAAAAAAGATGAAAATACGAAAATAATTTTTTTAAAAAAGCGGTATGAAAAATTCCTTCCCATACCGCCGCTGTATCCTATCCATCACTTATCAGTGAATACACTATCAATAACAAATTATTCACTATTCACTTTTCATTATTCATTATTCATTATTCATTGAACTCTTGCTTACTGTATTTGGTATGCAATAAAGTATGCGACAACTCTCCAAGGGGTTTACCCAAAAATTCTTCATAAAGTTGTAATATATCAGGATTGGAATGTGATTTTCTTAACAGTTTTCCTTCATCTTCCCGATAAATCGCCTGAATTCTTTTCAGCCTGACACTGTCGTCAGTGAATCTGGGCTGTCCACCTCCACCTATACATCCACCGGGACAAGTCATAACTTCAACGAAATGATATTCAGCACCATTTTTTATTGATTCAAGTAATTTCCTTGCATTACCTAATCCATGAGCAACAGCTACTTTCAATTCAACTCCTTCAAGGAAATTCCATTCCTTAACAGTACCTTGGATTTTCAACGAAGCAGTTTTAACTCCATCCAAACCCATCAATGGTTCCACATGCAATCTTTCCAAAGGAAGTTCCTTATTTGTTATAAATTCATAAGCAGTCCTTATTGCGGCTTCCATAACACCTCCTGTATTAGCGAAAATATCAGCCGCACCGGATGACATACCTAATGGCGAATCCATTTTACTGTCAGCTAATGCCGCAAAATCTATGTTCGCCTGTTTCATCATCCTTGCAAGTTCACGTGTTGTTATAACAAAATCTACATCCGTAACACCACTACTGTTCATTTCCGGTCTTTGTGCTTCAAACTTTTTAGCTGTGCAGGGCATTACCGAAACTACAATAATATCCTCTGCTGACTTATGGATTTTCTGGGCATAGTAAGTCTTAGCAATAGCACCAAACATCTGCTGAGGTGATTTACAAGATGATAAATTGTCCAGCATATCAGGATAGAAATATTCTATAAATTTTATCCACCCGGGAGAACAACTTGTAAATTGAGGTAAAGCTGTTTCCTCCGCTATGATTATTTTCTTTTTTAATCTCATCAGCAATTCTGATGCTTCCTCCATTATAGTCAAATCAGCACCAAAATTAGTGTCAAAGACACTGTCAAAACCAAGCATTCTTAAAGCAGATACCATTTTTCCAGTAACCAATGTTCCGGGTTCGAAACCGAAGCATTCGCCCAACGCCGCTCTTATAGCAGGAGCAGTTTGAACAATAACAGTTTTATTCGGATTATCTATTGCATCCCATACTTCGTCAATATAAGTTCTTTCGGTTAATGTACCAACAGGACAAACAGCAACACACTGGCCGCATTGTACGCATGCTACAGTATTCAATTCCTGACAAAATGCAGGTCCAATCATTGAATCAAATCCCCTACCCTGAGGAAATAATGCTCCAACTTGCTGAATATCGTTGCAAACAGTAACACAACGTCTGCACTTAATACATTTACCATTATCCCTAACTATACCCGGAGTTGAAAAATCCATAAAAGATCTTGCTTTTTCACCTTCAAAACTTAAAGTCGAAATACCCATGCTTCTCGCAAGTGATTGCAATTCACAATCGTCATTCCTGTCACAAGTTGGGCAATCACCCGAATGCTCCGAAAGCAAAAGTTCAAGGACAGTTTTTCTCGCTTCCCTGACTCTCTTGGTATTTGAGGAAATTTTCATTCCATTGCTGACAGGTGTACAACATGAAGCAACTAATGATTTTGCTCCTTCTATTTCAACAACGCAAACACGACAGGCTCCCTTCGGTTCTCTGCCTTCCAAATAACACAAAGTCGGTATGTGAACACCTGCTTTTTTGCAAGCATCAATCACCATCGTTCCTTATGCTACTTCAATCGGATTATTATTAACAATTAAATTAACCATTTTCTTTTTATTCCTTATTCAATTAATAATCAATTTTAAAAAACATCAATGACCGTAATCGCATCTTAAGCATCTTTGTGCTTGTTTTATAGCTTCTGCTTCCATCCAAGGCTGTTCAACTTCATCGAAGTTGTTTTTTCTTCTATCAATTGATATCAAAGGAAGATTTTTTCTTGGATAAGTAACAGGATCAGCATCAGCATCAAAATATACATCTACTTTTTTATCTTCCCTCCAAAAAGCATGATATTCTCCGGTAAGGAATTTGTCAATACCAACAGCGGCTCTTTCTCCTGCCGCCACAGCTTCAACGACTGTTTTGTTTCCGTCAGTTGCAGTATCTCCTCCTGCAAAGACATACGGCACTGAAGTTTGTCCTGTAACCGGGTCAATTTTAATATGACTTGTCTCATGCATTTCCAAAGCAGTTCCGGTAGTTATCAATTCCGTATCAATGTCCTGACCAATAGCCAATATTACCTGGTCTGCCTTTATCAAAAATGTTTCATCAATATTTATTGGCTTTCTTCTCCCGGATTTGTCGAAAGCGCCTAATCTCATCGGATTGCATTTCACTCCGGTAACATTTCCATTATCAACTATAATTTCTTGCGGATTTGTCAAAGGTATAATATAGACTCCTTCATGTAAAGCTTCTTCGATTTCTTCAGCATAAGCAGGCATTTCTTCCATGCTTCTTCTATAAACCATTGTTGCTTTTTCAGCACCAAGTCTGATGGCTGTCCTGGCTGCATCAACTGCCGCATTGCCGCCACCAACTACCACTACATTTTTCTTGACTTGAACATTTCCTCGCAGGTTATATGTTCTCAAAAATGTCATAGCCTTAATCACATCTTTGGCATCAGTACCGGGAATACTCAAACCAACACCTTTAGGAGCGCCTATACCGATAAATATCGCTTCATATCCCTGCTCTCTTAAATCAGTCATAAAAAAGTCTTTCCCAATTTTTTTGTTATAAAGAATATCAACACCTATTCCTTCAATCATTCGGATTTCTCTCGCCAAAACTTCTCGAGGTAAACGGTAAGATGGAATAGTTTGAGTTAACATTCCACCTGCTCTGCTTTCAGCTTCAAAAACTGTTGGTTTGTATCCTAATCTGGCTAAGAAATATGCACAAGACAAGCCGGAAGGTCCGGCTCCAATTATTGCAACTTTTCTCTTTGCATTCTCTGAATTTTCCCTGACTTCTGGCAATTGTACTGTTACCTCCTGATCAACCATAAATCTTTTTAAAGCTCTGATGGAAACAGGAGAATCAAGGGTAGCTCTACGGCATTTACTTTCACAAACATGGAAACATACTCTTGCACAAACTGAAGCAAAAGGATTTCTGTTCCTGTGAAGTTTTAGTGCTTCTGCATATCTTTTTTCGGTAATTAAGGAAACATATCCCGGAACATCAACATGTGCGGGACAAGCACTCTGGCAAGGAGCTCTGACCAAACCCCTGCATACACCTGCTTCGCAATGTTTGTTCTTAATATGTGCTTCGTATTCATGTCTGAAATGCCTTATAGTTGACAATACCGGATTTGGAGCCGTTTGGCCTAAGCCACATAATGATGTATCAATAATCTGTTGCCCAAGACTCTCCAGCTTTTCAATATCTCCTTCTTGACCTTTTCCGTCACAGATTCTGTTTAATATCTCAAGCATTCTTTTAGTCCCGACTCTGCAAGGAACACATTTACCACATGATTCCTCTTGAACGAATTCTAAGAAAAACCTTGCAACATCTACCATGCATGTATCTTCATCCATAACAACAACACCGCCTGAACCCATTATTGCACCAAGCAGGTTCAATGATTCATAATCTAGTTGCACGTTCAAATATTCTTTTGGAATACATCCGCCTGAAGGTCCGCCCATTTGTGCCGCTTTGTATTTCTTGTCATTCGGTATTCCACCCCCAATATCATAAATCAATTCACCCAACGTCGTACCCACAGGCACCTCAACAAGACCTGAATAATTGATAGCCCCTGCAAGCGCAAAGACCTTTGTACCCTTACTCTTATCAGTTCCAAACGAAGCAAACCAATCTCCACCTTTTTGCATTATTAATGGAATATTGGAAAATGTTTCGACATTATTAAGTACGGAAGGTTTTCCCCATAATCCCTTATCTGCAGGGAAGGGAGGTCTTGGTCTGGGCTCTCCTCTTTTACCTTCGATTGATGCCATAAGTGCAGTTTCTTCACCACACACAAAAGCACCGGATCCCATGCGAATTTCAAGGTCAAAAGAGAAGTCACTGCTTAATATGTTCTTTCCAATCAATCCTCTATCTCTTGCCGCATCTATTGCTATTTGCAACCTTTCCACTGCAAGAGGATATTCAGCCCTGACATAGACGTATCCTTGTTTTGCGCCTATCGCATAAGCTCCGATTACCATTCCTTCAATAACGCTGTGAGGGTCTCCTTCCAGTACGCTTCTATCCATGAAAGCACCGGGGTCTCCTTCATCAGCATTACATAATATATACTTTTCGTCAGATTTGTTCTTGTGAGCAAATGACCATTTCATCCAAGTTGGAAAGCCTGCTCCACCCCTGCCTCTTAATCCGGATTTCTTCATTTCTGCTATCACATCCTCTGGACTCATTTTCGTCAAAACACCTGCTAATCCCTGATATCCGTCAACACCAATATATTCATCAATACTGAGTGGATTGATTCTTCCGCAATTTCTTAAAACTATTTTAACCTGTTTCTTGAAAAAATCAATATCTGTCATTACAGGTATTGGCTTATCGGTAGACTCATCCTTCCATGTCAATCTTTCGACAATCTCTCCATTAATTATGTGCTTCTTTATAATTTCTTCGGCATCGTCAGGATTAATCCTCTCATAAAATGTTTTATCCCTTTCTACTACCATTACAGGACCTTTTGAGCAAGGTCCCAGGCACCCGGTCTCAATTATTTGAACCTTATCTTGCAAACCATTGTTAGCTATAGCATTCTCCAAGGCAGTCTTGACCTTCAACGAACCTGAAGCGATACAACCACCACCGGCACAAAGCAGAAGCTTTTCACAATTTCGTTTTTTGCATTCCAAAGATTCAGTTTTAAAATTCTCCCTTAAAGAATTCAAATCTTCCATATTTTTAATAATTTTATTTTCCATTACACTGCCTCCTTCTCCAAGCCTTGCTCAAGATGTTTGTAATAGTTTATTATAACATTAACCTTCTCCGGTTTTACTCTCTGATGGACATTATCATTCACCATAATAACAGGTGCAAGTCCACATGCACCAAAACATCTGCCAATGTCTAAAGAAAACATCCTATCTTCTGTTGTTCCCCCAACATCAATTTTCAATTCCTTTTTAATTGCATTTAATACATCTTTACCACCTCTGACATAACATGCCGTTCCAAGACAAATTCTAACTACATATTTCCCACGTGGAACAGTAGAAAAGAATGAATAAAAACTAACAACTCCACTAACTTCACTATAGGGTTTGTCAAGTTTTATACTAATGATTTTTAATGCTTTTTTAGGTAAGTATCCGAAAATTTTCTGTGTGATTTGCAAAACTGGTATTAAAGCACCGGGTTTGTCTTTGTAATCCTCAAGAACACTCTCGAGAATAGGATAAAGATCATCCTCGCTGACTTCACAATTGCAACAACAATTTACATCTGCCATTATCTCTTCTTTCATATAATATTACAATTTCTTTCTTGATTTTTCTCATTCAAAATTTCAATCATTCTATTGAGGTCGGAAGGTTTGTCAAAATAATAATCCACACCAAAGGTAAAACACTTTGCTTTGTACTTATCATTCTTATAACCGGAGAACATAAAAACTAACATATTCGGACAATTCTGTTTAATGTTTTTCATTATTTCAAAACATTTCTCAGTTTTTGTGTCCACATTTATTAGTATAGCATCTGTTTCCTGATTAACTCCCAAAAACTCAACATTATTCTTTTCTTCCAAGTTTTCAATAAATTCCATTATAATATCCTGCTCTGTCAGGAGCCGTAATATTCTATCCCGAATTTCCAGCTTACTATTTATAATGCAAATTTTCATTAACACCATTATTGTTATTGATTCTTTTTTCAACTTCAAAAATACATGATGATAGGGGCAATTAATGTAAGAACAAATCAGAAAATAAAATGGAAATATCCTGAAATAAATGTAGGAATCACTCTGATAGAAATGTAGTTATCGTTTAAATAGAGATTTTAATATTATATATTCGGTAATTTATTTTGAATACAATACTCAGTCAGTTCATTATTGTTTTTCATCCCCATTTTTTCCAAAATCCTTTTACGATATGTACTTATGGTCTTGATACTCAAACATAATTCTTCAGCAATTTCTTTTTGGGTTTTACTAATGGCTAGCATGCAAAGAATTTGATGCTCTCGGTCTGATAAAGTCTCATGAGGTAGCTTTTTTTCACCAATATCAAGTATTTTTTCAGCAACTTCTTGTGAAAAGTACTTTCTGCCTTGCGTGAGGGATTTAATTGATTTCATTAACTCATTGGGTGAATTGGTTTTTCTAACATAGCCCGAAGCACCTGCCCTCAATACTCTAATAGCATATTGTTCTTCACTATATGTTGTTAGAATCAGTATGGGAATATTAGGTTTTTCAATTTTAATTTCTTTTAGAGTATCTAATCCACTTTTTCCGGGCATAGACAAATCGAGAATGATAAGGTCATATTCATTTTTTCGAACTTTACTAAGTAGTTCGTCACCGGACTCTGCTTCGTCAATTAGACTAAATTCAAGACTTGACTCCAGAGCAAGAATCTGGACAAGCCCTTTTCTCACAATAGCATGGTCATCTGCAATTATTATTTTTAACATGATTATCCTTTTTTTTCCAGTTTAGGTATTATTATCTGTATTGATGTTCCTTTTCCTTTTTCACCTTTGATTCTGAAAGTCCCGTCATAAGCCATCACTCTTTCATTAATCCCAAGTATTCCATAAGAACTAGTATTATTAATTTCATCATCACTTATTCCTTTGCCATTATCATCCACTTCCAATATCACCCGATTAAAAGCATCCTTGATTTTAACTATTACTTTAGATGCTTGTGAATGTCTTAAAATATTTGTGAGTATTTCCTGCAATACCCGTAATAGCATGATGGAACGGTTCTCACCAAACTCAATATTCTCTTTTTCTGATATGACTTCTATCTGAATATCTGACCTTTTCTTGAATTCTTCAGCTTGCCACTCAACAGCTGAAACAAATCCAAAATGGTCCAAAACTGTTGGTCTTAGCTCTGATGCTATTGAACTTACTCTTTCAGCTGTATTATCAATTAGATCATACATTGATTTTATTTTATCAACAATTTCAGAATCCTGATTGGATATTTTTTTTAATAACCAAGCTAAATCAAGAGTTAGAGCCGTTAATGCCTGACCTAATTCATCGTGGACTTCTACAGCAATTTTCTTTCGTTCCATTTCTCTGGCTTTCTCTATATGCTTGGCTACCATTCGTAATTGCTGTTTGGAACTTCTTAATTGATCTTCAACATTTTTCCTATCAGTAATATTTCTTGCAATAATAGAAGCTCCGCATATTTTTCCGTCAGAACCATTAAAAGCTGATAATGTGATTGAAATATAAATTTTTTCTCCAGTTTTCTTTTTACCATAAGATTCAGTTCTGTAAACTTTTTCGCCTCTTTTTACTTTATCAAAAAGTTTTTTGAATTCATGCAAATTTTCTTTACTTATTAATTTCAATATTGAAAAGCCAAGTATCTCATCGCTATTAAATCCAAAGGTTTCGATAGCTCCATTATTCCAAAGCACAATTTTCCCCTCTGTATCAATTCCAATGACAGCGGCATCTGTTGTCTCTACTATTCTTGAATGAAATAGACTCTTGCTGGAGTCAGTATCAATTTCTGCCAATCTACCAATTATCATTACAGCATCTTTATTATCATACTTAAGCTTGATAAATTTAGCTCTTACCTTATGTTCAATACTATTTATACCTTGACAAGTTATATCTTTTTCACTGTTTTCATCAATTTGACAATTGTTAATTATGTCTAAGTATTTCTTTTGGTTATCCTTGTTCAGAATATCCTTTAATTTCAAATCTGAAATATGGTTAGTTGTGTAACCCAATTTTTCTAATGTATAATTATTTATTTCAAGAAAGTGATGACTAAAATCAACAGGAATTTCATGTATCCAGACAATTTGGTCAGCATTATTTGCTAACTTTTTATATAAATTATTATCATTTGAAATAATAATACTTTTTTCTTTGTAAGTATTATTGCTCTCAATATTCATATTCTTCATTTTCAAAACCATTTAATTTAATAATTTGGATACCAAATTTTCATTTTTTATCAATGATGCTCTAGCAAAAAATAAATTTATCAAAAATAAGCATTTTGAGCTGTAAATCCAATTAATGAACATCTTCGAGAAATTTTATTGAATAAATTTCTGAAAATAAACTTTAAACTACAAAATACAGCTAAAATTTGGCTTTAAACACTAAATCTTATGTTGGTTCAAACAATTTACCTGTTCTGTGATTATGTTTTTGCACTATGAATATATTTATCCCAAATGCCTTCATTGTTTCTGAAACATTTAATCACAGTAATGCAATATCATCAAATTTGTTTATTTTGCAATTAAGGTATTATTTAGAATAAGAATCTTAATGATTTATTTTAATTGTAAAAGGACATTTGGGTGATTTCATGAAGAGAAGAACTTTTTTTAAAATATTTGCTTCTGCTTTAGGGATAGGTGCTTTGTCAGCTATTCCTGTAATAGTCGATTCGGATTTCGGTACCTATTCAATGTATGAACCTATTGATATAAAGTCCCTAAATTCAACAATTAATTTTATTGAAAAAGTTATCGTTATTAAAAATAACAATAAATTCGAAATATTTTCTGATACCTGTCCGCATCTGGGCTGTAAAATCAATAATTTTTCCGGTGATTCTATTATTTGTCCCTGTCATGGTTCCCATTTTGATTTGGAGGGGAAAGTAATTAAAGGTCCTGCAAATAAATCTCTAAAAAAGCTAAATTTCAAAATTATTTCAGGTAAATTAATTATTTCAAAAAGCAAAAATGAAGCGATATAAAAAAATTATATCAAAAATTCCTTCGATAGGTTTTTTAGCTTATGCTTCATTTATTATTTGTGTTGTTTCAGGAATTATTTTAGCTGTTTCATTCGATATCACCCAACCATATTTATCAATTAGCGGTGTAATGCTCAATGATATTATTTCCCATCTCTTCAGGTCTATACATTACTGGAGTGCACAATTTTCATTGATTTTATTTTTACTTCATATAATCGACCATCTAATCAGAAAATCTGAATTCGATATC
Organism: uncultured Hyphomicrobiales bacterium; assembly: GCA_964511865.1. Lineage (GTDB taxonomy): Bacteria > Bacteroidota > Ignavibacteria > Kapaibacteriales > UBA2268 > ChocPot-Mid. The sequence continues at coordinate 3,445 of CAZEHW010000022.1, read as the reverse complement.
AAGAAAGGGATGTGGCTTCGTCTCACTCTGGTAATTCCCTTAGTATTTTATTTAATGTTCTCCGGCTTTTTACTAAGAGCCGACAGCGATGCATTACAGGCAAGAAATATTGCAGAGAATGTATTATTATCTGTTCCATTTGTTGGAGATTTTCTTAAAAAAATATTCTTTGGTAATGGCGAAAACTTAATTGTAGTTTATATTCATCATATCTCAACAGTAACAATTATTGTCTGGCTCTCTACAATAGAACATTCAAAGAAGATAATGCCTAATGCAAAATATATCATTTATATGATAATTCCTGTTTTGTTGTTTTCGTTTTTTCTTGTACCGCTTCTTAACATTCCGGATAGTGCTATAATCAAAGGTCCATGGTATTTTGTAGGTATTCAAGAGATTCTGCACTGGTTTTCCGAGCCCATCTGGCTAATGATTATCATGTTTTTAGTTAGCATACTAATCTATTTATTACCGCGATTTAAGAAGAAAATTAATAAAAATATCAAATATTTATTGTCGGTGATTGCACTATTATATATTGTCCTGACTATCACAGCATTTTATTTCAGATACGAAAATTGGGAGTTTGGTTTACCTTGGGGAACTCATCAAATAAATAATTTCATGAATTACAATTCTTATATTATCGAGGCAGACATAGGGATAAAATCTCCTGCAATTATTAGGGGAAAAGTTGAAGGATGCCTATATTGTCATACTGCCACAGGTTTTACAAAATCTCATGATATTAGCATTGTTGGCTGTTCAGGTTGTCATCTCGGAAATTCATTGACTTTAAATAAAAAAACTGCTCATGATGATATGATTCTTATTCCCGGGAATCTGGAGAACGCAAAACAAACCTGTGGTAAAGTCGGATGTCATCCCGAACAGGTTACCCGGGTAAATAATTCACTGATGAATACAATGTCCGGAATAATTGCTGTTGATAAATGGGTTTTTGATGAGAGCAATGATTTAAACATTAAATATAATATTAAGAATATTAAGGATTCACCAGCCGATAAACATTTGAAGAATCTTTGTGCTTCCTGCCACTTGAGCAAAAGGAAAAATCAATTTGGTCCAATCAATGAACTTTCGAGGGGTGGAGGTTGCAACGCCTGCCATCTGAAATATGTTGAGAAGTCATTAAAAGAATTACATAAGTATAAAAAATCAAAAACAATTATTGATGATATAATCTTTTATCATCCTCAATTAACCATAAAAACTAATAATAATCAGTGTTTTGGATGTCATAGCCGATCCGGTAGAATCTCTCTTTCTTTTGAAGGTTGGCATGAAACAAAACTCGAAAAGTTACCAGATAACATTAACTACAGAAAATTAATGGATGTAAGAATCTTGGAAAAACATTTACCTGACATACATTTTGAAAGAGGAATGATTTGCATCGATTGTCATGTTTCATATGAAATAATGGGTGATGGAAAATCATATTCACATAAGGAGGAACAGGTAAAAATCACTTGTGAAGATTGCCACAATCCTGAAAGACTAAAACTGATTGCTTATGACAAGATTGATTACGAAACACAAAGAATTATTGATTTACGAGATTTATATAAGAAAGACAGGAAGTTTCTTGTTTCAAAATCAGGACTTGTCTATTCTAATGTTTTTCTTGAGAATAATATGTTGGTTTTAAAAACGAAAAATAAAGATACATTACTATATCCCAAGCCATTTGTTGAAAAATGTGGTAAGGATATTAATGGGCATAAATCACTTTCCTGCAAATCCTGCCATAATCAATGGTCACCACAATGTATCGGCTGTCACACTAAGTATGAACCGAATGAATTCGGCTACAATAATTTAATGGATAAAAAAGAAAAAGGAGCATGGATAGAATACGATGGTATCTTTATAGCCGAACAACCTGTACTCGGAGTTAACGATAGCAAAGACAGAACAGTAGAAACATTTATTCCCGGAATGGTGTTGACCATTCAACAAGATAAAAAGAAAGTGTTTAAAAGACTTTTTTCGCCTGCTTTTTCTCACACAATAAGAAAAGAATCCGGAACATGCAAAAGCTGTCATTATAATTCAAATACAATTGGATTCGGAAGAGGGTCAATGACCCGAGGTGAATTAGTATTGGATAACAAGAAACAGACTATTAGTTTTAAAGGTAAATATCAAAATTTAATATATGACAATTTACCGGAAGATGCATGGGTTGGCTTCCTGAAAAATCCTATTCCAAAAAGTTCTACAAGGAAAAATCACAGGTCATTTAATATTGAAGAACAAAAAAGAATTTTAAATATTGGAGTTTGTTTTTCCTGCCACGATGAAAATAATCAAACATTTCTTAAAATATTTGAAAATAGTAATTGGAAAGAAAAATTATCTAAGAAATGTATCTTATTATTTCAATAAAACTTAATATTAATCTAAAATAATATTTAGGCATGACTAATTTTAATTTATATAAAAATATAGTACTTAGAGTAATATTAATTTGTTAGTTATTAAATAATTTAATATTTTTGAATATTATAATAATTGATATTTTAAAATACTAAGTTATATGAATAAAGAAATTAATTATATAGATGAAAACGATAAGAATACACCGCTTTACAGCATAAGTTCAGCGGCTCGTATGCTGAATATTAGTGTTCATACTTTAAGAATGTATGAAAAAGAAAAACTAATTATGCCATATAAGAAAAATACTATGCATAGATTATACTCAGAGCATGATATTGAAAGACTGCAATGTGTAAGGAAATCAATAAAGGAAAAGAAATTTACTATTCCTGCAATTAAAACTATGTATTCTTTCATTCCTTGCTGGGATATAATTAAATGTTCGGAATCTGACAGAGACAATTGCCCGGCATTTTTGAATTCTGAGAATCCTTGTTGGGCTTATGAACATGAGAATAATGTTTGTTCAAGAATAAATTGCAGGCAATGTCAAATATATACTGATTTTAATAACTGCGATAAAATCAAGGAAAAATTAAGAGAATATACTACAAGATAAATTATTATTATATAAGGTTATAAAATGAATTTACTGTCAAGACGAAAATTTTTAAAAATCAGTGGTGCTACTATTGGTACCGCCGCTGTAGCCGGTACTCTGACAAGTTGTTTCAAACCTCATCATGACAGTTGGAGCGAAAATCCTGACGATGATAAAATCACGAAGATTCCTACTTATTGCTCTATCTGTTTTTGGAAGTGCGGTGTAATGGGGTATGTCAGAAATGGAAAGTTATGGAAACTTGAAGGTAATCCTGCAGACCCTTTGAGTAATGGTCGCTTGTGTCCAAGAGGAACAGGTGGTGTTGGAGCTCACTATGATCCCGACAGATTAAAATCTCCATTAATCAGAGTCAGCGAAAGAGGAGAAGAGAAGTGGAAGGAAGTTACTTGGGACGAAGCTTTGAATTATATA
>CAZEHW010000021.1:0-21910 GCA_964511865.1 uncultured Hyphomicrobiales bacterium | reverse complement strand
ATCGTAGCAATATTAGACGAAGTATTTACTGCAATAGCCAAAGCAAAAGCTAATGCAGAGAGTAACCTCAGGAATGCCCGCGAACTTTTCGAGAGTTATTTGCAAGGAGTGTTTGAGAAAAAAGGAGATGGTTGGGAAGAGAAGACGTTGGGGGAAGTATGTGATGAACTATTTGCAGGTGGAGATGTACCAAAAGATAATTCATCTAAGTACCAAACTAATGCTTATCTAATTCCAATATTTTCAAATGGAGAAAAAAACAAAGGATTGTATGGTTATACTAATATAGCAAGAGTGACAAAGCCAAGTATTACAATATCAGCAAGAGGAACAATTGGCTATTCTGAGATAAGAAAAGAAGCTTTTTATCCTGCAATACGATTAATAGTTGTGACTCCCAAAAAGGGCATAATTGATTTGGCATATTTGAATTATGTCATAGGTGGAATTGATTTTAAACATAGTGGTTCGTCAATACCTCAATTGACTGTTCCTATGATTAAAAAGTATCCAATTTCTTATCCCTCATTAAAAGTCCAACAAGCAATCGTCCAAAAACTCGATGTCCTATCAGCCGAAACAAAGAAGTTAGAAACAATATATCAGCAAAAAATATTATATTTGGAAGAATTAAAAAAGAGTGTGTTACAGAAAGCATTTAGCGGAGAGCTAAAAACTTCAAAAGTAGTTGTATCATGAAAGAACAAGAAAAAAAATATGAGGATGACACAAGAGCAGAACTTATTGAACCAAAGTTGAAGGCATGCGGCTGGGGTGTTGTCGAAGGTTCTAAGATATTAAGAAACCAACCTATAACAGCCGGTAAAATTCAAGTCGGCGGTGGTCGGGGAAAAGTCCTTAGAGCTGATTTTATTTTGGCTTACAAAGGCATAAAGCTTGCAGTAATAGAAGCAAAACGTGAAGGACTTGAAGTCGGCGAAGGTGTGGCACAAGCCAAACTCTATGCAGAAAAACTGAAATTGGTAACAACCTATTCCACCAACGGAAAAGAAATTTATAGTATCTGTATGAAAACAGGTGCCGAAGGATTGATTTCCAATTTCCCAACACCCGATGAACTTTGGAACAAAACGTTTGCTGTTCAAAACGAATGGAGAGAAAAATTTGCTTCAATTCCGTTTGAAGACAAAAGTGGAACATGGAATCTTCGCTACTACCAGGAAATATCCGTTAATAATGCCTTGGAAGCAATAGCCAACAACAAAGACCGAATTTTATTAACCCTTGCTACCGGAACCGGAAAAACAGCTATAGCTTTTCAAATTTCTTGGAAGTTATTTCAAACCCGTTGGAACTTAAAGAGAGACGGAAGCCGGAGACCCCGCATTTTATTTTTAGCCGACAGAAATATTTTGGCTAATCAGGCATTCAATGCATTTTCTGCATTTCCCGAAGATGCTTTGGTTAGAATAAAACCCAACGAGATAAAGAAATCCGGCAGAGTACCAACCAACGGAAGTATTTTCTTTACCATTTTTCAAACATTTATGAGCGGCACAGATAAGGAAGGCAACCCTGAACCTTATTTTGGAGAGTACCCTCCCGATTATTTTGATTTCATTGTTATTGACGAGTGTCACCGCGGTGGTGCGAACGATGAAGGCAACTGGAGAGGAATTTTAGAATATTTCTCGCCAGCTGTTCAGTTGGGTTTAACCGCTACACCTAAACGTAAAGACAACGTGGATACTTACAAATATTTTGACGAGCCGGTTTATATTTATTCACTCAAAGAAGGTATTAACGATGGTTTCCTTACGCCATTCAAAGTAAAACGGATACAAACCACTTTGGACAGATATATCTACACCAGCGATGATCATGTTGTCGAGGGCGAAATCGAAGAAGGAAGATGGTATGAAGAACCCGACTTTAACCGCATCATTGAAATAAAAGCAAGAGAGGCAAAACGTGTTCAGATATTTATGGACGAAGCCAATCAAAAAGAGAAATCAATTATTTTTTGTGCCACACAAGACCATGCGGCGGCAGTCCGTGATTTGGTAAACCAATATAAAATAAGTTCAGACCCGAATTATTGTGTTCGTGTTACTGCTAACGATGGAGAAATAGGCGACCAGTTTTTACGTGAGTTTCAAGACAACGAAAAAACAATCCCAACTATTTTGACCAGTTCGCAAAAACTCTCAACTGGTGTGGATGCAAGAAACATCCGTAATATTGTATTGATGAGACCTATAAAAACAATAATTGAGTTTAAGCAAATTGTCGGTAGAGGAACACGTTTGTTCGATGGCAAAGAGTTCTTTACCATCTACGATTTTGTAGATGCCTATCATCATTTTGCTGACCCGGAATGGGACGGTGAACCATTAGAACCTGAACCACCAATAGACATTGATAAACCTATACCAGTAACCAAAGAGCCAAAGGAGCAAATTGAAACTGATGACGAGGGCAAAGAAAGACCTAAACGAATCAAAATAAAATTGCGTGACGGTAAAGAAAGAGAAATACAATCTATGATTTCTACATCGTTTTGGAGTGCAGACGGCAGGCCGGTTTCAGCAGAAGAATTTTTAAATAACCTGTTTGGAGAGTTGCCGAATCTTTTTAAAAGTGAAGAAGAATTGCGGACACTTTGGAGTTATCCTACGACAAGACGAACCTTGTTAGAGAAATTAGATGAAGCCGGATTTGGAAAAGAAGAATTACATACTTTACAAAAACTCATTGATGCCGAAAAAAGCGACCTGTTTGATGTGTTGGAATATGTATTTAATTGCGACTTCAAACCTATGACACGTGAAGAAAGAGTTGCAGCAGCGCAAGCAACAATATTCGCCTTGCTCGACAACAAGCAAAAAGAATTTATTGAATTTGTATTAAGCAAATACATCGAAACAGGTGTTGAAGAACTCGACCAGGATAAATTACCAATCTTGCTGACAAATAAATATCAATCCTTAGAAGATGCGAAAGATATTTTGGGTGATGTTGCAAATATCAGCAAACTGTTTATAGAATTTCAACAGTATTTGTACAAACAGAATGTTGCATAATGGCAGTGTTTTATGATATTATTTAAAAATTTGTTGAGATAAAAGTTTGAAGCGGGGTAGAAATCGTGTCTCCCCAAATCCCTCACCTCAAATGACTTCTCGGATTTAACCTGTTGCTTCCCTGCCAAAGCTCAAAGTGAAGAAACTCGCCTTCAACCGATTCACCTGTTCTTCCAATCATTGCACCTTTATTGACACGGTCACCTTTTCTGACAGAAACTGAAGACAGATTCGCATAAACTGAACGCAAACCATTCCCGTGATTCATTATTACCAAAGTGCCATATCCGGGGAGCCAATGCACCATTGAAACCTCACCAACCTCAATATTTCTAACAGTTGAACCGCTCCTAACAGCAATATCAATACCGGGATTGTCAAAATATGTATCGGTTGCTTTATTCTTTTGCTGACCGTATCCCCTGAAAATTGTCCTTCCATCAACGGGCCATGGATATTGTCCGGCAGGATTGATTTTTGCAGAACTATTTGGAGTAGTTTTTTCTGGTTTAGCGGCTTCTTTTCGGATTAACTCAGCAATAATACTTTTCAATTTTGAAGCACTCTGCATTTTCTGATTTAATTGCTTTTGCAGAACTTTTGTATCATTTTTAATCTTGCTCAACATATTCTTGTTGTTATTTATAGACTGAGCCAGATAACTTTGCTCCCTTCTTTTTATTCCCTTCAATTCTTCCTGATAGTCGGATTTATCACGAAGCTGACCGATTTCATTCGATACTTTGATTCTCATCAAATCAATGCTCTTCGCCTGGGAATCCAAATACTTTGTCAGGTATGCAAAATAGATTTCGTCTTTTGTATCATTATCGAAAGATTTTCTTGAAAATATAACTTCGCTTTCTTCTGTCAAGCCTTCTACATAAACCTGTCTTGCCAGTTCTGCATATTCACGCAGTAAAATGCTCAGCTTATTGCTAAGACCATAATACATTGAATCACGGATTGTAATTTCCTTTTGCAGTTCGTTTAGCTGTGCTTCGAGTAAATTAATGAATCTGTTAACCTCTAAGCTGTGTTTTTGATGTTTTTGTATGGTCTTTAATGTAGTTTTTTCTTTGTTATTCAGGTTCTTCAGTTTTTTCCGGGTGTCATTTATGGACTTGTTAAGTTTGTCCAATTCTTTCTGTGTCTTTTTAACATCTTTGGATGCTATATCTTCAGAGCCCAAATCATATGGTATAATTATGATTAAGGCAAAAAACAATATTAATATTTTTGCAACCCACTTCATCCAAAATTTCCTCTTAAAAATAACTAAAAGCAGATATAAAATCTAAATCCTATAAATCTCTCTGCCTAATAGTCTAACCCCCTAAACACCATTTAATTGTCAATTAAGAAACTAATCCCCTAAACACCTAATAGTCTAATCCCCTAATCCCTAATAGTCTAAACGCCTAATCCCCTAATCGCCTAAATCAAATCCGTCTTGACTCTTTTAATCGAAGCACCGAGCGAAATTAATTTCTTCTCGATTTCTTCGTACCCCCTGTCAATGTGATAAACCCTCAGCACTTCAGTAATTCCATCGGCAACCATAGCCGCAAGAATCAGCGACGCACTTGCTCTCAGATCCGATGACATAACAGTTGCACCACTCAGTTTTTTTCCCCCGTGAACTATAGCGGTATTGTCTGCCATCTCAATATCTGCACCCAATCTTAATAATTCAGGCACATGCTTAAACCTGTCAGTATAAATTGTATCTGTGATTTTTGAAACACCGTTTGCTTTCATCATCATAGCCATCCATTGTGCCTGCACATCTGTAGGCATTCCCGGATATACAGAAGTCGTAATATCAACCGGATGAATTTCTCCATTAGTTTCAATCAAAATATTATTTCCCGTAACATCTGTCGAACAACCTGCTTCTTCAAGTTTTGCAAGCACTGCAGTAAGATGATACGGATTTGTGTTTTCCAGTTCAACCTTGCCTCCGGTCATAGCGGCGGCAATTAAAAAAGTAGCCGCTTCAATTCTGTCAGGAATAACTTCTTCGTCAACAGGATGAAGCTCGTCAACACCTTCGATTTCGAGCTGAGTTGTCCCTATGCCGTCAATCTTAGCTCCCATACGTACAAGCATTCGGGCAAGAGCTGTAATCTCCGGTTCGATTGCCGCATTCGTAAGCAATGAACTTCCTTTTGCCAGCGTAGCTGCCATTAAAACGTTACCTGTAGCTCCAACACTTGATATATCAAAATGAAATTTTGCACCTTTCAGCTTATCCGCTTTGGCTAATATATAACCGCTTTCCATAGTTACAACAGCACCAAGTTTTTCCAAACCTTTTAGGTGCAAATCAATCGGACGGGGTCCCCATGCACAACCACCCGGTAATGATACTTTCGCTTCTCCGTATCTGCCGAGTAATGGACCAAGAACATAAAACGAAGCACGCATCTTTTTAACATGTTCGTAAGGAGCTTCAAAGCTTTTAATGAAACCGGAATCCATGAAAAGTTCATTTCCGTTCAATTCGCAGAAAATTCCCATTGAATCGAGCAGACGCGACATTGTCCATACATCACGCAAATTCGGTGTGTTTGAAAAGTTATAAGTCCCCGGAGCCAGTATGGTAGCTGGCATCAATGCCAATGATGCATTCTTGGCACCGGATATTTTTATCCTGCCTACAAGACGATGATTGCCTTCTATTACAAACTTATCCATATTCGATTTGTTCAATTTTAAAATAATGCTGCTATGCAAATTAATATAAATTATTGAAAAATCAAAGCACTTTGTTAAATCAGTTGAGAAAGTTTGTAAAGTTATCGGTTATAATTTTCCGATTTTCATTTTTTAATTAGTTTAGGTCAACAAACAAAAAGCGAACTGTCTCGGGTACTAGCTTATCAAATCTTTAATCTTTGTTTGAACTGATTTAAAAGTTGTCAGATTAATAATGCTAAATTTCTTAATTATTTTATTCTTGCTGATAGTAAATAATTTAAAAGTTTTGATAACCGATTCCTCAGGTAAAATTCCGAACTCCAAAGAATCATTTTTCAGGTCAACCGAATATGAGTCTTAAAAATTTTTGCTGGTAATTACACACACCAAAACATCTTCGCTTTTATTATTGAAGTCATTGTTAGAAATTATTAGCACAGGACGTTTTTTGATTGCAGTAAGGTCTGAATATGGGAACGGAACCAATACTATATCTCTTTGATTATAACTCATCCCATGCTCCTGAAAACTCTTCGAAGTTACTATTTAATGAATATTCTGTCAAGTCTTCAGTATAATCCCCAAGATACAAGCCATATTTATTTTGATACATCAAATCGAGTACCTGATTGATTTTTACCAATAATTCATTTTGCTGGAGAGCCTTGTTTTGGGCTATTAGCATATTATATTCTTCTACCGGTATACTTACTGTTTCCATTTTTTTGTTCTGTCAACTTAATGTTACTTAAAATTAAATAAAAGATACTTAAAATCAAATAAATAGAGTAAGATTTTGAAAATTTATTTTATTATTTGAAAAAATGGTCTGTTTCGCTGTCATAGTTGCGGGCTCCTAAAGCGAAGTAATTGTTTTCGTAGTCTCTTTCCCGACCGATAAATCCCAGCCGGTTTTCGCTACCTGCAGAAGTCCAAAACGTATCCCCGAATGGTTTGTTGTTGTATCTATTCACTGTCATGATTTTTGAAACCAATAATTAAGGTTGAGAATTATCACAATCACGATCACTTATTTCAAAAATGTACCATTTATCATTTTCTTTTCTAAAATCTACCATTAATTCTTTTCCTGTTCTTTTACTTTTAAAATTAATCATATTAACGGCTTGTTCTTGTTCCCTTGTTGGTCCCCTCCACCAGCCATTATTTACAATATAATACCCATCATGAAATTCTTCTTTTAGTCTTTTAATTATTTGAATTGTAAATTTCTTTTCCCATTCGCAAGTAATTCTCGAATAAGCCCATAATGAATCTGGTTCTTTTATGATTTTATCAAGAATCATGTACGTTATAGCTAATTCTTTCGGATTGTGCTTCAATGGTTCTTGAATCCTTACTAAACTATCTTTATGATCAAAAATAAGTGCAATTGTTGTATCTTCTGCTTTGTTGATGATCGTAATAGCACTTCCACGACATTGTTCAGGCAGTTCTTTAAAGAATTCTTCATCCTTCACAACTACATAACCATTATTAAAATATTTATTAAATAAATTGATTTCCTCCTTAATAGCATTTTGCACAATATCCAAATCTCTATATTTCTTAAAAAGATAATTTTTAATTATTTCAGGATTTTTTATAATTGAGTCAAGAATAGCATGTCTATCAAATGATTTAGCAACGTTTATTGTTAAAATAAACATAATAACCGAAATAAATATTGTCTTTTTCATTTTCAATTTTCAATCATGTATTAATATTACTTTTTTGAATTTATTAATTTAAGGAATTTTTCAATATATTAATATCAAATTTTACCCATATTTTGGTTATTATTATTCTACTGCTTACTATTATTCAAATTAAATCAGACAAAAAATTATCATAATAGTACTTAATACTGTTTATTCATAGTATTTTTTTACAATTTCTCAACAAATCAAGATAATTTTAAAAGATGAAATATTAAGTCCGTTGTATAACTCATTAAACTCATTAAACTTATTAAACTCATCAAACTTATTAAACTCATTAAACTGATTTTTACTGCTGATTCCATGGCACTTTTATTGCTCTGAATTATTTATTAATTACATGATGTAAGCATATTCAGGGAGGAATGAAAGTGATATTAAAACAGCAGACGGTAAACGTCCTTCGACAAGCTCAGGATGACAGACGGCATGAAGAATTAATCCATAAATGAATTAATTAAAGATTCTGCTATGGATAACGTTGGATTTGCCGAGCTTCTTGAAAAACTCTACCGGCTTGAGAGTTTGTCCTCATCTCAGTTTGATACTGACGATGAGCAGGAGTATTCGCATCTTTCCGAATCAATGTCGAACTCTGCAATACCCGGAATAATTGGCAAAACAGCAAAAGCAAAATCTAACAAAATTTTCTTTGACGATAAAAATCCATCTGAGTTTTCTATTAACGTTCCACCCCAACGCACAAAAACCGAAGTTATTTGCTCTGATGTTAAAGGCAATGTAGTGCATGAATTCCCCGAGGATAAACTGATGAATCAGTCAGGCGATACTTTGATGAAATGGTCCGGTGAAAGCAGTAAAGGAAAGGTTTGCAGGAAAGGAAATTATTTTATCAATGCACTATATTCAAATAATTTTGAGAATGACATTAAAGCTGATGTTTTTATATCCGGTAAAATTACCAACATGATTTTTGAGCCAGGCGGAGTTTCTTTTGAAGTTAATTCTGTAAAAGTACCTTATCTTAATATGGTTGATATCTATGAGAATTGATAAATTGTTCAGTCAAAAAGGATATTCCTTGCAAAAAAGTCGAAGGAGTCATTTTTTTGAATAGCTGTTTTTATTGAATATTCTTTTAGTAATTCGAGCATGAAATCAATTCTGGATTTGAATTTTCTGTGGTAAAGCAAATTGAATTCTTCTTTGAAAAGTTCATTTGTATTTTTCATTGGTTTAATGTGGAATTGCCTGCTCTGCTCATCATTTATACCGGCATAGTACCAGCTTTCAATTTCTTTAATAACAATATAAATCAATTCCGGATTCACATTGGAATATCTCATTTCCAAATACTTCTTCTTTTGGTTTACAGATCTGTGGAAGTCAATATCGGCTATCAGTAAATAGTCAAATTTCAAAGTATTGATGCTCAGGATGAATAATTCAACTTTCTCTTTTTTCATTTGTGCATATTGTATAATCTCTATATCTGAATATTTGTCAATCAATAAAGGGACAATGATGGTCTTAAAAAAAAGCTCATCATCATTCCCTTCTACGAATATATATAGTTTTTTCATAATTTCCGTTATCAGTTATCCGTACTACACCTTTCTTTTCGTAAACGTCCTGACGGCATCTTTGAGAGCAACAATAAACAGGTCAATCTCATCATCAGTTGTAAAGTATGAAGGAGAAGCACGTACCGTTCCCCATGGGTAAACTCCAACAGGTTTCAGCAACAGGGGTGCACAGTGCAATCCTGTCCTGACAATAATGTCATATGAACTGTCGAGGAAGTAACCCACCTCTTCAGGAGCCATTCCGCCAATATTAAAGCAGAAATTTGCCATGCTGTTGTTCTTGTTATTCGTATAAACTTTTACTTCAGGAAATTCGGCAAGCTCTGAGATTATTCTTCTTACCATATCTGCTTTATGTTCACGAATATGAGTAACGCCTTTTTCCAGAACGAAACCAATCCCTGCGTTCAAAGATACTATTCCCGGTACATTTGGTGTTCCTGCCTCGTAAAATATTGGCATCCCGGGAGGTTGTACAAGGACCTCGCTTTTTATGCCGGTTCCTCCCACCTTTAATGGTTTTAGTTCCAGACCCTTTTTAATATGTAATCCGCCAATTCCCTGCATACCATATAATGACTTATGCCCTGTGAATGCCAGCAGGTCAATATCCCATCCGTCAATATCTATCTCGATTGCTCCAGAAGACTGAGAAGCATCTACAATAATAGGCATACCATGTTTGTGGGCAATTTCTGCAATTGTTTTTATGTCTAATATCGAACCTGTAACATTTGAAGAGTGATTTACCACAATTGCTTTTGTATTGTCCTTAATTGCATCTTCGATGCTTTCAGGAGTAACATATCCGGTTTCATCACAATCAACGAAAGTTATTTCTATTTTACCATCGAGTTCCAAATGCTTAAGCGGTCTGATTACGGAATTATGTTCAATTCCTGTAGTAACAACATGAGCTTTGTCTAACTGTAAACCATTAATAGCAAGATTTAAAGCTTCGGTACTACCGGAAGTAAAAACGAATTGTTCAGGGTCAGAAGCATTAAAAAGTTTGCAAAGTTTGTCCCTGCATGCCTGTGCCGGGTCTTCGGAATCTTCTTCCAATCCTGCTCTTGCGGAATGGCATGGTACTTCATTCAAATATTTATAAACTGCTTTTGAAACTTCGGGAGGTTTGGGCCAGCTTGTAGCGGCATTGTTAAAATATATCATAAATATCTCAAATTATAAATAATTATTCACAAAAAGAATGCAACTTAGTAAAATATTCTTCTTTGACAAATTGATTTTCAGAAATATTTTCACTTTTTTCAAAAAAAAGTGTAACATTTCCAATTCTCGTGTGTTATATAAGTATATTCAGTACAAATTTTAAAAAAGTTTTTTTAATTAGTCATCATGACCTGTCCCGATTTATCGTGGAGCTTGTCGAAAGATAAGAGTTTGTGTTGACTGGTTTAGAAACCTGCTTTAGGAAATTGGATTGTTTTTAGAGATTTGAATTAATACACGGGAGTTATATGAAAAAGTTATTACTGATTGTTTCATTTTTAATTTACTACTCAGCCACAGGTCAAACCCTGTCATTATTCACAATTGATACATCTAAATTTACTACGCTTAGGGCAAAGTTTTTTGCTTTTGATAAAGAAGGCAAGCAGATATTGGATTTATCTCCTGAAGATTTTGACCTAACAGAAAACGGGACAGAAAGAGAAGTTACTTATATCTCCTGTCCAACTCCCAAACCTCCTCAGCCAATTTCTTCCGTGCTAACTATAGATATATCAGGTTCAATGGGGGGAGATCGTCTCGATATGGCTAAAGAAGCCGCTGTTGCCTGGGTGGATGCTTTACCAACAGAAAAATCGGATTGTGCTGTAACAAGTTTCACAACAGTAAATATGCTTCACACCGATTTCACTAATGACAAACAAAGATTGAGAGATGCTATTCTTTCTCTTCATGCAACCGGAGGTACAGACTTCAATGCAGGCTTTATTAACCCTATGGCAGGGGCATTGTTGACTGCTGAGAAAGGAAAAAACAAAAGAGTCGTTGTCTTTTTAACTGATGGTCAGGCACAAGGCAACGAAGACGGAATAGTCCAAAAAGCTAATGAAATAGGTGCTATTGTTTATTGTGTCGTTCTCGGAACATACTGTCCTGCAATTTTGAGGAATATTTCCGAAAGAACAGGTGGAATGTGGTTTGAAAATGTTGTAACAGGTGAGCAGGCAAAAGAGATTTATCTGAAAATTCTGACGATATCTCAAAGTTTGGAAGCATGCACAATTGAATGGTTGAGCAAAGAAGATTGCAATATCATAAGAAATGTTGTTTTAACTTTTAAGCAATATAGTAGTACTGCAGATGCTCTATATACAGCACCCATGTTTAAAATTGCACAGATTGAGTACAGCCCCTCACCTTCAATCAAATTCGGAATAATTGACCCTCCATACAACGAAACAAAAAGTATTACATTAACTGCACGAAACAAAGGTGTATCAATTAATTCAATCAGTTTATCGAATCCACAAGAGTATGAAATTGTTGACTGGGATGGAAACCCGCCGCCTTTCACATTAACTAAAGATATAGGCAGAGTTCTGAAGGTTAAATATACTCCAAAATCAACCGGATATTCATTCTGCAGATTCGACCTCGATTATGATGCCTGCTTTGGTAATACATTTTTTGCTACCGGCGGAAATTTCGATACTGATAATCAATCCGGAACTTTAAAATTAACATTTCCCGATGGTGGAGAAACATTTGTTGCAGGTGCTGACAGTGTTATAACATGGGAGGGGATTTTACCCGAAGATACAGTGAGATTGGATTATAGTACAAATAATGGGGATAGTTGGACTAATATCAGCAACAAAGCAAGCGATTTGAAATATGACTGGAAGGGAATTGCGAATACTCCAAGCAATAAATGCTTGATGAGAGTAAAGCAAGAAAATATTGCAGAATACTATGCCGGTGATTTGATTAAACTACTTGGTTTTGGCAGTATGAATGATGTCGCTTATTCTCCAAATAGCAACAGAATAGCAATTGCAAATAATAATCAGGTAAATTTGATAAATTTAAAGAATAATGCCATAATCCGTACATTTTCAGTTATTAATGACAAGGTTTTATCAGTTGCATACAGTCCTGATGGAGGGAAAGTGGTTTGCGGCACACAGGGAGGTAATGTATATTGCTGGGATGTTTTTACCGGTCAGAAGTTTGTGAGCTTTAATTCATATGCGGGAAACATTAAGACTATATCATATAGTCCCGATGGAAACTGGCTTTTGACAGCAGGCAGTGCTTTAAATATTTGGAATGCCAATACAGGTTTGAAAGTTAGGAACTTTTCGGGATTTTCGGGTTGGATAAATTCTGCTTCGTTCAGTTCAGACGGCAACAAAATTGTGAGCGGAGGTTATGATAAGATTGTTCATATATGGGATGTTGTAACAGGAGCTGAAAGTCAGACTTTTACGAGCAGTAGTACAGGTGCAGTTAATGCAGTGGCTTTGAGTCCTGATGGAAGCCGAGTTGCAAGTGCGGGTGAAAACGGAATTATTTATTTGTGGCAAACAAAGACAGGAAATTTATTGTATGAATTTATAGGTCATAAGAATGGTGTAAATGATATAATTTTTACTTCAGACGGGAATAAGTTAATCAGTTGTGGTTCAGACGGTAATATCAAAATTTGGCAGGTGAAGTACGGTACGGAATATATGAACTTATTTGAAGACAACTATCCTATAAGAGCTTTGTCTTTGAGCCCTAACGGCAGAAAATTAGCAAGTGCTTCATCTGAGGTTATGAGAGTATGGGATTTGGACAGCGGTAAGGTTGTTTCAAAAGTTACAGGGCACAGAGACGAAGTGAGGACAGTGGCTTTGAGTCCGGATAACAGGATAATAGCGAGCGGTGGCAATGATAATACGATAATACTTTGGGATATTCAAACAGGGACGAGTATTAAAACATTGAAGGGTCATACGAGCTGGATAATGTCACTGGCATTCAATTCTGACGGAAGTAAACTTGTTAGCGGCGGTAACGATTTTGACGTGAAGCTTTGGGATGTGCAAACGGGAAAGGAGATAAGGAGTTACAGGCTATTTGGTCATGTTGCGGCTGTTTATGGCGTTGATTTCAGCCCTTTTGGTGATAAAATCGTGAGCGGGAGTATTGATAATACAATAAAAATATGGGATGCAAACAGCAGTACTTTGCTGAAAGATATAACTGATATTAATTCGGGAGTTTATACTGTTGCATTCAATCCTGACGGGACAATGATTGCCAGTAGTGGAAGCGAACAAATAATTAGATTATGGGATGCCAAGACGGGTGCAGAACTTAAAAAGTTAACAGGTCATTCAGGAAGCATATATTCTGTTTGTTTTAGTCCGGACGGAAAGAAAATAGCAAGCGGGAGCATTGACAAAACAATTCAGATTTGGAATATTGATACCGGGGAAAGTCAAATGACTCTAAAAGGTCATCAGCTAGGTGTAAGTTCTGTAATATTTAATTCTGAGGGTACAAAACTGATAAGCGGAAGCTTCGATAAAAGTATTAAAGTATGGGACCTGCTTGCAGGCAGTGAAATAATGACTTTCAATGGACATTCAGATTTTGTAAATTCTGTTGACATTAGTGCAGACGGAGGAAAAGTCATTAGTGGGAGCAGTGATTGGACGGTTGGTATTTGGGCTGTAATGGACCAAACGGAAGATATCGGCATGGAAGACGAATCGGATTCAGTTTGGTCAATTGTCGCTCCTGCCACAAGTTCTTTTGATATTGATATGGGTAAGGTATTGACAGCTACTATGAAAGATTCTCTTGTTACAGAATTTGTAAAGAATACGGGGACATATAAATTTCGTATTGATACGGTATTTATAGCCGGACAGGATGCTTCAGCATTTTCAGTTGTTTCAGGAATGGAAAACTATTTAGCTGAACCCGGCAAAGCTTATGAAGCAGGATTCCGATTCTCACCTGTTGAAGCCCGCATTTACGAAGCAGATATTTTAATTGTAACTCAAAGTGATACCTTAAAGCAGAAGATAAGGGGTGAAGGAGTTGAACCAAATATCAGGATAGTATCAGACTTAATTGATTTCGGTAAAGTATATCTGAATTATTACAAGGACACAACTGTTAGTGCTGTAATTGAAAATATTGGTTCGAATATTGTGAATATATCTAACGTAGAAAATGCAGGACCTGACAAAAAACAATTTTCAATTTTGAAAGGTGGCGGCTCTTTTACGCTCAGTCCGGGAGATAAACATGAAATGGAATTGCGGTTTAGTGCATTGGAATTAGGAAGAACAAGCGGAAGCATTGCTTTTCATCACGGAAATGTAGGAAGTCCGGCTATCGTTCAATTATTCGCCGAGTCATATAAAATTATTCCGAACATTACTACGAACAGTCCGATTTGCATAGGGCATGACCTTTGCTTATATACAAATTCGATACCGGAAGTAAAATATCATTGGTCGGGACCAAATGGTTTTGAATCTAATGACCGAAATATAATAATTAAAAAAGCTGGCATGGAGCATGCAGGCAATTACCGTCTTTATGTCACCTTAAAAGATGTCATCCTGAGCCCGTCGAAGGATATTTTCTCCGATACTTCTCATGCTTATGTAGAAATAAATATTGACAAAGTAAGTCCGGGTGACAGCAGTCTGATATATGTCGGAAATGCAGAAAGAGTTGATAATTATTTGAAATTAACTGATTCAAGACCTTGGATTGCCGGTTCTGTTTGGTTAAAAAATAGATTTTCTGTCCTACAGGATTTTACAACAACCTTTGAATTTAATATTAAATATGGTGATAATCGTCAAACAGCCGAGCTTTCCTTGCCGGGTGCTGATGGCTTTGCTTTCGTTATGCAAAATCATAATTATCCTGTACTTGGCAACAAAGGTGAAGCAATGGGCTATGACGGTATTACTAACAGTATGGCAATAGAATTTGATTTATTCAGAAATACTTACGACCCAAACGGTAATCATATTGCTGTTCAATCATTGGGAGCAAGACCCAATACACCTGACCACAGAATCTTTCTTAGTGTTCTGGGTATTAACGATGATATACCTGTAATCCGGCAGGATATTTTATATTATGTAAAAATTAATTACAAACACTCAGGTGGAGAACTAAGCATTTATCTCGATACAACCGGGTTATTTTCAGACCCTGTCTTGACTATTCCTGACATTGACTTAGCAGAACACCTGAATCTTGAAAATGAGGAATACGTTTATATTGGATTTACCGGAGCAACAGGTCAGGCATGCCAGGAGCAGAGAATATATAATTGGAAAGTTCCCTGCGATAATCAGTATGTAGGAGTGGAAGACGACGGAAGGCAGACAGCAGACGGCAGACAGGAAACAATTTTGAATATTTATCCCAACCCTGCAAGTGATATTTTAAATATTGAGTATTCTCTCAATTCTCCTGAATATGTTATTCTTGAATTATATGATATACTCGGAAATAAAATTGAGACATTCGACTATGGTTTTGTTAGTTCAGGAAGACATTATGAGCAGATTGATTTGAAGAATAAACCAATGGGAATGTACTATTTGATTCTTAAAACAAACGATAAAGTATTGAATGGAAAGTTTGGAGTGATGAGGTGAAAAAACTGAGAGCATTTCACATTATTTATTATTGTTAGTGAAATATGCACTAACTCATTACAATACAAGCATTAAACGGTCTATTTTAACAGTCATAATAATATTCAATTCACCAAATATCATAATATTTGGTGAATTAAATCACCGATTATCATTATTATTGGTGATTAATGAAAATTAAGTAGTAGAATGAATTGATTTTTTTTTGTATAAAATTAATTCAACAAGCAGTATTTTTTTGTTTAACTTACTTTTTTGTTGTAATATTGAATTTTATATATTTTTATTATTTAAGTAAAAAAAATGATGGCTGCAAAAACTGAAAAAACATATTACGAACTGACTGAGCATAATTACTCTCAAATTGTTTTGTTTTTAGCTTTAATCTTCGGTTCCATAGTTGTGATATTCTATATGATGTTACCATTTCTTCAGAATTTTTTTGAAACCTTTTTGCAAGGTTATGTTCATAATGAAACAGGAAAATTCTTATCCTATCAGATTGACGACCCTATGCCGAGAAAAGGCATGTCTTACCTTTTTTCATGGGCTGTTGATATTTACAAGGGTACTCCCGAAGAAATCAGATACTGGTTTAATCCCGTTCTGTCATTGTTTTTTCTGATTACAACCCTTAGCATTGGTATTTCGAGTCTCATTACTGCAGTTTTGCCAAGAAAAATTGGCTTTTTAAGACAAAAAATTGATAGAGAAATAGCAAATTCCATTAGCAAAATTGCCTATATAAAATATGGTACTGAATCTGAGCATGATTATAAAGATATTATTAATGAAATTAAAAATGCTGATTTAAGAGATTTACATTATTTCGTTGAAGATTGGAACATACCGTTTGATGACATTCAAGCACTCCAAAGAGCTTTGAAATGGAGAGATTACTCATTTTTAAAAAGAGTAATTCATGTAAATGAAGGTATACAAATGTATATGAGGTTTTATTTTACTGTAAAGTACAACAATGCTGTATTAGGTTTTGTTTATATGGGTGCCGCAGTGTTGATCATAATTATAGGTTTGCGAGGTTTGAAATTTATACCGCCCACTCAGCCTTCACTTGTACTTTTTGCACTTGGTCTGGAATTCACATTGCTCGTAACTTATGCCATCACTTTAATGTACACCAAGCAGGATGACGATTCCGAAATGGAAGTAAAAAGCAGTAGATTTCAAACAGACAGTCTGCTTTTAAGTCACGAATTCGGAAGTTCAAAAGATATAGAAAAATTATTACGTGTTTTTGTTAAGTCGAATAAGAAAACTATTAAGAAAAATTAGGAAATGTAGCAAAGCAGTAGAACGTCCCTTGTAATAACATAGTGCTTTCAAATAAGAGAAATTATTTGTAAATAAAGTATAAAAAAATGCTTGTAAAAATAATTCATTGAGCAACAAATGAAAACTAAAATTTTTCTTCTCGCTTTCTTCCTGCTACTTTCAGCAGGAAAAAATCAACCCTTGCTATCACAGGAACCACTGCCTGACACAGTTTGGACATACACAAGCTGGCCCTCGCAAAATTTTACAAGCGTTCTATTCTCAAAGGACGGAACAAAGATTTATACCGGTGGAAAGTCGCTAAAAGTATTTGATAGTGAAACTGGTGATTCATTACTTGAAATCAATAGTACGAGGATCTACCATATTGCAATTACAAATAGTGGAAAATATTTAGCCACAAGCGATGCAAACGGAGTAATAAACATTTGGGATACCGAAACATGGTTACTATATAAAGTTTTTAATGATTTTGTAGGTAACCCTGCTGGTGCATTATCGTTCTCACCCGATGAAAAATTATTAGCTGCAAGTAGTTGGAATCAAGGAGTAAAAATATGGAATTTCCATAATGGAGAAATAATTAAATTTTTTGATAGTGAAATGAATCCGGGAATTTACGATAAGGCTTATGTTGAATATTCAAATGATGGGAAATATCTTGCTATAACCGGTGAAGTAAAAAAACTTGTTTTATATAATAATATAACTAAGGAATTAAATTCAGTAGGCATCGAATCAAATTATGTAACAAAGTTTTTACCTGACAATAGATATTTAATTGTTTTACAAAATGAATCAAATTCTCCCAAATTAGTAATGCTTGATATACAAAATCATTTTTCTAAAGTTAAGGAATTTAAAGGACATTCTGAAGGATTCATTACAGAATTCAAAATCACACCCGACGGAAAATACCTTATATCTGCCGGAGATGATTACACTGTCAGAATTTGGGATATTGAAACAGGGGTGAATACTTATACGTACTATAACAATTGGGGTCCAAAACTTTCAGTTGATTTCTCATCTGATAACAAATACATCATTACTTGTACAAGTGGCAGTTTGCATTTAAATAACGCAAAATGGGCAGGAACGGGAGTAGAAAATCCAGATAATCCAATAGAAATTATATCTAATATCTCGTCTTTTCCTAATCCGGGAAATGATACAATAACACTTGAATATAACGTAAGTATATTTACGAATCTACAAATTGATATTTATGATTCAATAGGGAATTACATTAAAAACTTATATGATGGAGTAAAGGAGCCGGGATTAAATCATACGGTTTTGGACACAAAAGATATTGCTTCCGGTGTTTATTATGTTAGGTTTACAGCAGGTGAATTTATTTATTCTACAGATATTGTTGTAAATAAATAAAGGAGAAAAAACATGAAATATTTCTACTCATTAGTTATAGCTATACTGCTATTTACAAATGCATTAATATTGCATTCGCAAAATACTACACATGGGCATTTGAAATGGATTATTTCAAACAAACAGAAGTCATATTAGGATGGCAATTGGATTATTTGGCACCGCTGTGGAGAGGGTGTTCATAGAAATATAGAATAATCTCTCATATTATTTTGAATTGATTGTCAAGTTTTATTATTTTTTAAAATTTTAAATTGATTTTAAATATTAAATTTCATATTTTAAATTGAATGAAAATTGTAAAATTGAAAATTGTAAAATTAAAAACATGGGTCTTAAATTAATTGGAGAATATCTTAACGGTTTAATGCTTTTCGAACCAACTGTTTATGGCGACAACCGAGGTTTTTTTATGGAAACCTTCAGAGCAGATGAACTCTCAGGGTTCGGAATTACAGATAACTTCGTTCAGGACAACCATTCAGGTTCAGTAAAGAATACACTCAGAGGAATGCACTTTCAATGGAACAAACCTCAGGGAAAACTCATCAGGGTTACTCGCGGTCAAGCCCTGGTTGTTGAAGTGGACATCAGAAAAGAATCAGCTACATTTGGGAAGTATAAAAAGCTAATATTATCCGAAGAAAACAAAAACATTCTTTGGGTTCCACCCGGGTTTGCAAATGGTTTTTTAACCCTTTCCGATTGGTGTGAAATGCAATACAAATGTACTGAAGTTTACAATCCCAGTGGCGAAGCCGGAATACTTTGGAATGACCTGCAAATTGCAATTGACTGGGCTTGTGAAAACCCCATAGTTTCAGAAAAGGATAATAATGCTCTCACCCTCAAACAATGGTCTGAGAAAATAGAATCTAATGTCTTTTGAATTTATTGAATATTTCCTAATAAGCATTTACATTTGAGTTACTTAATAAAAAAGTAAAAACTTCTTTTATTAGGGAATATTATAATTTTACAAAGCCAATCAAAATCCTCAAAAACAAATTATTCATTAAATATTTTAATATTTAACTGTATAATGCTAATTTTGTAGTCTATATTAAGTTAAATAACTAATTATATTTTTATTAATAGGAGAATTTATATGTATTTAAGGATAGCTTTATTATTATTATTTGGATTGCTTCTCGGAACGATCGAAGCATGTTCAGAGAAAAGCGGAAAAATTGACACTAAGGTAGAATTGAAAACACAATGGGACTCTGTTGCCTATACAATTGGAATGAACCTTGGTGAAAATCTGAAAAATGATTCTGTAATGATTGACCCTAATATTATGGCTGCTGCAATGTATGCCGCAATGCATGGGGAAGATTTATTGTTAACCAAAGTTCAGTCTGAAGAAGTTATGAAGAATTTTCAGATGGAACTTCAAGTTAAACAACAGGAAAAATTTATGAGAGATAAAGATAAAAATCAAGTAGAAGGTGATAAGTTTTTAGCCGAAAATAAGAACAAACCCGGAATTAAAACTACAGCCAGCGGTCTGCAGTATCAGGTTTTGAAAGAAGGAACAGGCAAACAACCTACAGCTGAAAGCAAAGTAAAAGTTCATTATCATGGTACTTTGATTGACGGAAAAGTTTTTGACAGTTCCGTTGAAAGAGGAGAGCCAATTGAATTTGGATTAAATCAGGTTATTCCCGGTTGGTCAGAAGGTGTTATGTTGATGAAAGAAGGAGCAAAGTATAAATTATTTATTCCCGGTCAACTTGCTTATGGTGAAAGAGGTGCTCCTCCAACTATTGGACCTAATGCAACTTTGATATTTGAAATTGAGCTTTTGGAAGTTAAATAATTTTTTATAGTTGAAAAATTGAAGAAGATATTCCTAAATCATAAAATTAATATTTTAATATTGATGGTTTTTATTTCAGGTTTAATTTCCTGCGATGAAACTCCGCCGGTAACACCGGTTTTACCTGATGTAATCGGTTGTACTGTTGCAGGTGACATTACTCTTGATTATACATCTATCAAAGGTTTTCTTAATATATTAACCGGTCAGGTCTATCAGTTTCAACTTAGTTCAACAGCTAAAATAAATAATGAAAGCTATGCTCTTGTTATTTCAATTTTCCCAAAGAATAAGGATGCTACTTCCGGTTTTTTCACTATAGTTAAACCCGGAGATACTTCCGTAAAAGAAAATTACGCATATGCCCTGTTTATTACCGGCTGGGATACTCCGAGAGAAGTATCATATTGGGCTAATACAGGTACAATTGACTTGAGTGAAATGCAAATTGGGCAAGTCAATCAAATAATAAAAGGAAATTTTAATTTCGTAGCAACCTCAAATGACACCGTTACTAAAACTGTAACGGTGTCAGATGGTTGGATTGATTATTCAAGAAAATATTAGAATTTCTTTTTCAAATTTCTTCTGTATTTTGCTATAAACTTTCGATGTTCTCCAAAGGTTTTAGAAAAGTAATGTGTCCTGCTCCCATCTCCCTTTGCAACAAAATATAAAAATTCATGTTTTTCCGGATTCAAAGCCGCTTCAATTGAACTGATGCTTGGCGAATTTATTGGTCCCGGTGGTAATCCGGCGTAAATATAAGTATTATATGGGTTATTGATTTTTAAATCTCTGAAAGTAAGGCTTTCTTTTCCTTTCAGCATGTAAGCAATTGTTGGGTCTGCCTGCAAAAGCATATTTTTCTTTAAGCGGTTGTGATATACTCCGCTAACCCTGCTTCTTTCACTAATCATTGGCGTTTCTGCTTCGATAATCGATGCAAGAGTGAGAACTTCATGCTTGTTCATACTGATTGCTTTTGCTTGTCTTGCAAACTTTTCCTCCCATATCTTCACCTGTTCTTCAAAAAGTCGGACTGCAACAGTTACAAGGTCGGCATTAAAGAAATAAATATAAGTATTTGGATTGAGATATCCTTCTGCGGTTCTTCCCGGAATACCGTACTTTTCAAGAATTTTGGGAGAATTAATGTAATTCAGAAACTCATATTTTGAAATTCCAAATTTCTTTTCGGTAATTGATGCAAAATCTTCGAGTGTTATGCCTTCAGGATAAGTAACTTTAATAATGTTAAGATTTTCTCCTTTAAATAAAGATTCGAGAATAGTCTCATTATTCATTTCAGGTGTAAATTTATAAGAACCGGCATTGATATGAGAGTCATTCAATTGGGAATATACACGGAAATAAAAACTGAAAAACCAATTTGGCTCAAACAACCCTTTTTCATTTAAAATATCAACACAGCGGATTAACGAAGTTCCGTGAGGTATTGTTATGACCAAATCATTTTTTTCAATATCTTTTTGAGATAATAGTTCAACCGAATAATAATACAGTCCGCCTGTTAATAGCACGGAAAGCAAGACCAGCACCGAGATTACGATAATTAGCTTCTTCATACTTACAATAACTATATTACTGAGTAGTCATATAGTTTTAATTAGTTTCAATAATTATTTAATATGTAAAATTACAGATATTTTTGTTAAGGAGAAAATAATGGGAATAAAAATAACATTTCCGGGGAATTTAAAAG
>CAZEHW010000020.1:7939-22291 GCA_964511865.1 uncultured Hyphomicrobiales bacterium | reverse complement strand
CCATATGCCTTCAAAATGCTTTAATGGATTATGGCTGGATTGTGATGGGGAAGATTATGGCTTAGATTATGAGATTATTGAAAGCAAGTGTGATGGCTTAGACAATGACTGTAATGGATTTGTTGACGATATATTAAATGTTCCTTATGTTGATAAAAATATTGGGGTTTGCCTTAATAACAGAAAAGTTTGTCTAGGCATATCTGGCTGGCAAAATAATTATTTCCAGATTGTTGATTATGAAGCAATTGAAGACACCGTTAAAGATATTTGGATTAATACTGCCGAACTTGGTAATGATACTGTAATAACAAGAACATCATCCATTACAACAGGCGATTTCAAATCTGCAGGTTATTATTATACCTATGGATTTGCCCAACCTGCTTATGGTACTCTTGGCTTCAGCTTTAACTATACAGCACAGCAGAGAGGCGGAGTTTTCAGACCTGATTCTTCGGCAATTTATCCTCCTGAAGGTGGACGTCCAAGTCCTATAGTCTCAGGTGACATTAAAGTGCCTATCAATTTCATGACCGACATTGGTGGTGATATAAATGCGACCTATGATTCAAGCATCGTTTACCGGACACAGTCAACCGGACTTGAAGTTTATGGTAACAAATTATATACAACCGATGGCGAAACTTCATTCAGCTGGCAGTTCAGACCTGAATTTGGTGTAAATTCATATGGAAGTTACAACAACGGTCCGGCAGAATACCTGATTGAATTTAAGGCAGGCGGAAAGGAAACTCTGAATTTGAAATCAACAAGATTAGGAGCCGCAAAAGACTTTGTTTGTGATTATCTCTTAATGGATGTTAAGAATGTTGTTTCATACAAACGCCCGAGTTTAAAAGGTGATTCTGTTTTGGTAACATATCCTTTACCTATTGAACACATGAAAATAGATACCGGTTATGGTAATAAGTATCCCCACTTGGGAATGCTCGGACAAAGGAACAATGATTTCATTGGTAAATATAATCTATCATCATACGCATGGATAAATGGAAATCAGATAACAAGTGCATTTAACTTCAATCCATTATATGCGGTACAGGGAAGTCTCAATGATGCTCACTATAGACCCGGTGATAGAGTCTCTTTGGGACAGCAAGGGAGATTTTATCTGAACGGAAAATCCACGGATGGAGTAGATTCGGTCTTCTTTGTCAACGCTTTTCTTGCATCCGGTGTAACTTTTGCATTTGACCTTGCAAAGAATGGCAGATTAAACGGACCTTCTGCACAATGGAGATTAAGTGACCAAGCTAAGTCTTTGAATATGGTAATGCCTAAGCCCGGCGACAAAGTATTATTGAAAACAAATGGCGGTGCCTTAGGATTCCCGATGCCCGGTGCAAAAATTGTTCTCTTTATTGATTCGAACTACGTCTCAGAAGGTCAGTACACCGATGATTTACTTGACCAGATTGGCGTTGTTCCGAATCCATATTATATTACTCATGAGGGACAATCTTCACCTTACGATGCAAAAATATATTTCACAAGATTGCCGAAGAGAGCAACAATTGATATATATACTATCACAGGTGATTTAGTTAAGACATTGGAACACGATGAGTTTACAAGTCCTGAAAGAGATAAAATGCTTGTCGAGGTATGGGACTTATTAACTAAGAACAGACAAAGGGTTCAATCACAAGCATTTGTTGCTGTAATTAAAACTCCCGATGGTGCTCAGACAGTTAAGAAATTCTCAGTCGTAGTAGGTGGTTTCAGGTTAGTCCCTGAAGATGAATAGTATAAACAGCTAATAAATATGAAAATAAAGAAAATATGGAGAATATAAATATGAGAAAGATTTTAATAACATTAACTTTAGCAGTACTTATGGTATTCATCAGTGTTTCAGTGGAAGCAAAGGACGATGTGTCCGGTTCTTCTGCAGGTGAATTCTTAAAAGTAGGTGCTGCCGGTTCGCAGTTTTTAAAGATAGGAATTGGAGCCAGAGCCAACGGAATGGCAGGTGCATATACATCAGTAGCTAATGACCTGACTTCATTATATTGGAATCCTGCAGGTGTTGCTGATGTAAAGGGTATGAACGGAGAATTTCATTATACTCAATGGTTTGCCGGCTTTACTCACAGCTTTGCCGCTGTATCAATGCCTATCAGTGAGCAGTTCACTGCTTCGGCACATTTGGTTTCATTTAGCAGTGATAAAATTCCGATAACCACAATTGCTCAGCCGGAAGGTACCGGAGCACATTACACAGTAAATGATGTTGTTGCCGGAATTTCAATCAGTGGATATCTTACTGACCAGTTCTCTTTCGGTGTAACCGGAAAAATGGTCAGCAATGCTTTCAGTTCTTTAAATAGTTCAGGTATGGCTTTTGATATCGGAACCTTATATGATACTGAAATTCAAGGAATTAAACTTGGTTTTGCTATTTTCAATCTTGGTTCCGAAATGGAATACGAAGGACAGGATTTGAAAACAACCAAGAAGTATATAGATGAACTTAAAGCTGCACCCTGGGATGTAACTTTTTTAGCAAATCCTTATACAATGCCTTTGATCTTCCGTGCGGGAATATCCTCGGAAGTTATTAATATGGAAGAACATAAGCTGATTGTAGCAGGTGATTTCGTTACTCTATCAGACACTCCTGAGCAATTTGCAATAGGAGCAGAATATACTTGGAACGACCTGGTTTCATTCAGAGGTGGATATAGATTCGGACAGGACCAATTAGGATTTTCCGGAGGTATCGGCTTTAGTTATTTAACCGGAGGTGTTAAAGGACAAATTGATTATTCAATTACACCGACCGCTGATATTGGTTTGGTAAACAGAATCAGTATTGCTGTTGGACTTGATTAATTTCAATAAGACAGATTTCTGAAACAATTTAAATAAAATATGCCGTCTTAATTTGCAGGACGGCATTTTTTACATAAAAAATATATTTTTAAAATCTATGCTCAAAAGATTAATTAAAATAGCGTATCTTATTGTAATGATTGTTATTTCTGCCGGTCAGTTAATAGCCGGGAAGATTAACTTCAATGTTGATGATGCTACTTTTATAGAAGCAGATGGGAAGAACCGCTGGGAATTTTATTATTCTTTTGATGAGTTATCACTGAAATATAAAAACTCAGACAAAGGGCTTTTAGGTGAATTATTTATTCATGTTGCCATATATTCAAATATTAAGCTGGAGCAGGAGAAGAAATGGATTGTCTCACATATTTTAGATAATTCTGATAGTGAATCAGCCAAAACAATGGTTGGGCAAAAAGATTTTATTTTACAGCCCGGTCAGTACAAAATTAATGTATTTATTCAGGACGTTAATGATTCCACTACAACATTGGAATTGAACTATGAACTGATAATAAGGTCTCAGCACAAGGATAAAATAAATCTTAGCAGTTTGCAAATTGCACAACATATTTTACCTGAAGATAATACTCAAAATAGTGGAACTTTTCAATGGAATGAATCATTTAAGAAGAATGGTTATTTTGTTGTTCCTGTCCCTTCTCTGATTTTTATTGCCGAAAGACAGAAATTGAACAGCTATATTGAAATTTATAATCCTGACAAATTAAACAAGCAGGATTTCAATATAAAATATTATCTTGTTGACTCCTACCACATTGAGAGAGACCGGAAATTTAAAACACTCAAGTCTGACAGCAATTTTATTTTTGATATCAATGAGATGGATATTTCAGCTCTGGAAACGGGAACTTATTATCTAAGAACCATTGTAGTTTATCCATATGACGAACCTGTTGATTCTTTTTCAGTTGAGAAGAAGTTTTACATTATTAACTCAACTATAGTGGAACAATCAAAAGAGCAATTTTATGAAAGCGCTATATTTGAAAGAAGCGAATTTGCATCTCTTACTGACGAACAAACTGCAATTGAGATAGCTAAGATTAAACCAATCGCAAGTTATCAGGAAATTGAGCAATTCGATAAATTGACAACAAGCGAGGCAAAGAAGCGTTTGCTATATAGGTTTTGGACAAACAGGGATACTGACACAAATACTGTGTTTAACGAAGAATTATTCAAATACCGTGAATTGATAAAATTTGCCGACAGGTTCTTTTCTTACAGTAAAACAAGAGGTTGGCAGACTGACAGAGGAAGGGTTTTAATGAAATATGGAATGCCAAGTGAAAGGGAACAACATCCTTTTTTTGGGGAAACCAGTCCATATGAATCATGGTTTTATACAGATATACAAGGTGGTATTTATTTTCATTTTGTTGATATGACAGGGCTTGGAAGATATGATTTGGTTCATTCTACTGCACAAAATGAGATTCAGTTTGAAGACTGGTATAATGAATACGTACTAAAGCAACGAAGCAATTATGATAATCAAAATGAATATTGATGATATACAGTTCATTAAATTGAGACAATTTAAAGATGAATAAATTAATAACATATTTTCTATTATTCTTAGGATTTATTTCATCAAAATTTTCAATTAAACAGAAATTGTATCTTGGGGAAATGATCGGTGATTTTTTGAGAGTATTAAGTAAAAAACGCAAGGATATTACCGAAACCAATTTGAAAAATGCTTTTCCCGAAAAACCGGATGATTGGATTAATGACATTCTAATAAAATCTTACCGAAATTTGGGGATAGTTCTAATTGAAGTTCTGTCTCTCAGGTATCTAAGTGATGAAGATATTTACAAGTATATTAAATTTGACAACCTTGATTTAATTCTCGATACTTATAATCAGGGAAATGGTTTAATCTTGCTTTCTGCTCATTTCGGTAATTGGGAATATACTGCTTATGCCGCAGGGCTTTTTACTAAAATACCTGTTAAAATAATTGTTAAAGAACAACAAAACACTTTTGCTGACAAGTTTTTAAACGAATATAGATCTAAAGCAGGTAACGAAGTGATATATACGAAGAAAGCGGCACGGAAAATTGTTAAAGCGTTGATGGACAAAGAATGTATTGCAATTTTAGCAGACCAAAGAGCCACCAAAGACAAGGACATTTATGTCGATTTCTTCGGGATTCCTGCCTCAACTTACGAAGCACCTGCATCACTTGCATTGAAGTTTAAAGTTCCTGTTATATATGGATTTGCTATTCGGAATGATGACGGGACATATACAGTGAAGGTTAGGGAACTTAAGCATGATGACCTTGATAATACTGCTGAGGGAATTAAAATCTTAACACAAAGACATATTAAAGCTTTGGAGGAAGCAATACGTGAATATCCTCATTTATGGACATGGCAGCATAATAGATGGAAATACAAACCCCAATAATAGTTTATCTGCTCCAATAATTTCAAAAAATTGACGGAAATCATATCTAATAATTGGAAATCCCATTCGAATAATATATTTTGCACTTTGTTTAATTATATATTTATGTGAAAGCTGATTTTTTAATATTATTTTATGAACAAATTAATCGATATAAGAAAATTTAGTAGGATTGCAATTATTCAAACGGCATTTCTTGGTGATGTTGCATTAGCTCTTTATCTTGTTGAAGAGATTATGAATCTGCATCCGAAATGCAAAATTACTTTTGTTACTACTCCTGCATCAGTGGGTTTGGTAAGTTGTTCTGCATTAGTCGACAAGATTATAGTATTTGACAAAAGAGGTTTGCATAAAGGATGGAAAGGTATTAAAGATATTTCTGAGATTTTAAAACTTAATCAAATTGATTGTATAATAGGCTTGCAGAGGTCCATCAGAACAAGTTTAATATCTTATTTAGCAAAACCTGAGTATTCAATTGGTTTTGATAAAAGTAGTTTTTCTTTTCTGTATAAAAAGCGTATTAAATATACACTTGCCCTTCATGAAGTTGAACGAAACAAATCTTTATTAACAGGATTTAAATTATCAAATGGCGAAAAGACAAAAGAATATAAACCATGGGGGATTAAAATTGATTTAGGTAATGATGATAAAAATTATATAGATAATTTATTGATTAATATTGGCATAAAAGAAACAGACAAATTTGTTGCCATTGCTCCGGGTTCTGTTTGGGAAACAAAAAGATGGATGCCTGAATATTTCAAGACTTTAATTAACAATTTGACTGAATCAGGATATAAAGCAATACTAATAGGGTCTAAAGATGATTTGTCATATACAGAAGATATATTTGAAAATACCGAATGTTTTTCGTTAGTTGGGAAGACAAGTATCCCTCAGTTATTATATTTACTGTCTAATTGCAGTCTTACAATAACAAATGACAGTTCCCCAACACATTTTGCCGGATTGGTCAGATGTCCAACAATAACGATTTTTGGTGCAACAGTTCCGGAATTTGGCTTCTCACCTTTAGGACCTCAGGATAAAAGTCTGGGAATAGATAGTTTGAAATGTAGACCCTGCGGTATTCATGGGGGAAGAAAGTGTCCTGTCAAAACATTTGATTGCATGTTGAAATTAAGTCCAGAAATAGTTTTCAAAGAAGCATTAAAAATTCTGGAGAGTAATGACTAACGAAGGAATTTGTTTGGTAAAATTTTTACAGCCGGGAAACATTCTTGGGAAAATTTCACTTTTTGTGTTGATATCAATTTTAATAGTACAAAAGTCATTATCTCAAACATTAATGAGTGTTGACTCAAGTTATTCGAGTCATATTAGCAGTAATCTTATCGAATATGGTGTTGATAAAATAGTTAATACTTATGCTTTTAAAGGAAATGCTGATTTGCTGATGAAATATGAATGGGGAAATATTATTTTAAAGCAGAACTACCTTGGAAGAGCAATTACAAGCGGGACGAAATCATTTTGGGATGATGAACTTTTCGATTTTGGTGTTGACTTGAAAGCAACCGAGAATCTGTTTTTTAATGTAAAGCAAAATATATCATATTATTCGTCTGACATAAAAACGCAGGGAGTCAGCAAAATTAAACAGGGGAGAAGCACAGGAGGGATAAAATATTTTCTGCTTGAAAACTTTTCAGTTGAAACTAATGCAGGTTATGAAATTAATGAACAAGCAGACATCAAAGGAGAGGGGAGTGTCCTGAATTTCAAGAGTAATCTTAATAACTACAATCTTGAAAATTATTTTTTAAGTGGGAATGCTCTCGTCGAATACATTAATTTGAATGACGGCAGGGAAAAGAGTCTTTTGGATTTAAGAGCTAGTCTATATAGAGATTTCGATGAAAGCAATAGTTTAAAAATTGATGTTCGATATAAATCATTTCTATATCCTGTTGCTTTATCTGATGTAAGTGAGACCTCTATTAAAAACAGATTGGAAGATAATATTTATACAAATCTTTTTTTCAGTTTCGGATTAACTGAACACATTTATGCTTCCATAGGTCTGAAAACAAGGATGTTTCTCACTATTATAATAAGTATTACGAAATATCAAAGAGCACTGCTGTTAAAACAAATCGGGACGAATTAAATTTAAATTTCTCAGGAGAATTATTCTATCAGTCAACAGAATTTTTCCAATCTTTTGGAATGAGTCATACTGCAAGAAATGAAGCAAATAATGTAGATAAACAATTCGAAATAAAAGATGCAGATTTAATTGATTTACAGCAACAGGAAAAAATGCTGGACAATGTATCTTCACTGACACAAATCAAGACAAGAACAGCATATTTGCTTACCAAAAGTGATTCTCTTGCTGCTCATCTCTTTATATCACTTTATCGCTATGACACACCAAGTAATGAAATTAATGATGACAGAGATGAATTATCCGAACTGATTAACTTGAGATATTCTCATATTTTTTCTGAAAATCTTTCAGCATCTCTTGATGCTGAAGTGCAGATGATTCATTATGTTTATATTAAATCTCAACGAAGTGCTAACAATAATTGGTATCGTACTTTTAGACTTAGTCCTTCTGTAAAAATTAATACTCTGCGATTTTCTATGACCCCGGGGTTTTATGTTTCAGCTAATTATTATGCTTATGATTTTGAAGATTTATCACCGAATGTTGATAGTTATAGTATAAGAGAGATAGGATATAAAGACTCAGTTTATCTTTTTTTAAATAACAGAATTAATTTACAAACAAGAATTAAAGTCCGTTATTACGAACAAGGTATTCTTTTTTGGAATAATTTTTCTGAAACACCTCAAAGCAGTAATTATGAGCATTTTATTCAGTTTTTGCTGTATTATCAAACATCTGAAAACTTAACATTAGCTAGTGGTATAAGATTTTTTAAACTGAATCAAAAGAATCTTGGTATTTATGCGTTTAATAGTATAGGTCTGGAACACAATTCATTTGCACCTGAGTCTATAATTAGTTACAATGTAAACTCAGATATAAAAATTGAATTAAGAGCCTGGTACGAGTTTCAAAAATCCAATAAGGATTTGGATTACAAGGAAATTCCAAACCTTTTAATGATAACAAGAATAAATATATAATCAATGAGTGAATTTCAGCTTAGGATACAGAAAGAATTAATAACTGATAAAAATGCGGTCAGAAAAATTGAGCCGTATCTTTTTGAGTTAAAAGAAACTTTAAAAATTAGAGATGACTTATTTTATAATATGTTAATCGCTGTTTCTGAGGCTGTCAATAATGCTGTCTTTCATGGCAATGAAAGTGACCCGGGGAAAAAAATAAACATTATTATCAATGTTGAAAACCGAAATATTGAAATTACTGTCTCAGACGAGGGTAAAGGATTCGATTTAAGTAAAATTGAAGACCCCCGTGAACCCGAAAATCTTTTGAAAGCAAGCGGCAGAGGTGTCTTTCTTATAAATGAACTTTCCGATAATGCTCGTTATAAAATAAACAAAACTGGCGTAACCGTAAAAATGAGTTTTCATGTATGACAAAAAAATATTTGTATTATTTAACATTATTTAATATCTTACAGTTCTAAAAAATATAAAATTACATTAATTAAATTATGAGGTTTATATGAAATTTCGAATTAACTTACTTATCTCAATCATGTTTTTTCTTTCGGCAAATCTGATATTTGCTCAAACGAATTTTTGGGAAACAATTGGTATTGACGGAACTGCAAATGCAAATGCATTATATATTAGCGGTGACGGTGATATCTGGGTTGGTTCAGGTGCAAGTTCTGATAAGGGTGCTGTATTTATGTCAAATGATGACGGGGAAAACTGGACAAGCCCTTATGATGAAGTGGCTCAACCGGGTGTTACCTGTCTTTTAGTTATTGATGATAATAATATTATTATTGGTACAGGTTCAGGGTTAAGCGGTGTTATTAAAAGGACAACTAACGGAGGAACTGATTGGAGCACAGTTCAAACAATGGGAATGCTGGAACTTGTTACTTCAATTGTAAAAACCTCTGCTGGAATTTTTGTTAGTACTGGTGTTTATCAAAGTACGACCGGAAAAATTTATTTTTCGAATGATAATGGGGCAACCTGGTCCGAAAAATCTAACTCATTAGGTTCCGTATTGGTGTTAACTGCATCAGGTAGTGATGTCTTATATGCCGGTAATCACAACGGAGATATTTATACTTCGGTTGATGATGGAGACAACTGGACTCAAATCAGAACAGGTGCCGATAAAGATATTGGCTCAATGGCTATTAATGCTTCAGGACACATATATATAGGTGTCGAAAATGAAGGTATTTATAGGACAACAAATAATGGTGGTGTTTGGTCTCAGATGAATAATGGACTTGGTAATAAGCAGGTATCTGCGATTTTACTGGTTAATGACACTTTGTTTTTTGCAGGAACACCTGGAGACGGTGTTTTTCGCACTGTAAATTCCGGAGGATTATGGTCAGATGTTTCAAGAGGTCTTGATTGGGACAACATAGGTAACGGTGCCTTAAAGATTTATAATAATTACCTTTATTGCGGTACAGGTGATGGTGTCTATAAGAGTTTAAGGGAAGCTACAAACATTCCAAGTCCACCAAGTCCACCAAAGAATTTGAGTGCAACAAATGGTGCAAGAATTGTAACATTGAATTGGGGTGTGAGTGATTCTGCAGGAGCAAATGTTACATATAAATTATATAGAAAAACTTCTCAAACTAATTATTCTGTTAGAAAGGATAATATTAGCAGTGCATCTACTTCTTATATTGATTCAGTAAGAAATGATGTTGAGTATTCATATTATATGACTTCTTATGATATTGACAAGGGTATGGAAAGTTCTCAGACAACTGTTGTAAACGGAATGTCAACTCTTCATGACCCCATTCCACCTGATGCTCCTCAGAATTTGACAGGAACTTCGGGTAATGCCAGAGTAACATTGAGATGGAATGCGGTTCAGGCAACACCTGTTAAATATAGTGTGTTTCGAGGAACGATGTCAAATCAATATGGTACCGCACTTGCAAGTTCAATAACAAGTACATCATATACTGATAATACAGTTGCCAATGAAACGAGATATTATTACGTTGTAAAAGCAGTAAATGATACGTCGGGTCTTTCGAGTCAAGCATCAAATGAAGTTAGTGTTTTACCTGTTAAACCAAATCCTGACCCTGCAACAAATGTACAGTCAATGGCTGTATATCCAGATATTCATGTTTGGTGGACTGCCAGTACTTCTAATGATGTCACTGAATATCGTGTTTACCGCAGTACAATACAAGGTACCGGTTATGAACTTACAGGGACAGAGACTGCTCCCTCAAATACATTTGTTGACAGCGATGTTACAGAAGGAGTCACATATTATTATATTGTGAAAGCATGGGACGGAGTGCATGAGAGCATTTCAACATCTGAAGTATCAGAAATGGTTGAAAAATTAGAACTGCAAGTGGAAGTTAGTCCATCATCAAAGGTGAATGCAGACCGTACTGATATGGTTGTTTATAATATTACAACAAGAAACCAGTCGGACGAGAGAATTTCTGCTGATATTATAATTGAAAATGGTGTGACCGGTGCTTCCGATAATGTACAAACTAATGAAAATGGTACTTATCGTTATGAATTTCAGATACCGGTTGACCAGGAATTTTCTGAATACTCAATGAGTTTTACAGCTACAAAGACGGATTATGAAACAGCTATGGCTACAAGGATTGTTAATGTTACACCAATACCGAGAGCATCTAACGACTGGGGTATTGTCTATTCTGAAGAGGGAACTCCCAAATTGATCTTTGCAATGGTTGATACCAATAACAAATGGTTCTCACCTGGGCAACCGGGAAAAGTCAGCAATGATGGTCACGACATTTATATCAACAACTATCTTCGTTTCACTGGTGATTTTATCTTGGATACAAATAATCATGAGATAACATCAACCGGAAAATGGTTCGTTTATTCTCCTGCAGAACCAGCAGATGAATATACTCTTTTAGATGGGGATGTAAGCGGTAGCTATACTTCAAATATTGTATATTTGGATTATAATGAATCCAATATGCAAAATGCATCGATGATGTTTGGTGTTAAGATATATCCTGATGAAATTAGTTTTGTCGGAGGATTATATGCTTCCGGAATAACAGTTAATGGATATTTTTATTTACCGGGAATTAAGTCAGGATGCGATGGCAATCCTGTTGATGAAATCAATTTTACAAATATGATTTTTGAAGAGTATGGTATCAACTTAAACAATATGTTGCTTCCTTCATTAAGTCCTGACCCGAGTGCCTGCTTCAGTAACTTAACAGCTATGTATGATGCAACTCAGGACAAACTGACTTTATCTGGTGATTTTTCAATTCCATGGTTAACGGTAAAAGGTTTGGGAGAAGTTCAGGGTGGAAATTTAAGTACAATCAATCTGTACTCTTTTAGATTTGAATCTGCGGCAATTGGTGAAACAGGTATGTCTATACGTAAAGTCGGCGGAACAGTATCAGGAGTGAACAATCCTCCAATGGAAATGACACTTGACGGAACAATCGTTACTTCATCACCCGATTATATGGAATTTGATATTGGCGGTGTTGTCCACTTCCCGTCACAGATTGATTTTGTTGCGTCGGAAGCCAGAATTATTTTGGAACATACTTACGAACAATGGCAAATCGTCGGACCGATGACAGGTATGATTAATGTTGTATCGCATGTAGATATTGATGGAGACATCGTTGCCGGAAGTATAGATGGTGAAAATTATGTACTCGACGGAGAAGGAAATTTCAAATATCAATGGTCGCCTGATGAAAGATTAAGAGGT
Organism: uncultured Hyphomicrobiales bacterium; assembly: GCA_964511865.1. Lineage (GTDB taxonomy): Bacteria > Bacteroidota > Ignavibacteria > Kapaibacteriales > UBA2268 > ChocPot-Mid. Next base: position 10,101 of record CAZEHW010000020.1, on the reverse strand, counting down.
GGTTTTAAAGGTGATGTTACTGTAACTGATTTCCCTGATGAATTCCCATATGATGCTTTAGAGTTGTTTTGGGATGGAGAGTTTCCTGTAAAATTGAAAAATGCAAATCTTTGGATTCAGGACAAAAAAGTAATGGGCGACCTTCATTTTGGTAACTTAATTGGTTCATTAAACTTTACCTTGGATTTAGAAAAAGTTTATGGTCAGGACGGATTTCTTGTAGTTGGTAAAGGTGCTCAAAACCTAAATGGAATGCTCAGGAAAGATTGGGACAAAAAGGAAAAGGTTCAAAACTATGACCCTAATAAGTTTGAAGGACAAAGTTTGCCAATGCTTCAAAGGAAAAAAGAAGGTACACAGGCAATTTCCAATAACGATACATTAAATCTTACAGGTGGTGTTGATAAAGTATATATCAGAATTATGAGTGATACTCAGGTTCCCGGTTCTTATCTTCTGGATCCTAACGGTACAAAACATGATGCAAATGATGACCCGCCAAAAGATACGAATGTAGTCTACAAAAAAGCTGCAAATGGCAAGAAGGGTTATTGGATTATAAAAGGTGAATTTCCTGAAGGAGAGTGGATTGCAGGCTCTGACCCTGATGAAACAAAACCCGGTGATTACAGAGATGTTTTTGCAACATTTAATCAAAGGGATATTGAACTTGCAATTACTAAAAATGAAAATGATGTAACAGTTGAGTGGAATAATACGGCTGTGCCTGCAGGACCATACTTAGAGTTTTATCTTGCTCTTGACACCAATGATGTAAACGGATTATTCATAGGAACTGCTGACGAGAACACAGGACAATTCAATTACACTTTAGCTGATACCTTACCTGAATGTATGTATTATCTTTATGTTCTGAGGTTTGAAGATGAGAATGTTGACAGGTATTACAGTACTGAAGAATTATGGAACAACAAGGGTAACTTAATGCCCCCGGATATTGCAAGTTCGGTATATTATGGAACAACAAAGAAACTGGTTGTCTCGTGGACAGACCCGAATACTATTGATAATATTCAGGGCTATTTAATAAGACTGACTTATACTGATGGTACAGAAGAAATAATTTCAAGACCTTATGCTGGAAAAACAAGCATAGAGATTGACATTGATATTGACCATGAAAACAACCCGACTTTGGAAATTGCAATAGCCGCATACACTACAGATGGTTATCAGAGTTGTTGGTCAACTGTTGAAGGTGTTTTAGTAGATGTTGAGGATTATCCTCTTGCGGGATTTGAAAACGGCGATGATAGATTGTCCTTGTTCCCGAACCCTGTTTCTGATGCAACAAACATTAGGTTCAAGGTAGTAGCCAGCAGCAATGTTACAATCAGTGTATATGATTTACTTGGAACAGAAGTTGTGGTTCTTGCTAATGATTACTATTCAGAAGGTATATACGATGTTAGTCTGAAATCAGATAAATTCATTTCAGGTACATATTACATCAAGTATCAGGCAGGTGATTACACAAGAACAAAACTGATGGTAATCAGTAAATAGTTAATAAAGTTTAAAAGCTTGTAAAGTTAATAAAGAATAAATATAGTCATCCTGAGCTATTCGAAGGATGGTGAAAATAAAAAAGCTGGGTTCTTAATTGATCCCTGCTTTTTTTTATTTTGAGTTAAAATTAGTTGTTTATTTTCTAAATTATTATTAGCTTTGATTTTCAAGAGCTTAATAAATATATAATAATAAAAATTTAATTCAAATGTACTGCAGGAAAAAATTGAAAAGAATATCGTATATATTAATTTTATTTGTTTCCATTTACAAATAATTTTGCACCAATATGAGTTATGATAGGAAAATAAAGGAAAAAGTCTTTGACAATCAAAGACGAAAAATGGAATATTATAAAAATCAATCATTGCACTATACAAAATATTATGCCGGAAGTTGTGAAAAAATAATATATCCGGATAATTCATTTAAAACGATAACTTATGTTAGTGGTGCTGATGGCATTGTTGCTCAAATCGTAGATTCCTCAAACGTCCCGGAGAATACTTATTATATACACACAGACCATTTGGGTTCTGTTGTAGCTTTAACTTCGATAGATGCAAATAACAACGTAATTCTGGATGCTTATTTCAGCTATTATGCATGGGGACGAATGAGAAATTCGGATG
>CAZEHW010000020.1:0-7929 GCA_964511865.1 uncultured Hyphomicrobiales bacterium | reverse complement strand
TGGACTGACTATACAGTAACATCTGCAACATATACTTATTTCAATATTGCAGGAAGGGGCTATACAGGGCATGAGCATCTGAATGAATATGCCCTAATAAACATGAACGCTCGGCTTTATGACCCTGTTTTAGCACAATTCCTTCAACCGGACAATTATGTTCAGATGCCTGATTATGCACAAAGCTATAACAGGTTTGCTTATTGTTTGAATAATCCATTGAAATATACTGACCCAAGTGGAGAATTTATATTTGGTTTGTTCTTACCAGGAATTGGAACAGTTTTAGATGCAGCATGTTGGGGTGCACTAATTAATGGATTATCCTATTCAGCACTTGCCGGAAACAGTTGGACTTGGTATGGATTTGGAAAAGCAGCAGCTATTGGTGCAGTTTCAGGTGCACTATCCGGAGGTTTTGCTGCATTATATTCTCCTAATGGGATAATTCCTGGAGCATTATATCAAGGTGCAACCAGTTTTGTGTCATCAGGTATAGTTAACGGTACAAAATATGCTTTAGATGGGAAAAACTTTTGGGATGGTGTAGGGAAGAATAACAATTATATCAGCAGTACTTTATCAGGATTAATTTCTGGTGGAATAAAAGGATATCAAAATGCTATAGATAATAAGAAAAATATTTGGTCAGGAAATAGAATCTTTGATCACAATGAAAAAATTAGTAACCCACCTGATATAGTTGATAATGAGGGAGATAATTGTTTTCCAGCAGCTACTGTTATGGGAGGTAAACGATTGGACCCGAATTTTCCTTATAATATGCAACAAATTAGGGGTTTCGATCCAACACCTATGAACAGACCAATGAGTTATGAATTTGACATTATTTGGGATAGGGCGGGTTTGGCAAATCAGCACATTAAAAATATTTCAGATGAAAATATTCAATATTTGCTTAAAAATGATATACCAGTTTTAGTTTGTATTAAAGATGTTGGGTTGTTTGGTGGAGATCATAGTGTGTGGATTGATGGAATAAATTGGTATACTGATGGGACTTTTTCTTATTCAATCGCTAATCCAAACGCTAATCAATTTTTCTCAACAAGAGAAATTGATTTAAAACATATATTAAATTCTTGGGGATGGATTTTGTACAAAAAATAAAAAATGAGGAGAAAATGAAAAATATAAAAATTTTATTTGCAATAATATTATTCTTTTTAATTTATCAGAACATTTTTAATCAAGAAAATATTGATGATAATAAGAAGAATATAGATAGATTTTTAAGAGTTTTTAATAATCATAAAAACAATTATATTTCAATGATTAAAGATTCTTTATATGATAAATTCATCAGCGATAGTATTCCCCAAAAATATAACATTTCTCTTGACAGTTCATATTTCAATCAATTTGAATATTTTATAATTCCTATTTTTTATCTCAATTCAGAAGCAGAAAATTATGAATATACAGATAATATTTTTGACTATTTTGAATTAGATACTATCAATTATGAATCTTGGGTTTATTTATTTAAGGATAGTATTTTAAGCTTTTATTGTGAATATGTTGGTATGTGTGGTCACGGAGGAGTTGAGGTTCCTATCGAAGAACCCAAATTATGGGTTTTTTATTATCAATTTATGGATAATAAAGCGAAAAAAGAAAGTGAATTTTGGGTTAACAGAAAAATTGATTTACTTAAAAAGTTCAGGGGAGATTTGTTATTCCTGGAAAAGGGTTATTTTACAGATTATCTATATATTCGTGATAATACAATAAAAATAGGCACAATGCATAATGTAATTGGTAATTATGAAACCGATTTAAATAAATCTATAAGAATAAGTAAATTGAAATCACAAATTAGAGAAATTGCAGAAGATTGTCAACCTATAAAAAAATAATTTAAAGGAGAGAAGAATGAAAACAACAATTATATTGTTAATTATTTTTATAAACTTCGGATTAGCATTAGCCCAATCATCAACATTCACATTTGGTTATGATGACGCAGGAAACAGGAACTACAGGGCTATTGGTCCTTTACAAACAAATCCAAACCAGCCGGATGAAAATGAAGTTTACAATGATTATTTGGCTGGACATGGAATTAACATTTTTCCAAATCCTTCAAGAGGTAAAATCGAAATTACAATTTCAAATCTAAAAGAAAAGGAACAAGCAAGGATTGAAATTTTCGATTTACTTGGCGAAAAAGTCTTTGAACTTAACAACCTAAAAGTATCAAATACAATTGATATATCAGACAAGCCCGGTGGTGCTTACATTATGAAGATATTTATTAAAGAAAAAATAACTTAAAATTTAGAACTTATCATTGTACAGACAAGTCGCCGACTTGTCTCTACATTTAATTCAGCCGACTAACGACTAATGACTACTCAATTTCCACGCTTTCGCTTTCTGTTCTTGATTCGGGCATAGGTTTTCCGTCGTTTTCAAGCGTTTCAAGGTGCTGTTTGATAGCTTCCTTGACAAGTTGCAATGTTACGTCTTTTGTCTTAGCCACGGTCATTAAACCGGGAATATCCGGGACATAAGCACCGAAGCTGTATTTACCTTTTTCGATTAGTATTGTATATTTCATAAAATCAAAAAATCTTCCATTTAATTAAACAAACGTAACATCAAATGGATATTATACAATTTTCGTGCCTAATATTAGCCAACTTTGGAAAATAGAAGACAGGAGTCAGAAGTCAGAAGACAAAATAATTGTATTATACGAAGGTCAGTCATTAACAATTAAACTAAAGTTGCTCTGAAATGAGCTCCGCTATTCTCAACGCTTCAGCGGCTTCTTCTGCACTTACTGCAGCAGGGGATTTTTCCAGTATCGCCTTAATAAAGGCATTTTGCTCTTCGGCTATAGCATTGATTTCAGGTATAATCGGTTTGTGATAAATAATTTTCTTGTTCTGCAAACCTGCTTCAATCGTTCCGAGCATTGTAGCCGGCATGTCATTCAATCCGAACTTTTCATCTTCATTCATAATTCTGAAAATTTCAACATCTTGCTTCCCGAAATCCATTGATATATAAGCATTTTGCTGGAAGATTCTCATTTTCCTCATTGGATTTGCAGAAATACGTGAAGCTGTCAAATTAGCAACAGCACCATTTTCAAAAGTAATTCTTGCATTGCAGATATCAGGTGTTTCAGTTAGTACAGCTACACCGTTTGCATCTATTTTTGAGACTTTTGATTTTATCAGCCAAAGCATAATATCAATATCATGAATCATTAAATCCAAAATAACGGAAACATCAGTCGCCCTAGGTTTGAATTGAGCTAATCTGTGAGCTTCAATAAACATGGGATTCATAGGGAAATCCTTTAAAGAAGCAAGTGCCGGGTTAAATCTTTCAACATGACCAACCTGAATCAATAGTCCCTTTTCACTTGCCAAATTTATCAAATCATAAGCTTCTTTGGAAGTACTTGTAATTGGCTTTTCAATTAAACAATGAACTCCCTTCTCGAGACATTGCATAGCTATATCATGATGTAAAGATGTAGGTACAGCAATTGTTGTCCCGTCAGAATTCTTTAAGGCATCATCAATTGTGTTGAAAGCTTTACATCCAAATTCAGAAGCAATTTTATCTGCCTGTTCCTTATTTGTATCGTAAATACCTGTTAATTCAACATTTGGATTGCTTTTCCAAAGGCGGGTATGAATGCTTCCTAAATGCCCTGTCCCGATAACGCTTATTTTTATCATTTTCTTATTTATTAGTTATCAAAATTATATATTCAAAATTATGAAATTTTAAGCAGATAGTTTATCAAGTTAAAAAAGTTTTTCATAGTATAATTAAATATTTGAATTATTCGTCATACTTATATTATGTGTATTAATAATGGGAATAACAGGTTAATTTTACTTTAATTAAAAGAGTTGTTGTGAATAATAAATTTAAGACATTATCATCCGAAGTCATATTTAATAATCCATATTGGGATTACAGAATGAATAAATATGTTATGCCAAATGGGGAGTCCGGGGATTATTATTATGTTGATTCAAGAGGTGCCTGTATGGTAATTCCTCTTCTTGAAAAAAATACTTTTGTATTAGTTCGTCAATACAGGTATCTGAATAATAGATATAGCATTGAATTTCCGGGCGGTGGATTATCCAAAAATAAAGGGATTGAAGAAAATGCTTTAGATGAACTAAAAGAAGAAGCCGGATATTTAGCAAAGAAGATTGAGCAAATTGGTGAATTCAATCCATATAACGGAGTTACAAATGAAATATGCAATGTATTTGTTGCTTATGGTTTGACTAAAACCAATAATTGTCCTGAAGATTCAGAAGAATTTGAGATATTAACTTTATCTGAAAAAGAGATTTTAAGTAAAATAGAAAATAATGAAATTTGGGACGGGATGACACTTGCGTCATGGTCTTTATACAATTTTTCAAAAAAATAAGAGGATTAATTTATGAAAACAAGAAATTTATTGAGCACTTTGTTTGTATTTATATTTTTGTTATCAAATTTATATTCGCAGGGTGATGCCATGAAAGGCGCGAAGCAGGAAGAAATTCCCGTTTATGGATTACGTGTAGTCCATAAAACCGGTACATTTTTTACTCATAAATTAGTTGAAGTTACAAATGTTCACCGCATTATGCCTGACCAGACGACAAAAGATTACAGTAGAGAAATAACATACTTTGTTACAACCAAAGTTCCAAACAGTCCTGAAGATGGATTTCAAACTATGCTTGTCACTGTTGATTCAATAAATTATAAATTTAAAGACGGTGAGACAGTATTTGAATTCAATTCAATGGATATGAAAGGGAATGCCCTTAAATTTAAAGACCTAAACAGTAAAACAGTACCAATTGGAAGAGAATTTGAAATTATATATTCTCCCTACGGTGAAGTTGCAGATATAAAAGGTTCTGAAGTAGAAGAAACCATTGATTACGTCAAGGAAAAAGGTGAGGGCTATTTGTCGGATGTCGAAATGTATATTTGGTTAAATGGTCTGTCAAAGGAGCATCTCGAATATTTGGCAGATATGAAAAAAATAATTCTCCCAAAGGAAAAAGTTGCAATAGACAGTTTATGGTATTCACCATTATCTTTAGAAATCAACGGCTACGGGTTTAAAGATAATTTAGAAATGAGAATTGTCAACTACAATGCCGGTTTATTTAGACTCGAAGGTGAATCTACAAATCTTCAGCCGAATGATAATAAAAGTTTTGCATATAATATTTCGGGTCTCGTTAATGTTGCAGGCGTTACGGGAAAAGGTAAAGCCATTATGATATTAAAAGCCTCCGGTAGAGTTGAGTCTCTTGAAACTGTTTATGATGTTATTGCAAAAATCAAAGTTGCTGATCAATATGTTGTCGAACAAATTAAATCCAATGTTAAGTGGGAATTAATCAATGTTTTTCAGTTATAATGCTCTGACTTAAGCATAAAAATACATTTATTATGATAATTTGAGGATTAAAAATAAGGTATTGAATACTTAAGTTTTTCTTTTAAAAGATTCTTTAAAATTCTCATTTGTCCTTTACAAAGAAAATATAGAAGAATACTGATTCAGGGATTAGAAGAAGAACTAAGGATAGAGTATCCTGGGAAAACCATATAGAAGCCCATTTGTCCGGCATTATCATCCAGGCTAAAGGATTAGTTAATGCCCATCCAATCGTAAAAATCAGTCCGATAATTAGTAGAGATAAAATTCCTGACTTCAATCCACCGGTCTGCCAGTTTTTAGTAAAAGCATAAAGTGCCCCTACTATATGTAAATGAAAAATAAATATCTCTATCATATTTGTATTTTTTTATTAAATTATATTTTTTATAATTACAAATATCTAAAAAAAATATGGAAAAAGTAGCAGAAATTCGAATTGTTTTTGTAACTACTGATACACTACAAAGTGCCAGGCATATCGCTAAGATTATTGTAACCGAAGGTTTAGCGGCTTGTTGCTCCATTGTTCAGAACCTAACTTCATTTTTTAGCTGGCAAAATTCTTTACATGAAAGGAACGAATACCAACTAATAATAAAAACAGCCGAGTCAAAATTGATAGATTTGGAAGAGCGGATAATTCAGCTTTCGAATGATGAAGTTCCTGAGATTTTAGCTATTCCGGTTGACTATGCTCATTCAGGTTATCATCAATGGTTGCTTAACTCACTTCATTAATACAATAACTTATGAATAAAGTGATTGAGAAACAAAAATCTGAGAATAGTTATAAAAGCATCAAAGAACTCAGCGAGGATGACAGACCAAGGGAACGTTTAAAAAAGCATGGTGCAAAAACTCTTTCAGATTCAGATTTACTCGCTATTTTAATCAGAACCGGGAGTAAAGGATACTCAGCAATTGATGTTGCTAAGGATTTAGTCCTCGACTATTCCGGATTAACTGCATTAGCTTCTTGTGATTTTAATGAGTTTAAAAACTTCAAGGGATTAGGGGAGGCAAAAGCCATCACTTTAGCTGCGGCTCTTGAACTTGGTAAAAGATTGCAATCAGAACCCTTTGAGCCATTCAAAAGAATTCAAAAACCTAAAGATATTGCCAATTATTATATTCCTCAGTTAAGTGGAGAAAGAACTGAGGCATTTAGAATCCTTTTACTTAATTCGTCAAATAATATTTTCAGGGAACGTACAATCAGTCAGGGAATCCTAAATGCCAGTCTGGTTCATCCCAGGGAAGTTTTCAAACCTGCAATATCAGAATCTGCTGCATCAATTATTTTATTACATAACCATCCATCAGGTAATCCTGAACCATCAAAAGAAGATATTCAAATAACCCGACAGATTGTTGAAGCAGGTAATATTATTGGGATAAAAGTTATTGACCATATTATTATTGCCGGCAACCAATACAGGAGTTTTGCTGAAATGGGACTTTTATAAAGTAGAAAGTTCTATTTAGATATTGTGATAATTAATAATATTCCTTAACAGGTTGTTCGCCATTTAATGCATAGAAAACACCTTCAGCGAGTGCCTGCATTTCATCTTCTCCGGGATAAACTTTTATTGGAGCAATAAATGAGATCCTATCACTAATCCATTTTATAAGAATTTCAGAACGGGCAAGTCCTCCTGTAATAAGTATTGAATCAATATTCCCTTTAAGAACAGTCGAATATGCTCCGATGTCTTTTGCTATCTGATAAGCCATGCTTTCATATATCAGTTTTTCTTTAGCGTTCCCATTCTGGATATTTTTCTCAACTTCGTTGGCATTATTTGTCCCAAGATAAGCTACCATTCCACCTTTGCCGGTAATCATCTTTCTTACTTCATGCAGCTCATATTTTCTAGAATAGCATAACTTAATCAAAGCACCAATAGGGACTGTTCCGGCTCTTTCAGGGGAGAAGGGACCTTCACCATCAAGTCCATTGTTAACGTCTATTACTTTGCCAAAATGATGGGCACCTACAGTGATTCCACCACCTAAATGAACGACTATTAAATTTAATTCTTCATATTTTTTCCCATTTTCTCTGGCAAATCTTCTGGCAACTGCCTTTTGGTTCAGAGCATGGAAAATACTAATTCTAGGCAAATCAGGACATCCCGAAGGACGGGCAATATCGTCCAGTTCGTCAACAACAACAGGGTCAACAATATATGCATCTACATTCTCACCGGCTTCTCTGGCAATACAATCAGCTAATATTCCTCCAAGATTTGAAGCATGCTCACCAAGTATTTCTTTTTTTAAATCTTCTATTAATGTATTATTAACTTTATATACTCCACCGGGAATTGGTTTGAGCAAACCTCCTCTTCCTACAACGACATCAATGCTTTTTACTGGAATATTTTCCTGCTCCAGAACTTCAATTAAAATTTTCTTTCTGAATTCATATTGTTCAATAATTTTATCATAATTTGCCAACTCATCAGAAC
>CAZEHW010000019.1:0-22943 GCA_964511865.1 uncultured Hyphomicrobiales bacterium | reverse complement strand
AAACTGATTTCGCTGATTTTTTGCTGTCTACATATTTAGAGATATTTCTAAAAAATATTGCATCAATTTCACCGGAAATTTTAAATAAAATTATTTGAAAGTATTTAGTTACAATTGTTAAATTTTCATTGAATTTCATTTTGTGATTTTTTTAATGAAAATTTGTTATCCTTGTAAACCACTATCATATAAAGATATAACGATGTAGATTCCGAAATTTCATTAAAATAATTAAAATAGCTGTTTTTTTATCTTTTTTATCTTTTTTATCTTTTTTATCTTTTATTTTTTTTTATATGTCGTAAATGCCGGTCATTAGTTTTAAGCAATGACGCTGTAAGTAGTTGTTGTTTCAGTGCTTATCAGATAATGTCTTATTTGTCGTGTTTTTTTTTCTATCGTTATCTGTTTTCCGTTGTCGCTTATCAGTAAAAAATTTTAAACTCAGAGGACACCGAGCAGGCACGGCTTTAGAAAATAGAATGATAGAAAATAGAATGATAGAAAATAGAAAAAACACACCCCGTCCCGATAAATCGGGACACCCCTCTCGAGAGGGGAATTTTAAAAAACAATTTGCAAAGAACAAGATGGACGAAATTACGAAGTGGGAATGAAATGTAATTTATTTTGTTTTGATTTTATTTTTAGGCTATTATACTTTAGGTTGTTAGGCAATTAGGTAGGAATTGGAAGAGAGTTGCACTGAGGATTCACAGTGAGCCTCTGAGTTTTCGTCGAAATAGATATTTGTGTTACCATAATTTAATCCCTGTCGGGATAAAAACCACTTGTGTTTTGCGATGTTACCATTATGTAAACCCATTCGGGATAATTCTCTTTCCGTCCTTCCGTCTGCCGTCTGCTGTCTGCCGTCTCCCCTCTGCCGTCTGCAATTTATTCCAAAAAAATACCTAATTTTGTTTTTTATTTCAATTTACAAAAGAAGAAAATGCTTGATTTAAAGTTTATAAGAGAAAATCTTGATTTGGTTCGGCAAAATATTATCAACAAAAATGAAAAAGCAAATGTTGATGAGATTGTTCAACTTGACGAAAAACGCAGACAAAATATTCAAACTGCTCAGGACCTTAAGAACCTGAGAAATGTGGTTTCTAAAGAAATAGCAGAGCTTAAAAAAGCAAAGCAAAATGCTGATGATAAGATTTCAGCTATGAAGGATGTTGCTGATAAAATAAAGGTCCTTGACGAGGAATTAGCTGTAATCGAACAAGATATTTTAAATATTCAAAGATTTATACCTAATATGCTTCATAGTTCTGTTCCTATTGGAAAAACAGCAGAAGATAATATCGTAATCCGAACCTGGGGTGAACCAAAACCAAAGATAGAGATTGACCATATAGAAATAGCTAAGCAATTCGGTATTATTGACTTTGACAGAGCAACAAAAATATCAGGTTCAGGATTTGCTGTTTATACAAATCTTGGTGCTAAGCTCGAAAGAGCATTAATTAACTTCTTTCTTGACCATAATACAAATATCTCCGGTTATAAAGAAGTTATGACTCCTTTTATGGTTAACAGGGAATCAATGATAGGAACCGGACAGATACCAAAGCTGGAAGAAGATATGTATAAAATTGAAAATGATAATTTCTATCTCATCCCAACAGCTGAAGTCCCAATAACCAATTTGCATTCAAATGAAATTTTACGTAATGATGATTTACCTGTAAAATATTGCGGTTATTCACCTTGTTTTCGTCGTGAAGCAGGAAGTTATGGTAAAGACACAAAAGGTTTATTAAGAGTTCATCAGTTTAATAAAGTTGAGATGGTTAAATTCGTCAAGCCCGAAAATTCATTCGATGAGTTGGAAGAGCTTGTCAGTGATGTAGAAAAGCTTTTACAGGCATTAGGATTACATTATAGAGTTATATTATTATGCTCGGGAGATACAAGTTTTTCGAGTGCTAAAACTTATGATATTGAAGTATGGTCTCCTGCAGAGCAAAAATGGCTTGAAGTTTCCAGCTGTTCGAACTTTGAATCTTACCAGGCAAGAAGAGCAAATATCCGATACAGACCGGGTCATGATTCAAAACCGGAGTTTGTTCATACATTAAACGGTAGTGGTATTGCTACTCCAAGGATAATGGTTGCTTTGGTGGAAAACTACTACAATGGAAGTGAGATTAAGATACCGGAAGTTTTACATAAATACACAAACTTTGATTCTATATCAAAAATATAATGTTTCTTAATATATCTTATATTTGTTAATAGTAGTGTTGATAAGTTGAAACTTTTTGTTTTTATATTTATAAGTTCTTAAAATAATAGCTATTTGTGTTTTCAATTTCTTTTTAATACCTGTTGAAAACCTTGTAGATAAATATAAAGCTTTAAACAGATTTGTGGAAAATAAAACTAAAGAGAAAATGTAATTTAGTTTTCCACAAAACACAAAATAAAAATACTCCTTATGTGGAAAACAAGGACACAAAAAAGGAGTTCATTTTCTTAAATGTGGAAAAAATCATAAGTCGTTATGAAAGATAATTATAAGATTTTAGTTGCTGCCGGGGGTACAGGAGGACATCTCTTTCCTGCAATAGCGGTAATTCAGAATATTGAAAGAATTACGGAATCCTCAGAAACTAAGTTTGTGGGAACTCCCAACAGAATCGAATCTCGGGTAGTACCGGAATTAGGGTATCATCTTACAACAATGCCAATTACCGGGTATACAGGTTTGTTTTCCTTAAATACATGGTTATTGCCAGTTAAGATATTAAAATCAATAAAAATCTGCAGAAAATTAATTAAAGATTTCAAACCGGACGCTGTTCTTTGTACAGGAGCTTATATAGGTTTTCCTGCAGGGATGGCTGCATGGAACGAACAAGTGCCTTTAGTCCTTATGGAATCTAATGTTAATCCCGGGAAAACAATAAAATCATTATCAGCGAAAGCATCCTTAATAATAACATCTTTCTCAGAAACAGAAGATTACTTTGAAGATATTGATGAAAATAAAATTCATTACATAGGCAATCCTGTAAGAGAAAATCTATTGAATTTACCGGATAAAAAAGAAGCAAGGAAAAAACTCGGCTTAAATCCGGACCTTCAAACAGTGCTTATTTTTGGTGGTTCTCTTGGTGCTTTAACTATAAATAAAGCAACAGAAAAAGTAATAGAATATTTCAAGGAAAAGGACATACAATTTATATGGCAAACCGGGAAAGCGTATCAAAACAGCACTAAAGAATCTCCTAAGCTGAAAATATTAGAATTTATAGATGATATGTCAACTGCGTATGCCGCCGCAGATCTTGTAGTGTCTCGGTCAGGTGCGACAACTGTTGCAGAACTTGCAGTATGCGGCAAAGCATCAATATTAATTCCTCTTCCATCTGCATCAAACCAGGAGCAATGGCACAATGCAGAAGTATTCAGTAAAAAAGGAGCTGCCATAATTCTTGAAAACAGCAAAGCAGAAAGCAATTTATTTCTTATTTTAGAAGAGTTATTAAAAAATAAAGAACGAATAAAATTAATGGAATTTGCGGCAAATAGTTTAGCCAGGAAAGAAGCCGCTAAAGAAACAGCAAAAATTATTCTTGAATTTATAGATAATAAGAGGTTGATATGAGAAAAATTCTTATTCTTTCATTTCTTTTTTTATTGTCTTGTGTAGCACAGAAGACAGTAATTTATCAGTTAAACACAAAATGTAACAAACAGGTTGAAGAAGTATTTAAAAATGTTACAGGTATACTTGTATTAGAAAATTTAAATATTGACCATAGTGATGTAAACATAGGATACATTTCTGCAAGTACTACTCCGAACCGAAATTATAAAACCGGTTATTTAGATAAAAGACAGTGGCTAATTCAATTCAAAGACGGAAAAATTACAGCTCAGGCAAAAGTATCGATGGTTCAGGAAAATGCCTTTGGGGCTACTATTTTAACCAAAGAGGTGTATTACAACGACCAGGCAGACCAAGAAATGAGTTGGTATTGGAATGTAAGAAATGCGTTGGAAAGTTTATGTGATAATAAAATTGAAATTATTGAGAGACAAATAAAATAAAATTCCAAAGCGAGTCGAAAAATTAAAATTGAAGATAAAAAAATTATTTGAAAATTTATTAATATTTAAATCATTGTATATATAGTAATGTATAGAAACTCTATGAAGCGGCAAAAATTATTCTTGAATTTATTGTTAAGATAAGTTAAATTACAATATCACTAATTACTTTTTTGAAATATTATGCAAGAAGAAAAAACAATAACAAAGGAACCGGTAAAAATTTATTACAGACGACTTGATTTTTACTGGCAGTATATTGCTGTATATGCAGTAGCATTGTTGGTATATGCTTTATTCAAAGGGACTGTTATTGACAGAACGATTTCTTTTGTTTTTTGGGACCCAGTCGTTCTTCTCATATTAATTTTTATAATAGTAACAACTGCTTCTCTCTTGTATCAGTATTTCAGGAAACGTTCAATCATAATTAATGACGAATCAATTACTTTAAAAACCAGAACAAAAGAAAAATGTTATACTCTTGATATGATTGGTAGAATAGCTATTGGCAAGGAAAGAAGAATCAGAACAAAAAAATTGGTAAGAGTCATTAAGATAAGATTATTCAAAAGAAGGTTTCCTTTAAGGATAAGACCTTCAGCTTATTGGAACGAAAAAGAACTTATTCAGGATATTTTGAAGTTGAAAAAGAATTTAAAAAGTTTTAAACTCCAAAAAGCAAAATAAATAAATCATGAGTAATAGATTGTTAATATATATCATATTATTTCTTTTTTCAATTCAATTGAATTCACAAACAATTCACCAAAAAAATTTTCAAATACTTGATTCATTAATAAGAATCGAAACACAAAGAATAGCTCTTGAAATAAAGAACAAAAACATAGAAAAACTCAAAATAACATTTTCTGAACACCCTGCATCATGGCTTGTCAAACAGCATTTTTACAAAGCACTATCCGATAGTCAAATTCAGATAATAACAGACAATGACACAGAACCGGTCAAGTTCAATTTGAATATAAAACAAGTTGAGATTCAATATCTACCTGATGATAACGAAAGAGATTCTCTCTTTAGAAATGCAGTAGTTTCTTTAGACGGGAATATATCAAATAACAACAATATTGAAGTTATTGAAAATAATTTACTGAAATATACTGATAAAATTTCCAGAGACGATATCGAGCAAATCAAAAGCGATTATACATTTGCAAATTCACCGGTTCCTGAAAAACAAAAAACTTTTTTCGAGGAAATTGCAGTCCCATTTATTGTAGTAACAACAGCAATATTAACCGTTGTAATTTTATTCACAGTAAGGTCCGGCTAAATCATACAGTATCTGTTTTTTTCAACTCATCAATATTAAGAAAAAGGTTCCGCAAAGTAATTTCTGACAGAAATACTGACATAATGACATTATACTGTATAAGGAACTGACAATTAATGACTTCTAAATGTCATAATGTCAGTAATTTACATTCTGGCACGCTTTTCGTATTGGTAGCAGTGTATTTGTTTATATATTTTGAAAATAACATTATTATTATATTTATAGGAGGATGAAATGACTTTAGTAAGATTTGAACCTTTCAGGGGTTTCGAGAGATTAAGTAAGCGGTTTGGCGATTTTGCCAGCGATTTTGAAAAAGGAATTAGTTTTGAAATGGGAGGATTTAGCCCAAGAGTTGACATTACCGAAGATGACAATAATTTATTCGTTCACGCAGAGATAGCAGGTATGAGTAAAGAAGACGTTAAAGTTTCGGTTAATGAGGAAAGACTGTTGACATTAAAAGGCGAAAAGAAAAAAACAGATAAAAAGGAAGATGCAAACTATTTGAGAAATGAAAGAGTGTTTGGAGAATTCGAGCGTTCCTTTATGCTTCCCGACAATGTAGATGTTGAAAAAATCCAGGCAAAATACGACAGCGGGATTCTCGAGCTGGTAATTCCTAAAATGGAACCGCCAAAGCCGAAAGAAATTAATGTAGAAATAAAGTAATCGTGAAACAGTGAAAACGTAAACCGATAACCGAAAACAGAAAACGGAAAACAGAAAACGAAATTATTGAAAATAATAAATAAAGGAGAAATAAAATGGCTATGATAAGATTAAATCCCGCATGGGAAATGCAAAATTTAATGAAAGAAATGAATGGATTTCTGAGAAATAATTTTTCACAGGAAAACAGACCAAGAATTGAAATTGGTGATTTCAAACCAAGGGTTGATGTTTCAGAAGATACTAAATCAATCTTTTTTGAAGTAGAAATTCCCGGTGTTAAAAAAGAAGATGTTAAAGTATCAGTTAATAACGAGAATATTTTGACTATCAAAGGCGAAAAGAAATTTGAAAGAAAGGATGAAGTAACTTCCTGTTGCAGGAGCGAAAGAACTTATGGTGAATTTATGCGTTCTTTCCAGTTGCCTGACAACACTGATTCAGAAAAAATTTCAGCAAGTTACAACAACGGTATTTTGACTTTGACTATACCAAAAATTGAACCGGTTAAGCCAAGCGAGAAGCAGGTCGAGATTTCGTAATATATTCTTTGAACTCTGTGAAATCTCTGTGTAACTAAAATTTTAAAGGTATATATAACACAGAGAACCGCAGAGAGAATTTAGCGCAAAGACGCAAAGGAGCAAAGAAAAGAAATATTCAGGTCATTCTGAACGAAGTGAAGAATCCAGGATTCTTCGCTTCAATGTATTTAGAGCAGAATAACAAAACTTTGAAATAGAAGAAAAAATAATTTTATAAATAAAAGGAAAGATTTTTAAAAATGGGAAAGATTATTGGAATTGATTTAGGAACAACAAACTCGGTAGTAGCCGTAATGGAAGGTACTACTCCTGTTGTTATTGCAAATGCTGAAGGTACAAGAACAACTCCTTCGATGGTTGGTTTTACTAAAGCAGGTGAACGTCTTGTAGGACAAGCCGCAAAACGTCAGTCGGTAACGAATCCGCATAATACCGTTTTTTCAATTAAACGGTTTATGGGTAGGCGTCCGGAGGAAATTAGCAACGAAAGCAAGATGGTTTCTTTCAAAACAGTACCTTCTGATGATGGAAACTCAGTAAGGGTAACTATTGATGACAGGAAATATTCTCCACCGGAGATATCTGCAATGATTTTGCAGAAAATGAAGCAAACTGCAGAAGATTATCTTGGTCAAAAAGTTGATGAAGCTGTTATAACGGTTCCTGCTTACTTTAACGATTCACAAAGACAGGCAACAAAAGATGCAGGAGAAATTGCCGGATTAAAGGTTCGCAGAATTATCAACGAACCAACGGCTGCCGCTCTTGCTTATGGTCTCGACAAAAAAGGCAAAAACATGACCGTTGCTGTTTATGACTTAGGTGGCGGTACATTCGATATTTCAGTACTTGAAATCGGCGAAGGTGTATTTGAAGTTAAATCAACAAATGGTGATACTCACTTAGGCGGAGATAACTTTGACCAGCGTTTGATAGATTACCTTGCAGACGAATTCAAAAAACAGGAGGGTATTGATTTAAGAAAAGACCCCATGGCATTGCAGAGATTGAGGGAAGCATCGGAAAAAGCAAAATCTGAATTATCGCAAATGCTTCAGACAGACGTGAATTTACCGTTTATTACAGCAACACAGGATGGACCGAAGCACTTGAATGTTCAGGTAACGCGTGCTAAGTTCGAAGCTCTTTGTGCCGATTTATTCGAGAAGACGATGGGTCCTGTTGAGATGGCAATGAAAGATGCAAAGATGACACCACACCAGATTGACGAAGTTATTTTGGTTGGTGGTTCTACGAGAATTCCTAAGATTCAGGAATTAGTTAAGAATTTCTTCGGCAAGGAACCTTCAAAAGGTGTTAATCCTGATGAAGTTGTTGCAGTAGGTGCGGCTATTCAGGGTGGAGTTCTTGCAGGTGATGTTACTGATGTATTGTTGTTGGACGTTACTCCATTAACACTTGGAATCGAAACATTAGGTGGTGTTACTACTTCAATGATTCCTGCAAATACTACTATTCCGACAAAGAAAACGGAAACATTTTCGACTGCATCGGACAGCCAGACATCAGTGGAGATTCATATTCTTCAAGGTGAAAGGTCAATGGCACATGATAACCGTTCGCTTGGAAGATTCCATTTGGATGGCATTCCACCTGCACCGAGAGGTATTCCTCAAATCGAAGTAACATTCGATATTGATGCAAACGGTATTTTGTCAGTTTCTGCAAAAGACAAAGCGACAAGCAAAGAGCAAAATATCAGGATTGAATCTTCGAGTGGACTTTCGAAAGAAGAAATCGAAAAGATGAAGCAGGAAGCACAGGTAAAAGCCGGTGAAGACAAAAAGCGTAAGGAAGAAATTGACACGCGTAACCAGGCAGACAACCTCGTTTACTCGACTGATAAACAGTTGAAAGAACTTGGCGACAAAATTCCTGCAGAACACAAAAAGAATATAGAGGAAGCAAAAGAAAAACTCGACAATGCTTTGAAAAACAATCCTGCAGAAATACGCTCGGCGATGGACAATTTGAACCAGATATGGAGCAAGGCATCCGAAGAGATGTACAAAGCAACAGGCGGACAAGCCGCACCCGGAGGAAATGGTCAGGATCCTAATGCACAGAACAACGGGCAGGGCAAAAAAGACGACAACGTAGAAGAAGCGGATTATACAGTAGTGGATGATGAGAAGTAAGCAGCTACGCTAATTGACAATTGATAATGAAGAGCTGTCCTGCGGGATGGCTTTTTTTTTATATTTTATCAGAATAATTTTCATCGATATAATTTGCAAATAACTTTTGATATTTGTAATTTACATGAATATTTTGCTCATGTTTAGACTTTGTAATAAATGGAGCCCTGTTATGAAAAAAATGTTATTTATAATTGTTATTGTATTTATTTATACAAACCTATTTTCTTCTGATTGGGAAATACTAAATAACTTTCCTGAATACAATAATCTTTACTCAGTTGATGCCTATAATGCTGAATTTATAGCTACATGTGGAGAAGATGGTATTATTCGTATTAGTGCTGATTCAGGTTTTAATTGGACATCATATACTGTTAGTGACAAAAAAGACCTTAAATCAATAAAATTTATTAATAAAAAATTACTATTTTCAACTGGTTCTGAAGGTAGAATATTTAAGTCCTTAGATTCAGGAAAAAGCTGGGAAGTTGTTGTCTCAAATGTTTCCCAAAGTCTTAATGCCATAGAGAATATTACTAACGAGAAAATATTGGTTGCTGGAGATAATGGTATTCTATTGCTATCAACCGATAATGGAGTTACATTCAATCTTACTGATCTACCCACAAATGAAAATTTATTAAAAGTAAAAAAAATTTCGGAGGGTAAAATAATAATATTAGGTTCGAATGGTACAGTATTAATTTCAAATGATAATGGAGGAACCTGGAGTTTAAAATATTTAGGAGAAAAATTAGAATTAAAAAATATCGAAATTATTGATGATGATACTTATGTTGTTATAGCCAAGTTTGAGTACTTTTTCCGAACTGATGATGGAGGAGAAACTTGGAAAAAGTCAAAATTTGATTCATCATTACAATATAATACTAAACCATTGGCAATGAAATTTGTTAATTCACAAATAGGATGTGTATTTGCTATTGATATTAATAATTTCGAAAAGGAATACCATTACTACACAACCAATGGTGGAATTTCATGGTTTAGCGTCATTGGGGATTATGGTCCCGATGGTTCTAATGATTATTGTTTTTATAATGACAAGCACGGATTTGCTGTAGGGGAGGATGGGGAGATTGTTAAGGTTACATTAGTTACATGGATTGAAATAATAACTAATGACACAACCCGACACTTAGCTAAACAATACTTGTTTTTTGGTCTAGATGTAGATTATTCACATATTTATTCTTATGATGAAATGACTTATACACTTGTGATAAAAAGGTTTTTCTCCTGGAATTATTACACTGAATTATATATCACAAATGATTTTGGGCTAACCTGGGAATTAAAAAGGCAAGACACTGCTTATGGAAGAGGTCAAGAAAGAAAGGATTTCTATATTGAGATGTCAGCAATAACATCTCCAGGGAATTTTGTAGTTGTTGCTGATTCTCAGCAATGGTTTGATGAAGGGAATTCATTCGGATGGAGAACCTATCCAGAAATTAAAATTTCTTCTAACAACGGTAATACCTGGTCTGAAAAAAAGTATGAGGAAGAAATGTACCCATATTACATAGATTTTATTGATGAATTACACGGAATTATAGTTTTCAGTTCAAAGAATGGAATTTACATAACAAATGACGGAGGTAAGAATTGGACAGTGGTTAATTCACCGGATACAAATTTTACGACCTTTATTGCTAAAAGAATTAATATTAATACAATTATTACTTATATGTTTCAAAATGGTTCAAGATTGTTAGCTAAAACAACAAATCTAGGTGAGGATTGGGAGATACTTAATAATATTCCAAGAATGAATAATCTTGCATTCATAAATGAAAACACGGGATGGATTCTAATAAATGAAGAAACTCCAAGTAAAAGAGATAAATATGTTGTTGCAAAAACCACTGATTTTGGTAAATCATGGGTAAGGCAATTGGACTATGTTTCAACCGGTAATTGGGGCGGTTTTGAAAGTATAAAATTTATTGATAGTTTAAATGGCTGTATTGGAGGTTGGCAAGGTACTTTTTTTCGAACAACAGATGGAGGAAATTCATGGGCTCAAAATAATTTGCCAAATATGAAGGAAAATGAGCGTGTTGAAAACATTGCTTATTCTTCACACGGAAAAGTTATGGTTCATACAAATTTCGGTTGTTTAGCCAGAAAAACGTTTGATGTAAACGATGTAAAAGAACCTGAAAATAATAAAATGGAATTCTTAATATTTCCTAATCCCGCAAAAGAGTTTATTCAACTAACAACTGATGGAATAACTAATGTAAATATATACAATTCAATTGGGAATCATTTAGGAACTTATTTAGTTGAATATAATTCGATTCAGATTGATGTATCAGATTATCCTTCAGGATTATATTTTGTAAGAATAAATGATAAAATTTCATCTTTTATTAAGTTATAATAGAAAAGATAAATTATCATAAAAATCAAACGAATCACAAAAATCCCAGTTCCGACAGTTGCGTGAAATAGTTTAATCATCACGGGGAAAAAACTCTGAGTATCACAGTGGAACTCTGTGTAACTGTGCGAAACACGTCTTTCTACAAAGGTGTCACAGCTACGCTGTTAAAACCATTATTTTTTCGTGTTTTCTACCAAGATAACACAGCTATGCTGTTAAGAATGAGATTAAAAAATTCCCTGCTCTAACATTTTCCTAATCCCCAACCCCTAACCCCCAAAAAAACTATTTTCAAATTCTTTCGTCTAAAAAACATCTAAAACAAAACTTTTATGAACTTTTTTCAGGAGTTCTCTATGAACTTAGTACTTAATTTTTCTGATATAAATTGGCTTTCAGTAATCGTTTCTGCATTAGCCGCTTTTGCAATTGGCGGGCTTTGGTATTCTCCCGTACTTTTCAGTAAAGTATGGCAAAGAGAAGTTAAATTAAGCGATGAGGATATAAAAGATTCTAATATGGCAATGATATTCGGAACGACATTTGTGCTGAATGTAATAGGTGCAATTGCATTGGATATGGTAATTGGTGTTGAATCAACCTTCATGTCAGGACTATGCACAGGGCTTTATGTAAGTATTGTTTGGATAGCCACATCATTCGGAATAAATTATCTTTACACAAGAAAATCATTCAAACTATATCTGATTGATGCATTCTATTACATCGTATTCTTTTCGGTAATGGGTGCGATTCTTGGTGCCTGGTAATAGAATTATTGTAGGGACACAGTGCAATGTGTCCCTACGATTAAACTAATCTTTTTTACAATACAATTCTCTTAAAACCTGGTACAATGCCGTATAGACGGCAGATGCACCGCAAATGATTCCTTCCCATCCGGCAATTGTTTTTATCACTGTATTACCTGTAAAATCAGATATTGCAAGTAAGAAAAATAAAATTGTTAGCGAAGCAAATACTACCTGAAGATAGATGTTGATTTTTAATGTTCCGATGAACATCACACCTGTAAAAATTCCCCACATCAAAAGATAAAAGCCCATCGAAATATTATTTGGAGCTTCACCCCATCCCAGCTTAGGAATAACAAACAAAGCAACAAGTGATAACCAAAAAAATCCGTATGACGTGAATGCTGTTGTTCCGAAAGTATTTCCTTTTTTCCATTCCATTAAACCTGCTATAACTTGTGCAATACCTCCGTAGAATATCCCCATCCCGAGAATCATAGCATCCAACGGAAAAATACCTGCGTTATGAATATTAAGCAAAATAGTAGTCATGCCAAATCCAAGCAAACCAAGTGGCGCAGGATTTGCAGTAGTGTCAAGAATTTTAATATCAGAATCCATTATTTATCCATTATTATATTTAAAAATATTTCTGCAAATATACAAGGATAATTGAATAATAAAAACACTTTGTTGTGTGTTTTTTAACCCGATTGAATTTATTTTCGAATGAATCTTTTTTTAATTATTTCGCCCGAGGTTTAAGCATCTTAAACTCAAAGTCTTTGTTAGGAGTAAAATTCTTAAATTCCCAATAATAAATATTATAATTGTCATTAACAATTGAACTATCAATTTTATATGAGAGCGAGTCAATCTTTATCTCTTTTTTTAATTTTAATTGAAACCTAGAAGAATCGGTAGGTCTATTCCAGGAATGTGTTGATTTGAATACATATTTGCAATAATTGGTAGTTATTTTCTGACGGTAATAAACTCTATATTTTCCAAATGAATATGGATCTAAATTTATGCTGAAAGTTCCAAAACGTTCAACAATTCGATTGGTTATTTCGCTATTATTCACAAGGTCAAAGATAAAAAGTGAATCAACTTTGCCCATATTTGCATAAGGGAATTGATAGAGCAGGTTTTGAGTAACAGCTTTATGACTTAAATTACTTAGATAGTAATTACCATCAACGACGAAATGTTCATCTTCAATAGTAAAATGTAAATCCTCGTAGCAAAACTTTAAATCTCCTGAAATAGAAATCAGAGGAGAAATAAAAAACATTAAAGTTGCAATTAATTTTTTCATAATATTTTATTTATCATATATCTAAAAAATCTTTTTTCATCAATTTGTATATTACAAATATAATCTAAGGAACTGATATTTTTATATCTTTATATTTTCACTACAGGAATTGTTGTTAATTTCCCGGCTGTTTTTATTACAAGAAAATACACACCTGAAGATAAATCCGATAAATCAAATTCTCTGTTTGTCTTAATATCCGAAAAAACAAAAACAGTATTTCCCTGCAAACCTGTAAGGTATATTTCAGGAATTTCGTTGATCCCATTAACTAATTCATAATTGATTTTCAATTTATCAACAAAAGGATTTGGTGACAAAACAACCGATATATTTTCATTTTCATATTTCTGTTCTTCTGTGAAAACTGGCTCTCCGCCGGTACCTCTGGCATTTAACTGCTTTAAAGTATCGTTAAAAGCATCTGAATATACAAGCACTTTTCTGTTGTAACTTATCTGTTCTTTTGGTGAAAACCGAATATCAATTTCTCTGGAATTATTACCATCAATACTTATTGGGAATGTAACACCTGGAATGCTGTACACATTATCATCATTATCTTCAAAGTCAATATTACTAACATTCAAGATTCCATCGCCAGTATTTTCAATACTGATGGTTTCATCTGAATAACTGTTAATAGGTACCGTTTTGAAATTAATAAATACGCTTGTAATCCTGATAAGCGGAGTAGGTGCATCACCAATGCCATATAAACCAACAAGCATATTTGTATCTTTGTAGGCATTTGAATGTATCTTCAGTTCTGCATTATAATCCATTCTAAGCTTCGGTTCAAATACAAAACTTAAAGTAAGATTTTCCTGTGCGGCTATAGTTATAGGCAACTGGACAATATTATTTTTTAATTCTGCTATTGAGTAAACATTATAGATGTCATCAATAAAAGTAATTTCATCAATAACTAAATCGAGTTCGCCGGGATTAGAGATAGTGATTGTCTGTGTTGCACTCGTTTTCGTGCTGTCGTATCGTAGTTCTTTTTTGTCAAGAGCAATAAAAGGCTCAGGCTTGTATCCTTGCCCTTGTATATCATAAGATTTTGTCTGGTCGTTAACAGCATTTGAAACAAAGGTAACTACAGATTTATAATTTTCTCTAAGATTAGGTTTGAATCTCACTTTTATTTCTTTTGTTTCCTGTGTTCCAAGAGAGAATGGAGCTTCTTTATCAAGTATTGTGAAAACAGAATTTTCATCATTTTCAATTAGATAATTACTTACATCTAATGTTGCATCACCAACGTTTGTAATTTCGAAAATCATATCTAAAGAATCACCAACATTCAATTTCCCAAAGTCAGTATATGGCTGAATAAATTTAACGATTGCTTTTGTTCCTTCCCATGTCTTGATGAAATCAATATTTCCCAAAGAATCGGAAATGATGTTAATATTTGTAGGCGGATTATAAATCTTTGTTATTGGTGAATACATCATGGGCCAACGGATAGTTATCGAATCAACACGATTCATATTTGCTAATCCAAAGTTAAGAATAAATGGCTGTTGTCCTCCAAAGTGCCCCAAACCTGTTTGAATTTCCCTTATTTGATTTAATGTGTCGGAATGAATAGTTACTCTTGCACCAATTGCACTTTGATTGCATCCGGCTGGTGGATTTAATTTCACAGAAATCCAATTGCTGTTGTTAGATATATCATTTCTGATAAGTCTCAACCGTGCAGTGTCCTTACTGTGAAAGATGAAAATGTCATTATCTCCATCCAAATCAAAATCGCTTAGCTCCGCATTGGAAGCATCTTTCATGTACATTAACCCCAACTCATTTGTTACATCATAAAATTGATGGTCATCCTTCTGTATGCACATATAAACTCTGTCGGTAGCAGGTGTATAATAACCCTGGCAAACAACAACATCCTGCCATCCATCGTTATCGAAATCCACCCACAAACCGCTATAGTCGCCAAGATGTGAGCCAATATCTTCATTCCTGTGAATTATATTTAAATCATCGACAAAATTATAATCCGGTGGTCCCTGATTGATGGCTATGTGTGTATGTCCTTCTATTGTTCCGTTTGAATGCACCTGCAAACCCCCATGAATCAAGCATTGCAGAATATCCATATCTCCATCATTGTCGAAATCAGCAGTAGGAGCCTCCCACTGGCAAAGAGGTTGCTGTACCCAATTTCCATTTGCATCATAACCGGCATCACCGCCATAATTTTGAGCACTATATCCGACACTTTGAGCTACATCGAGAAATTGTCCGTTACCCATATTCCTCATTATTCTTCCACCGGTTTTGCAATAAGGTGATGTAATCACATCCTGCCAGCCGTCATTGTCATAATCAGTAACATTTACACCATAGAGCGGTTCTTCGATATTTCCAACCCCTGCATTTTTGACTTCTGTAAATGAGCCGTCTCCATTACCTTTCATCAATATATCAGGAAAGTTAATGCCCATTCTGTAATCTTTAAATTTTGTAGCAATGTATAAGTCCAATATTCCGTCAAAATCATAATCTATGAATGACAAACCGACTGCATCAATCAATCCGGGATATAAATTTGGATAAAAAACATGGTCTGACAAACCTGCATCTGATTTTATAGTGAAATGACCTGTTCCGTCATTAAGGAAAACTTCCGATTTATCCAATGTATCCGGATTAGTAACATTTTCCAGGCGGTGATAATACAAACTGCTTACCAAGTCCACATCGCCGTCATTGTCTATATCTCCGAGAATAGCCAAATCATACTCCCGCATTGGTTTTCCGGGTATTCGGCTTACATTTATACCCGATTCTTCAGTGAAGTCAACAAACTTCCTTTGCCCCGGATTTTCAGGGTCCTCAACATTAAGAAAAAGCGAAAATGTCTGGCTGTGTCCGACTAAAATACCACTCGTACCAATTAAAATATCCGGAAAGAAATCTCCGTTTACATCTGCAGATTGTACATAAGTCGTTTTAAGCCCCTGCAGTCCTGCTTGGATTGTAATATCTTTGAACCATGTATTATCCTGAGACAATGCAGAAGAAATATTTAGAGCAAACAATAAAACAATAAATGAGTATAAAATTTTCATAATAACAATTTCCTAATAACCGTTTAAAATATAGTTCTATAAATTAAGAAATTATTTTCTTTTGGCAAATTGTTAAGTATAGTTTTTCCAATTTACTTTCTCAATGTAAATACTTTTCTAAGATTACTTAATTTCAGAAAGAAAGGATTGTTCCCGGACAGCAATGCAGTATCGTTGACACACCTAACATCTTCAATCGTATAAAAAGCGCGAGGATTATATTCATTAATTAGAGAAATGACAGAGGGGACTTCTTTTCGCTGAAGCACCATAAAAATTATTTTTACATCTCCGAACCTTCCTTCAGCATCCATGCTGGTTAGGTGATAGTCCTGTGAAATTAAATGATCTAAAAGGTCGGTTGCTTCTCTTCTTGTAATTATGCGAATTAACACTTTCCCAATTGATAATTTGTTTTCGATAAAAATACCAATGTATGTTCCTAAAGCAAATCCTGTGGCATACCCTAAATAGTTAAGAAAATTATTCAGGTTTTGCATTATCTGTCCAATGGCAATAATCCAGACGAAAACCTCGATGAAACCCAGTATCGCGGCTAATCCCCGTACTCCTTTGCTGACAAGTATAATTCGAACTGTGCCTAAACTAACGTCAATGATTCGAGCAACTACAATAAACAAAGGCAGTATTACCCAGCTTACGATTGTTGGGTCTATTCCGGAAAATATATCCATAATTATAAGTATTATTATTTCTCAAAAATTTATGATACTAAAATAATACCTATTAACTAAAAAATCAAATTAATCGAGTTGGTATGTTCCTAAAAATTTGAATTCACCATTAATTTCTCCAAATACAAACGATTTTATTAATTCGATAACATCATCGCCTTCGAAATCCAAATCATCGTATTTTTCGGAATCAATATCGAAGTCAATATCTTTATCGAAGTCACTGTAATAGTCTTCCTCTTCCTCTGTATAGTAATCATCTTCGACTTGCTCGTTTCCCGTATATGCTACATTAAGAACATAAACTAAATTCAATGATTCAGGTAAAATCAACAATTCAAAAGGACCAATACCCGGAGATTTTGTGTTTTCAGGGATAGCTTTCAATGCTGTGAATTTCGATGAGCCGATTGCGGCAATCGCTGTCTCATCAAATGTATCACGGTACGTTTCGAGAAAATAATTTTTATCTTCTTCAGAATAAAAATAGCAAAGTTTAGTAACATCTTTTCTGTTTCCCGATGTAACAGCAGTTTGAAATTGTTTCCAAAATGTCTCACTGAAATTTTTTGTTTTCATAATCTTTTTAAAATTGATTAAAATAAATTTTGTATTCAGACTATTATTAAAATAAACTATTTTATTAATTTATCATCAATAATAAAATTTATTCTACTGTATAAAAACCAAGAAATTTAAATTTACTTTCGATTTTACCGAAAACATAGATTCTGTCATAAGCTACAACAGATTCTTCATCCTCGTATTCTGCCTGGACTGTCAGGATATAAACTTCTTGAATTTCTTCCGGTAGTCCTAAAACATCAAAAGGACTATCCTCAGTTTCCTCGTGAACCCTTGGAACTTTTTCCAAATCATATAAAGAAGAATTTTTAATTGTATTGACTGCATCAAAATCGAAAATCAATTCGAAATTGAAATATTGTTTTTCTTCTTCATTAGAAAAAAATGATAGGGCAACAACAGCCGAATCATCTGTTTCGATAACTGCCTTCTGGAAATTTCTCCAAAAGTTTCTTAGCTCCTTCTCTTGTGATATAGCATCAGATGATGCGATAACAAAAAGCAAAATAAAAATAATTGATAATTTCGTTTTCACTTAAATAAATTAAAAATAACATTTTAAAAAAAGTAAATTACATCAAGAAAAAATTATTCCAAAATAATAAATTAAAGAAAAAATATTTTGTATCATTATTCAAATTTTAATTAATATATTTGTGTATTATTATTTATAATTTATTTAGGAGACAATTATGATAAGAGCATTATTATTATTTTGCATTACAGGTTTTTTGCTATTTACATCATGCAGTGAAGATTCAACTTCACCTGTTGATTTGGCAAACGGATTGAATTTTACATTGGCAGGAGCAGTTTCAGGAAAATTTTCAGCAACGACAGCAACAGCTGTAACAACCACAGTTGATGGGGAACAAGTTCTGGCGATAACAGGAACTCAGGAAATTAATGGAAAAGATGTTACAGTTATTATTTCCGTTTTTTCACCGACAAAAAAGACTTATGATTTGACACTACAAAATGTTGATGACCCGCCTGTATTTTGTACTATTAATGTAGAAGATGTTTCAACTTACGGCTCTACAACCGGAACTTTAAAAATAACAGAATATGGAACATCACTCGGTTCGAAAGTTAAAGGTACATTTAGTTTCAATTTGTATGATGCAGGATTGAATGAACTCAAAGTTACAAGCGGTACATTTAATTTGCTACATTTATCGTATTGATAAATTCAACAAAATATTAACAAATTAAAAAATTTCTTGCATAAAAAGAAACCTCGTTTAACAAGGTTAATATAGCTTGTATTGAGAGAATACACCTAACCTATAAAATATCATTCAGGGCGGTCGAAAAACCGCCCTGAAGCAATTTAAACGGGTCGCTTTTTAGCCCCTTTTTCAACAAAATATTAACACTCCTGACCCCGATAACATATTGGAATTATTTTTGATAATGAATTATAAATCTAAAATCTTTATCCCAAAGTTTCACAACATACATTTTTTTCACTAAATTTGATTTTATAAATTTTGTAAAAAGCCCTGAAAGATTTAGTATGAAAAATATTTTCAAATTTAGATTCCATTTGTTAGTATTCTTTTTCATTTCGTTAGTTTTAAATGCTTCCGAAAAAGATAAAATTTGTCCTTTCGAACTAATCAGTTTTAATGCTATTGAAACCAGAGACACAATTTATAATAAATTAATTATAAATCTGGAATGGAAAACTGCTTCCGAAATGAATACTGATAAATTCATTATTGAAAAAGATACATTACCAGTTCCTGTATTATCAATACCATTTTTCCCTGAAGGTGAGTTTACTCCAATTGGCGAGCTGGATGCAGCAGGGAATACCATGGAAATAAGAACTTACAATTTTTCTGATACTTCTGATTTGGGAAGAGGTAATTTTCTTTATCGGATTAAAGGTGTTGATAAAGACGGAAGCTTTGGATATTCTGAAGAAATTATGATTTATAATCTAACTGATGTTGTTGAACAAATTTCTTCAAATTCATTGATTGAAAGTATATTCCCGAATCCAACCGATGGAATATTTAATATCCTATTGAATTCCAATGACTTAGATTATATTAACATGTCTTTGTATGATTCTAAAGGAACTTTATTATTTAATACAAGCAATAAGAAATCTAATAGCTTGATTAATATGGATATAAGTGAATTTCCTTCGGGTGAATACTACATTAATGTTTCACGTGGAACAAGTTTCGAATATAAGAAAATTGTAATACTAAAATAATGAAAACAATAACAGCATTGGCAACTCCACCGGGAGTATCAGGAATAGCAGTCATTCGACTTTCGGGGAAATATGCTATTCATATAACCGAAAAATGCTTTAAAGGTAAGAAAAGGTTATTAAATATACCGACACATTCCATAGCTTACGGCAAATTCATGAATGACGATAAGTTTATTGATAATGTGCTGGTAAGCGTTTTCAAAGAACCTACCTCCTACACAGGAGAAAATGTAGTCGAAATCTCTTGTCATGGAGGTTACATTATTGCAGATGAAATTATCAATACTCTTATTAAAAAAGGAGCTGTACTTGCAGAACCCGGAGAATTTACAAAAAAAGCGTTTCTTAATAGTAGATTAGACTTAACTCAAGTTGAAGCAGTTGCCGATATGATTCACTCAAGCTCTGTCCTTGGAGCCCAAACATCAGCAAGACAGCTTTTAGGTGGGTTTACTACACAGCTTATGGAATTAAGAAACCAACTGGTTGAAATTGCAGGATTGTTAGAACTGGAGTTGGATTTTGCAGATGAGGACGTTGAATTTCTAAATAAAAATGAGATAAAAGAAAAAATATCCAATACACATAAATATTGTATGGAATTGGCTGATTCGTACAAATCTGCCGAGATTTTAAGGTCAGGTTATTTTGTGGGTATAGTGGGTTATCCAAATGCAGGCAAATCAAAATTATTTAATACATTACTTAAAAAACGGAGGGCTATAGTCAGCGAAATACCAGGAACAACAAGAGATTATCTCGAAGAAAACATGATGATCGGAGGGATTATGTTTCGCCTGATAGACACTGCAGGAATAAGAGATACAACAAACATTATTGAAATTGAAGGAATAAAATTGGTTGAGTCCATTCTCGAACAATCTAATATGATACTAGTTCTTAATGATATTTCAATATCCGAAAGCAACTCTGAAAAATTATTCGAAGAGTTAAAGGAAAAATATCCCGAAAGTTATGTTATTCTTGTCCAAAATAAAATTGATTTAACTGCCGGTTTGAAAAAAAATAAAAAGTGGCTATATATTTCTGCCAAAAGTGGTGATGGAATCGATATGCTCAAAAGCGTTATATATCAAAATGCTAAGCGTAGTACGGAAAGATTAAATGATGTTCTGGTAAATCAACGGCAGGCAAGCCTTTTGAATCAGGCATCAAAGGATTTGGAATATGCTTTGTTATCTCTGAATTCAGGTTTGACTAACGATATTATTGCTATTGATATACGCAATGCAGCAAAAAAACTCGGAGAAATAACAGGGGAGAGCTGGAGCGAAGAAGTGCTGAATGCAGTTTTCGGTAATTTTTGTATAGGAAAGTGAGATTATGAAAAAACAAATATCATTTATATTAATTATAATTTTTCTACTATCTTGTAGTCATCACATGATTAAGGATTATACTTTTGTGACTGACGACAATAAGAGGGAATATTTTAGGGTATTCCAAAAAGATACTTCCAAAATATTTGAATATTGCCACAATAACTTTCTCCCGGAAAGAGACCAGGAGCCAATGTTTGGAAATAAGATGTGGATAGATGTTGTTGATAATGTAAATTTAAAAACAGTAGTTTTAGTTTTTAAGAAAGCTGTATATGGCTTTGAGCCAATAATAGAAATCACAATTGGCAGAGATACAGTGCAGTTTGTATCCACTGAAAAACCAGAGGTTAAGAAAAGGAAGACACATAAAGGACCTAAAAGAGTTTACAAGTATTACTCTTACTCCGGTGATAACATTGATAAAATCTTAGAAAAAATTAGTTTACAACCGGAAATTACTGCCGGATTCCGTTCTTTAGGTAATATGCCTAAAGATACAATTGTAACACGACCAATCAGCGGAGTGCCAATAGTAAAAGAGCAATACAAATCAAAGTTTTACGAGTTTGACGAAAACGAAAAACTTGGTATCAAAAATTCCCTTGAACTTTATCGTGATTTGAAGAGAAAGTACAAATAAAATGTTTCACGTGAAACATTTTACAGATTTTTATAAATAATTGATTTATATAGATATATGAAATTTTATAAAGATTTTTTAGCAAAAGTTCCTAAAGAATTAATACCAGCTGTGGATCAAATCAGAGAAATTATACTAAAAAGCTCAAATGAACTTAAGGAAGAAATAAAATGGGGTTCGCCTACATACTATAGAAATAAGCATATTTGCTCAATTCATGTGCATAAAGAACACATCAATCTCCAGTTCTTTTACGGAGCAAAACTTAAAAATGCAGATTTGCTCGAAGGAATAGGAAAAACCATGAGGCATATAAAGATTGAATCAAAAAAAGATATAGTTCAATCCAAGATTAAGAAGCTGATGAAAGAAGCAATTGAGTTTGATGAGGTGTTGTAAAATAAATAAAAAATTATTCAAAATAGTAATTTCTACTATTTGAATTTATGAGAAAAAGGTTTAAATTTACTTTTAGGCAATTAACTAATTAAAATTTGATAGGAGTACGTTATGAAAAAGCTTATAAATATTTTGATTTTATTAGTGTTCTTTATCAGTTGCAAAGAAGAACCAGATTGCCCCTGCGGTTTTGAAGAAACCTGCGTTATAAATGGAATTCGCTATTGGAACGGTGTAAAATATCTTTATTTTACGAGTGCTAAGATAGAAGAAATTCCCGAATGTATTGGAAATTTGACCAGTCTCGAAGAAATTTCATTTATGAGAAATCCGGGTATTGTCTACATACCTGAAAGTTTTGGAAAATTGGACCGACTAAAGATATTGTGGCTGAATGAATGCAGTATTAAATACATATCAAATGGATTTTGTGGTATGGATCTTTTAGAAGAATTGGATTTAAGTGATAATGAAATTGATTCACTACCATACAATATAGGAGAACTTCTACATTTGACTAAACTATGGGCATTTGAAAATCAAATTAAAGAAATTCCTGAATCAATTGGTGATTTGTCAAATGTTGTTGAATTGGCTTTTAGGAAAAATGAAATTACAGTTATACCGAAAAGTATTGGTAATTTAGATAAATTACAAAAGTTATATTTGCAAGACAATAAATTAACAAGCTTACCCGAAAGTATTAAAAATATTGCCGGT